>JAZLBQ010000026.1:0-144676 GCA_045613785.1 Candidatus Enterousia sp. | reverse complement strand
ACGGTACTTGTTCACTATCGGTCAATCAGGAGTATTTAGCCTTAGGAGAAGGTCCTCCTATATTCAAACCGGATTTCACGTGTCCGGCTCTACTCTTGAACCAAGAAACTAGTTTTCGCATACAGGGCTATCACCTATTATTGCTGTGCTTTCCATCACATTTTGCTAACTAAAATCTCGGCTACTGGGCTGGTCCCGTTTCGCTCGCCACTACTAAGGGAATCGCTGTTGCTTTCTTTTCCTGCAGGTACTGAGATGTTTCACTTCTCTGGGTTTGCTTCTTTGACCTATGTATTCAGTCAAAGATAATCCATGCGGATTGGGTTTCCCCATTCGGAAATCCCGGGGTCAAAGGATATTGACGCCTCACCCGGGCTTATCGCAGTCTTTCACGTCCTTCGTCGCCTCTGATTGCCAAGGCATCCACTAAACACCCTTTGTTACTTTTTATCTTATGCTTGAAGAGAATGTCTTCAGCATTAAAAATAACACTTAATGAGTTTTTTAAGCATTAGTTGATTCTTGCATTTCTAAATTGAATTATCACTTTCGTGATTACTCTTTCAGAAAGAATTTGAGATTACGATGTTCAATAAATCAAAAAGTCATATTTCTATGAAATTTTAACTTACGACATAAAAACCGATTAACAATATCATTGCATAAAAGCAGATTCCGAGGATATTTCGAAATATCTGGAATCAGAAGTGTTTTACACTGCTGATTCCAACCTCATCAAAACAAGTGGTGGGTCAGGAAGAACTCGAATCTTCGACCTCCGCTGTATCAGAGCGGCATTCTAACCAACTGAACTACTGACCCAGCGATTTGACACATTCAAAAAGAGATATTCAGACAGTCGCTTTGGATTTGACCGATATCGTGTTATCGGTATTCTCTATAAAGGAGGTGATCCAGCCGCACCTTCCGGTACTGCTACCTTGTTATGACTTAACCCCAATCACCAACCCCACCGTAGGCGCCGTCCTCTTGCGTTAAACTAGCGACTTCGGGTGAAATCGACTCTCATGGTTTGACAGGCGGTGTGTACAAGACCCGGGAACGTATTCACCGCTGCATTCTGATCAGCGATTACTAGCGATTCCAGCTTCATGCCCTCGAGTTGCAGAGGACAATCCGAACTGAGATGGTTTTTAAGGATTGGCTTTGCCTTGCAGCATTGCGACCCATTGTTACCACCATTGTAGTACGTTTGTAGCCCGACCCGTAAGAACCATGATGACTTGACGTCATCCACACCTTCCTCCCGCTTGACGCGGGCAGTCCCCTAAGAGTTCCCGGCATTACCCGCTGGCAACATAGGGCGTGGGTTGCGCTCGTTGCAGGACTTAACCTAACATCTCACGACACGAGCTGACGACAGCCATGCAGCATCTGTCTTTGGTCCAACCGAATTGAAGAAATCCATCTCTGGAAATCGCGACCAAGATGTCAAGGGTCGGTAAGGTTTCTCGCGTAGCATCGAATTAAACAACATACTCCACCGCTTGTGCGGGTCCCCGTCAATTCCTTTAAGTTTTAATCTTGCGATCGTACTCCCCAGGCGGCATGCTTAACGCGTTAGCTACGTCACTGATATCCCGAAGGAAACCAACAACAAGCATGCATCGTTTAGGGCGTGGACTACCAGAGTATCTAATTCTGTTTGCTACCCACGCTTTCGTCCCTCAGTGTCAGCAATGATCCAGAAGACTGCCTTCGCCATTGGTGTTCCATCTGATATCTACGGATTTCACCCCTACACCAGATATTCCATCTTCCTCTATCACGCTCCAGCTTGCCAGTATCAAAGGCAGTTCCAGGGTTGGGCCCTGGGATTTCACCTCTGACTTAACAAACCACCTACGGACGCTTTACGCCCAGTAAATCCGAACAACGCTTGCACCCTTCGTATTACCGCGGCTGCTGGCACGAAGTTAGCCGGTGCTTTTTCTGTAGCTACTGTCATCATCTTCACTACTAAAAGAACTTTACAACCCGAAGGCCTTCTTCATTCACGCGGCATGGCTGGGTCAGAGTTTCCTCCATTGCCCAATATTCTTAGCTGCTGCCTCCCGTAGGAGTCTGGACCGTGTCTCAGTTCCAGCGTGGCTGATCGTCCTCTCAGACCAGCTATGGATCATCGCCTTGGTAGGCCGTTACCCCACCAACAAGCTAATCCAACGCGGGCACATCCACCACCGATAAATCTTTCCCGTTTCCGGCGTATGCGGTATTAGCGTTCGTTTCCAAACGTTATTCCCCAGTGGTGGGCAGTTTCCCACGCGTTACTCACTCGTGCGCCACTGAATCCACAGGTGCAAGCACCCGCTTCATCCGTTCGACTTGCATGCCTAAGACCTGCCGCCAGCGTTCGTTCTGAGCCAGGATCAAACTCTCAAGTTCTAAAAAACCTGTTAAGTAAGTCCCTGTGCATATAAACAAAAGCTGACTATTTAATAATCAGTTCGTCTTTACATATAATTATTCGCAAGACAAGTTTTTAACGAGGTTTAATATGTAAACCTACTACCTGTCTAGGATATGCACTTTTGACTTAGTCAAAGTTTGGATATTCCAAATTCAACTGTCTGCACATCCCTTCTTGAATTTTTGATGAGCTGCTTTTATTCACAATGTTTGCGTGTTTTACAAGAACCTGTTTCTTACTGTTTGTTCCGTAAACCGCAGAATTTCAGGGGTTGAGTTTCTTTTTTGTTTTGTTGTCTCAACTTGAAAGCCTGCATAGTATGTGCTCAAACTTCGAAAAAGTCAAGCGGTATTTCAAAAATATTTTTAAAAAAATTTCGTAATTAGGAAATTTTCCCAGAAATCCGCCGTTTTTTATTATAATTTTTTTTTATTTTTTTTTAACTTTTTCCTTTTTTTAGCTAAAAAATGATTCGGCGACCCTAAAAAATACTAAATTTTATGATTCGGAAATGGGTTCGAATCGTGTTTTTAGCATCAGAATCGGTATGCAAACCCTAATTTTACCATCGGATATACAGGAAAATCGTTCAATTTACGATTCGCATCATGTTGTGCACGCTCAACATCTGCGTCTAGCTGGGGGATCGTGACCGGCAACCAGGCATTTTGGTCTTTATTATATATATATAACTGCTGTTGGGGGACATCTAGGCTCAACTTGGCTGGATTTGAGGCAAAAACTACACCTATATCCATATATAATGAAAAACCACAAAATATACCCAAATCAAAGCCTGTTCCCAGATATGGACCATGATAATTCCAATTTATTTCTGCAAAGCCACCAAAATTGTTGCCGTTATAATAATAATGGTCACCTGCTAGGTAAAAATAGAATCGTTGGCTGGGGGCATCTTGGACCGTGCCATAAATAGACGATTTCAGATCCATTGCACCCCACATATAACCACCCGTTAAGCGAAACCAATTCTGAAACGGATAATAATCAAGCAAAACGCCTGTGTGCCATGCATCAAGTTTACCCTCATCGATTCGAACACCATCGCCAACATCACGACCATCACGCATATACGAATCAATTACCGAATCGATTGCCGATTTTAACGAATCGGTATTTGCTGCATCGATTCGCACACCAAATTTACGCAGCCAGGTTTGTGATCGTTCTGGATTATGATACCCAAGGATAAGATTTAGACCACTTGTTGCTGAAACACCAACGCCAACTTTTATTCCATTGGAAAAATTTGCCCCTGCTGTTGCCGGGAACGCAAGCAAGATTGCAATTATTGTAAGCCTTGTCTTCATACCAGCAATTATTAAATAAAGTGCGGCATTGCGACAACGGGTATAAAATCCAAAAAGAAAAGCACCCGAATCGGGTGCCTGAGATTATTTGTTTCTTTTTTATGGACACTGTTCCAACTGTTTAAGGACATTTTGAACGTCATTATTGACCGAAACTGTGATTTCACGTTGCAGACCGTCCTTGTAGGTATAGTTGAATTGTGCGTCCTTGAATTCTGGAACAGCATTATAGACCTGTTGGAAAGGTGCTAGCATTGCCTGAAACCACTGACGGCCACGGCATAGACAACCATTTCTAACATCTGCAGCAACAACAGCGGTTGCAGTGTTTGGATATTGGGTATCTAGGTCATGATCTGTCATCATCAAACAACGTGAACCAAATCCATAGAAGTTAGCATCATCTGACAAGAATTTATAAACCAAACCATCAGTTGCCCCAGCCTGCTTCAAGGCATAGGCCATTCCGTCTGTGCAACACGCCTGGGCAGAACGCATCAACATTTTATATCTGTCTAGCAATGGTGCAGAAACTGTTTCATTTGCCGTGATATGTTTGTTGCAATCGGCAGCATGAACAAACTCTGCCACCTTGGCATCACGCAATTTAGGACTGCGTGGCGAAACTGTTTCACGGACAATTGGTTTGCGACGCCAGATTTGACATTCTGTTTCAGTTTCAAATGGACAGCCATCTTCCCACACAACAACAGTTGTGCCAAATGTTTCACGAACAACATTACTCATATCCTGGGCAGTGTATTCAGGGCGTGGTGCCGGCAATTGCAACTGAGTTTCTGGTTCGCCAAGTTTTGCACCAGAATTTGCAAACCATAAATCAGACGATGGTTTGCGAGGGGCAAGTAATTCTTCGACACGGGCACGTGTTGTGGCAGCGTCTTCCATATTTTGTTGATACAATGCAATAGGATCGATTGTTTCAGACGTCATCGCAATTGGACTTGCTGGATCTACGTGGCGAACGTAGATTTCAGGACTGGCCTGTAAAAACCAATCTGAAAAGTCTTTATATCTGTAATCATTTATCGATTCGTCCCAAATTGGTACACCATCACGCCAATCGACGGTCTTTTCTGCGTCTGGGCCAGTGTATTTTCCGTGAACACCATCCCACAATGCAGGGCGTGTATCTTCTGGAACAGGTTTTATCGACAAAACCTTGACATCAACGTTGCGAACAGGGGCAGGTAAATTTTGTGCCACTGGCATAATAGATGCATTTGGGTCGGATTCCATCCAGGTTGGTGGTTCTGGAATATATGTTGGTGTAGCAAATATTACCGTCCGATTTGTCGTTCCATCGTCCACATCACTTAGTGCCAACGATGATTGTGCCACCGCCGTGTTCGATGCAGCTGGTGCAATCCATTCAAATCCATCATATGTTAAAACATCAACATTACAGCCGGCACCCGAACAATCAGATGCAGACACAGTGCGTGCTGCACATAAACACAGCAGCGACGAAAAAATAAGAATCCTGGTTTTCATACCTATGATTATATCATAAATTTTAGTCTGATTAAAGAACGTTTTTATTCTATGGCTTCTAAGTTTTTATTTCTGTTCAAACCTTGAACAATAATAAAAAATCCTCCGCAGGGAGGATTTTTTATTTTATGGATTATTCCATACTGGTCGAAATAATGTCGCCATACATACCGACTTCGTCTGGGCCGATAAAGCAACGGATTTTTGAACCGACGCTGTTCATAAATTCGTCATAGGCCGCACGTTCGACATTATTTAATTCTTGGTCTTGGATACTGCCGACAACTGTGTTTGCCAGAACACCGCCAGCAACCGCACCAACAACACCACCGATTGTTGTGCCAGCACCTGTTTTATTCCACCAAGATTTTTCTTTGTCTTCTGCCTTTGATTCTTCTACATCCTTCATCAAAGAACATTGACGAATCAAATCCTGCAAAGCAGTTCTGGCGGCAGTTTCTGCAGTTTCGTATTGTTTATCCGCTGTCACCTTCACTGTGTTGTTAGCATCTGTTGTTACAATCTCTTTGTATTCTTTGGTCAAGTCTGACAATTTTTGTTGAACATCAGAGACAAGACTTTCGTTAACCTTTAACTGTTTTGCAACACCAATAGCATATTCGCCAAACTGTTTTGCAGTCGCATTGCGATATCCTAAACTACCCTTGCCTAAATTATTCTGGGCTTCGGTTGAATAGTTTTCGCAAAGTTTTGCCAATTCTTCGTTTGACTTTGCTGGTTTCTTGATGCTTTCTTTGTTTTTGCCCGTCAAACCAGTAAAGATATCGCCCTTTTGGATGCCAGCACCCAGGAATGCACCACCAACACCGCCACCCAATGTGCCGATAACGGTTGCCCAATTTTTCATATCACCGTATTTTTCACGACGATCTGAACGGGCTTCGTCTGCAACCTTGGTTGCAATGCTTTCCAATTCAGTCAATGGAATCCATGAACCGCATGTAAATGTGTCACCAGCAGCAAAATATGCCGTTGACCATGTTGCACCGTCTTGCAAGACCTTTTGAATTTCACGGTCGTCTGATTGCAATGTTATACGAACACGGCAGAACGAACCATACAGGTCATTACTGGCCATGAACTGGGTTGATTTCAAACCCGCAACTGGGTAATTCGCAGGAACACGACCGCCACGCAGTTTTGACCACATAAATGTTGAACCTGTATCGTTTTTACCCAAAATTCCGCCGTTGTTTGACGACATACACATATTCTGTTGTTTCGTCAATTTGGCGTTATATTTTGCCTGGGCTTCGATTTCAAGATCATAAATCAGGTCTTTGAACAATGTGTTTGCAGCCTGGGTTTCAACATACGTTGTATATGAAATCATAACAGGTGTTTCATATGTGCCACATGATGCGTCTGTGCTGGTTGTATAGCATGCACCCTGGTTGCCACATTTGTCAGAACACAAATTATTACCGTTTTCGTCAGTTGCCTGAACAGTTTCGGTTGTGCCTTCCATTTTCGATGTGCCACCTGCATCAATCCATTCACTGCGGACAGAACCGGTATCGCCCCAGCTGGCTGTTTTATTTGTGTTGCTGATTTTCAATTTATTTGTTTCAATCGCCAAGTGTTCTGAACAAATATCGGCATTTTTAACTGTATCAATGCACAAGCCCAAAACAATTGTGTAATCCAGAACACCGCCAACCTTGTTCATTGATTTATCAAAGTCAGCATCGCCACTGTTCGTCAAAGAAGAATAAATATCTGTGCGGTTGCGATAGCAATTTACATAATCAGAACCACACATTGACTTCACACAACTTGTCGCTACGGATTGGCACTGTTTTTTCATCTTGGCCAAGGCGGCATCGCTGTAATTATTCGCCAATGATGCATTTAATGATGCAATTACACCAATTGGATCAGCCCCTGCCCCACCATCATATTCTGGGAACAAGACATCAAATGCATCGGCATCCATAAATGAATATTTATATGTGCCTGTTGCGTTTGGATTCTGAGCCGCATATTTGCAGTTTGCGTCTGTGTTGATTACAGACTGGCAACCGGTTTTAATCTCGTTACGGGAATAATCGTTATTGATTGATTTATCGGTTGCACCAAATACCTGAGAATAGCAGGCCGCACCTGAACCGCCACCACAAACACGCATTGCACATGATTTAATTGTTTCAACACATTTTTCTTTGGCTTTGGTATCGAATTTGTTTACCAGTTCCGTGATCTTGGCCTTCATACCAGAATTATAGCGTGCACCGTATGCCAGGTCATAGATTTCAGCCTGGTTGTCTTCGTCACGCAACTGTGAAGATGTTGGCATCTGACCATCGCCAATAAATGTTGCATAGCAATATTTATTAGAACCGATTGTATCCATACAGGAATTACGCAGATATGCTGCAACATCAGACTTGCTGATTATTGAAGATACATCTGACGATTCAGCAACAGCAGTAATTTCAGTTCCGTTATTGATTGCATCAACGATAGCAACTGTTTCGGTTGTTGCTTCTTCGTAACATTTATAAGGATTGGCTGCACACGCATTTAACATACACTGGTCAGCAACTTTGTAGCAGGTTGAAACAGCATTTACTGCTGCCAGGGCAGCCCCTTCGGTAATCATTTCGCCAATACGGCTGGACGCAGTCGGTGTTGCCGTCATAGACGCAGTCCCAAACAATTCAATCAAACCATCACTTTGACAACGTGCCAATGTTGAATCACAATAAACACGCTGTTTTTTAAACTCGGTATTAGTAGTGCACAATTCAAAGTCTGCACCACAAACACTTTCCTTGCGTAGGCACGATGAATAACGACGAACGCATGCAGATGTGTCGTATTTGTTTTCAATCGCAGCAGCAGATATCATCTGCCCCAACACACTGCCGTCAGTTGGGTATGTATATTCTGTAATTTCACCATATGCGTTTTTTGTCGCAACGTTATTTAACGCAGATACATTCGATGTTCCAAACAGACTGTTCACACCAGCAGACGAACACTGAGCCAATGTTGATAAACACTGAGGCATTTTACCGTGAAACAAAACCTTGGTTGTGCATTCCTCTAACCCAGAGCCACATGCGTCAGCACCCTTGATACACTGGGTATATGCGTCAATACATTCAGCATTCGCCAACAATGTCGATGATGTTGTGTTCGAACCACCAGTCGTTGTTGTGCCACTGTTTCCAGTGCTTGTGATGTATGCCGTCATTGTTGGCATACGACGTGACGAAGCAGAATTTAATACACTAGGACGTGCCGTAACAGCAGACGCCGCAGGTATTACGCTGAATAACGCCAATAAACTTACCGTGTTTTTGAGAAATGACATCCCCTTACTCCATATTTTATTACTTTATTCTAACATAAAAACAGGGGGATGGAAAGCGAAAAATAGGCCGTTTAACCAATGTCGTCCAGGATATATTTCAATTCCATCATATCTTCGGGCAAACGGGTCTTGAAACGCATTTGTTCACCTGTTATAGGGTGGGCAAATTCCAAAACTTCGGCATGCAACATCTGGCCATTATGATTCTTTAAAAAATCCAGCAATTCAGCATCACGAACAGACCCCAGACGTGCCGCACCACGACCATACAACGGGTCGCACAAAACAGGAAATCCATGGGCAGACAAGTGAACACGTATCTGATGAGTCCGACCAGTGAACAAAGTGCAACGCATTTCGGAAACCTTGGCACGGGACCAGGCGTTTATTACCGCCACTTCGGTATGTGAACTTTTTCCGCCAGTTTTCACCATTGTCATTTTTTGACGATTTCGTGATGATCGAGCGATATTGCCGGTTATGTCGGCAACCTCCCAATTCGGCAATCCCCAGGTAAATGCAATATATTTGCGGGTCAAATCATGCTCTGAAAATACACGCACCAGCTCACGAAATGCCGCATCTGATTTCGCAAAAACCATTACACCACTGGTGTCTTTGTCCAGACGATGAACAACACCCGGACGGGTCGCACCACCCAGTGCAGACAGATGTGTATGTGATAAAATATTCTGAACCAATGTGCCTGTCTTGTTGCCAGCAGACGGATACATAACAACACCACGTGGCTTGTTTATCACAATGATATCATCATCTTCGTATAAAATATCCAGATCAAAATCAGACGATATATTTTCAGTCGCAACTTCGGTCTGGGGGGCTGGAACTTCGACAGTAAAACCATCACCCAGGCGGATTTTTTCAGAAAACTTTACAGCACTGCCATCAAGATGGCGGACGTTAAAACGCTGAATCTCGCTGCGGGAAAATTCAGGCATTTTGCCAGACAAAAACTTATCCAAGCGAGTCAATTCATCAGTTTCAGATACAATAAATTCACGAATTTCAACCATAATAACAAAACCTATTTATATTCGTCCCAATCAGGACCAACCGTGCATTCAGATAAATCAATCGTCAATTCACGACCGTCATCAGATACAGGACATGTCAAAAGCCCCGTTGTCGTTGCCTGGTCTGCATCACGAGTGGCATTACGATACGCAAACTTGATTTCAGTCGGTGCCGCCACACACGCAATGTGCAAATCATTATCTGTCTTGCCGTCAGGGGCAACCCATACACGAACACCATAACCCAATCCATAACACGGAAAACCGTCCAAATAATACAAAACTAGACCACGACCAACCAATTTTTTATCAGAAATAAATTTCCCATTATACTCGTTCAAAGTCAGCCCCGTTACACCCTGCCAATCTGTGCTGGTTGAAAAAATACTAACCCGTGGACTGGGGGCATCAGCCGCAAACACCACCGTGGCAACAAACAACGAACATAATGACAATATCAATTTCTTCATTTTTTATCCCCTTGTGGCACTTGTAAATCAGCCAACCGTGCAGATATCTTTTTTACACCAGCAGGCTGAGGCGATAACATATGACGAAAATTTACAGTCGCACCAGAATCTAGCAATGTTGCTGATGGCATAAACTTCTGTTGTGCTAAAACACGCCCCTCTTGGTCAGACGAAACAATTATCAAATCAGGAACACCATAAATCTCGCTTGATATATTTTCAATCGTGCCATTTACCACCAAGTGCGAAACGCCTTCTTCGTCAGTTATTGTATCAACACCTGATACTGTCGCAACCAATGGACCAAGAACAACCCGCTTGGCCTGATGATGCGTGATAACCGCAGCAGTAAATACAATCGCCGACAGCAATGCACACAATGACGCAATAAACATCAATATAGAATTTTTGCGTGGCGGTGCAGATACCGTCCAGGTGTTGCCACACAGTGCACATTTGACCGACGAATTTGGATTTTCGTCCAACGAATATTCTGTTTTACAAAAGTCGCATTTTATTTTCATAGTGATATTTATACCATATTTTATTCTAAATTCAACAAGCGATATTTTTCCTGAACCTGGGTTTGAATTTTACGGATTGCGTTCATATAATCCGCAACCGTTGCGTTCTTGTTCGCAGATACAGAACCAAATATTTGACCTGATGCCGTTGATTTATCGCCTTCGGATATTGTCGCCAAGGTCGCCATACGATTTAATTCAACAAATGAGGCATCATTAAAATTTGCTCGATTTAATGACGCATCCCAGTAATAGTCCGAATTTACAGAATCAACAACTTTATCATAAACAATCAAGCGTGGCGTGATAGAGCCTGTAAAACCGACAGACACAAACATCGCATCAATATGACCCGATGTCATATCAAGGGCTTGGTTGACTTTTAGCAAGGCGTATTTTTTGCTGGAATCTATAGACAAGCCTCCCAAAGTCAAATTCGATACCCACAAATTGCCCGCAGTTAGTGATGACATCTTGGCCAAATCAGCCAATGACAACTGGCCAGATATTTCCATATTCTTGGCATCTGATGATAACATACCAGAAACGTTCGCAGAAACAACCTTGAAGCCATTGTTGATTGTTGGCCGATTACTAAAAATAAGATTACTTGAAACAGTCTTATCAACAGTTAGACGTTCAGAAAAATCAGTATAATCTGCATTTAAAAACTTTACGCCTGTTATGTCGTGTCCACCTAAATTCAAAGGCGATTGCATTTTTGCATCATCCGGATTATTTGACGGAACACGCCATAAATGCAGTGCATTATCACGATTTATCGACGTTGTTTCAATAATCGCATTATCTGTATCGACACCTAAATCTATGCTGTCTGTGTGCCACGCCCCAAATGTGCCATATGCGTGTGTGCCATCAATAAATCCCATCGAACCACCAGACAAATTCACAATTTCACGTGTTCGAAGCGGAGTAATGTCATCAGATGCACGAATTACAACACCCTGTAAAGTCGAAGGGCCAGTTATGTCGGTTGATTTCAAAATACGCAACTGATATTTTTCATCACCTTGGGATAAGACACTTTCAGGCAAACCATAGGGTTCAAGTTCTGAAATACTAACCCGTGTAATATTTCGACCAACTGTTCGCAATAGTTCAGGACGATTTGCAATTATATACCGTTCCAGCGCAACCTGTATTTCTGTCATCTGATTTGTTATCGCAATGTTTTGAGCCCGCAAAATAGAAGACTGCTGATAACGAAACGCATACGGAATTATCAAAGCCGCCAATGCAACGCTTAGCATCAACTCTATCAGCATAGAGCCTTGAGAAGAATTCTTATTAGCAAAAATCTTGGTTCGTGCGTTCAATTTTTATCCTGTTTAATTATTTGTTGGCAACACTGGTAAAATCGTCGATGGCGTGTCTGCGGTTTCAGACCAACCACTGCGAACCAATGGTGCAAAAGCATTGCGTTTGGGTGCTGATGGATTTTCACCACGTGATAATGTAAATTTAGAAAAACGTGGCGGTTTGGTCGATGGAAAAACCCAATCACCAATCTTTATAGGTGAAACCGTTGACATCAATAATTCACCCGAAACTGTCAAACCAAAGTTTTCATAAAAAATCATTTCTTCGGCAGATATATATGGGGCAATAACAGAACTGACCGAAACGCCTGTAAAGCCACTGATTGTGCTGGCACTGTCTGACTTTAAAACTAGGTTATTGCCGATGTTTATCTTTTCTGTAACCGAAACACGGTCTGCAATAACCCGACCAGATGTCGTAAATTTATTGCCTTCATTGATACGCAATGCACTGACATTTCGAAACCCCGACATATCACCAGATACACGCAAATCCCCAATGCTAACATCTTGGCCATCAATGTTTGCACCAGATGAAAAATATATTGTGTTTGCAACAACATCATCTGATGTCAAAAATGATGTGTTTGCGTTCTTAGCCCGGGCAGAATCACCCGTTATCATTGCAACGTTATAAATATTATGACCCCCCATGTCTAAATCACGCTTCATAACGTTTAATTCGTCTTCGCCTGATGTGCCACGATGCAAATATTTTGATGTGTCTTCGCCAGAAACATCACGTGATATACGATATATTAAATCCCCAGGAACAAAATCAGGGGCAGATACCGCCCAGGTATTACCATAAGCAACAGAATCTTCCCCTACAACCGCCGCATCACCACCAATATGACGAGCAACCTTGTTAGTATTCAGTTCAGAATTTGCTAATTCAAACGCTAAATAAACATCTGTAATAAACGCACCATTTACAGAATACTTATCAATAAAACCAGCAGCCGCATCTGGACTGATTTGTTCCAGTTCCGTTTCATCAAGTTTTATCTGGGCAACGTCTGGCCATTTGTCTTGGTTCATGCGAACAAAATTTAGTGCATTATTACGAACAGACATTATACGACGTGCCGTTGCAATATCCTGAATCGTATGATTTGTTTTGGCAATCTGGTTATAGACAAACGGTGCAGCAACCGCAATAATCGCCATAGCCAGTAAAACTTCCATTATACTGGCACCTGATGAGTTATTCGAAAAAATCTTGGTTTTACATACAGCCACTGCCACCTGCCATTAAACACTGTTTGATATTTATACGCTTTTCCAGACGCTGCCAATAAACATACTGACATATCAGGTATTGAGAAAGCGATTGTTTATTATATGCACCCTCGAAATTTTTTATTATAGACTCGCACGAAACTGTTTTACCGTCGTCCACAGATGGTGTATCTATAATTTCAAAATCATCATTATTTACACTTTCTAGCCAAACGTCTGGCAGCATCGTTGTTCCATTTGGTCGAATATCTAATATTACAGAACCTGCCTTGCCAGAATCTAGGGCGTTTGATGTTTGATCACGCAATGTTATGTTCGATGTGTAAAGAGTGCCAACCTCTATCCCTGATTTAGAATTATATTCCAGTGTTTCACCATCAATATAAACGTCTTGACCACGAGTTACATTTATATAAGATGAAACGTCCAGGCGTTCAACACTAAGACTAACACGATTTGATACAACATTTCCATGAACCAACCAATCGCCAGGCCCTGTAAAAGCAGTGCGACCAGCAGTCATCGATATTTCATACAGCGAAACATCATCTGCAACAAAATTTCCTGTATCCCCAAAATTTGATATTGTTCGTGTTTGAACACCGTCTGCATAAAGCGTGCCACGTGTTAAAGTCAATGCCGATTCACCAGTTTTACTTTGAAACACTGCCTTGGCTGCAGACATCATCTTGATTTCATTTGTAGCATCACGGCCACTTTCAATTCCAGAAATAGTCAATGTGTTAAATTCAGCGCCTTTAAATTCACCGTTTAATGCAAACAAGTTCCCAACATTATCTAAAACAAAATTTCCCATATCAAGGTCTGATAAAAATCCACTGTTGTCAAAATTCGGCTCGTTCCTGCGAACAACATCAGAATAAATATCGGTCAGTTCAATTCCAATACGAACACTTTCTTCAACAACATTTGCATAAAAACCAATTCGACGTGCCAGTTCAGCACGTGAAACATCAGACAAATTACCCCCAGACAATTCTATATATGCAGAAACAGCCATCGGCGTTTTATGCATTACCAAAGATATATCTTGCCCCAGTGCAGTTCGTGGAACAAAACCTAGCGGTAAACCATATGGTTCTAGCAAATCAGAAAAATCATTTCCAGATACAACCGTTGTTTCATACGGTATATCACGAGCATTTTCACGAATAAATATACGTGCAGCAGTTTGAGCCAAATCAACCTGACGGGTAGCAGAATACATTCGTGCATCAGATTCACGCCCTGCAATATTGCGAGTCAAAAATGGAATAAACGCAAAAATCAACCCCAGTGCCAACAGGGCTTGAAGTAAGAAATTTCCACGTTCTTGATGCAAAATAAATCCTCCTACAAACCTTAGGTTAGCAACAGAAAAAAATTATTGCAATCAGTTTTAACTTGTTTTAATATTGACATCGTTAAGCATAACAACAAAAGTAGTAGTTGTTATAAGATTGTTTCCTGTTGAAAAAGAAAAGATATGCAAAACAAAAAAAATCAATCCAATGTCGGACAGATGATACAGCGTTGCCACAAGTGGCGGCAAAAAAGAAAACAATATATCGACCAAGCACGCCAGACCGCTGACGAAATCGAACGTGAACGCTTGTTGCAAACAGCAGAGCATTATGGTCGTATGGTAAACGCTGAACAAGGTAAAATTGATTCAACACGTGATCCAAAAGACAAGACCACAGCACAGGCAGAAAATGAAATTGCTGCACAGGCTGAAACAGAATCTGATTCAGAAGGTGCCGATTCCCAGGACGATGACGATCCTGGATTCCCAGACTTTATTACTAACCTGAAATAATTAAATAAAACGCACTTTTGGGTGCGTTTTATTTGTTGAAATTTCACGATGTTTTGCTATGCTGGTTCTAAAAGGAAGTTGGTTATTATGGAAAACAATTATACAGTTCTAGCACGCAAATATCGCAGTCAGGATTTTAAATCTCTTATCGGTCAAGACGTATTAGTCAAAACACTAACAACCGCAATCAATACTTCACGTATTGCACATGCTTATATTTTCACTGGTATCCGTGGAACGGGTAAAACCAGCACGGCACGTATCTTGGCCAAGGCTTTGAACTGTCTGTCTGGGGACAAGGCAACCGCAACACCATGTGGCAAATGCGAAAATTGTCGGGCTATTGCCGCAGGTCAGCATATTGACGTTATGGAAATTGACGCTGCTTCACATACAGGTGTTGACAATATGCGTGATATCCTGGACGGTGCACAATACAGACCAACAAACGGCAGATATCGTGTTTACATCATCGACGAAGTTCATATGTTATCAATATCGGCATTTAACGCTTTGTTGAAAACACTGGAAGAACCACCAGCACATGTTATTTTTATCCTGGCAACAACTGAAATTAGAAAAGTGCCTGTAACAATCCTTTCACGCTGCCAGCGTTTTGATTTGGTGCGTGTGCCAGTTGACACATTAAAAAAGCACTTCGCCTGGATTGCAGAAAACGAAAATATCGAACTGAGTGATGAAGCAAACGAATTACTGGCACGGGCGGCTGACGGGTCTGTGCGTGATGGTTTGTCCTTGCTGGATCAGGCAATCGCACAAACAGGTGGCAAAGTCGATGAAAAAGCTGTTTTAGATATGTTAAAACGTGCTGACAGGGCTGTGGTCGTTGACTTTATGAAAATACTGTTATCAGGAGACACTGCCGCCGCACTGGAAAAAGTTGACGAGATTTATAATAACGGTGCTGATTTATCTATGTTGCTGACAGATATGATGGAATGGACACATTGGGCAACACGTATGCACCCAGCACTGCATGCCGGCAATGTTACAAATTCACCTTATACCGCCGACCAACGTGATCAAATTCAAAATTTGAACGGACGGATTTCTGTAAATACACTGTCCAGAATTTGGCAGGTTATGGTGGCAGCTGTGCCAGAAATGCAAGCGACTGGCAACCAAAAACAGTGTTTTGATATGCTGGTGGTGCGAATGATGCATATTGCAGATATGCCATCAATCCCAGAAATCATTAAACAACAAGAATCTGCTAATCGGGTGCGTGAAGTAAAAAATATCTTTGCAGACCGTATGGCACAAGGGGCAACCCCATCAGCACAACCAAGCCAAGCAACAGAACAAAAGAATTTTCGTGTAATCAAGTCTGCAAATGATTTAGCGACCGCCTTGCAAGAAACCAAGGAAATTTTATTGTATTCTTATTACAGTGCTAATATTGAAATTGCAGAGTTTGAAGACGGTAAAATTAAATACTTTGACCGCAAGGGCGATGCAGACTTTGCACACAAACTGGGTGCGTGGCTGTTCGATAAAACAGGCAAACAATGGGCATTGGAACGTGCAACAGAATCTGTCCATACGCATACTTTCAGCGAACAAAAACAAGAAGAATTAGAAGCAGACCCATTGGTCGCAAGTGCAATGAATCTGTTCGAAAATGCAGAAATAGTGGGGGTAAAATAATGAACAATGAATCTGGACGCTCTTTAATCGAAGTTATCGGTGTTATGGCAATCGCCGGGGTTATGACGGTCGCTAGTTTGGGTATATATAATATGATACGAGCAAACCAAATCCGAACCATTGCTGATGCAGAATTGGAACAAATCGCACAAAACACAAAACTGTTGCTGGAAATGCGTGGCACTTATGAGGGGGTTTCTATTGACTATCTGATAAAAGCAGGTGCGTTGCAATCTGATAAAGCACCATTGGGTGGCGATAACTGGTCTGTCGAATCCAGTGCAGATGGAAAAACTTTTTCAATAAATCTGGTCGATTTATCGTCAGATGAATGTGAATATTTTTCTGCAAAACAACCAAAATGGGCAACCGCAATGCTGGTAAACGGTTTTGAAACAGGACTGACAGATAATTGTTTTGATTCAAACACAAATCAGGTTGCGTTTGTCATTGAATAAATGAAGTTAAAGAACTTATTTTTATTATTTTGTTTGTCGTGTGCCACTGTGGCGTGTGCACCTTATTCTAGCCCGCCTAGATATACCTGGGGCAATTATTTAAATGGGGCAAGTTTTACAGATATGACCGAAATGTCAAGGGTGGCAAAGCGACCTGTTTATCTGGGAGCGGGCGGAGAATTGATTTCTGGAACTGTCAAGGTGCCTGACGAAATGGAATATGGCGACAAAATTGCAAACGACAATGCAATAGCAACAAAATATATGGCAGAACTGGAATTTGCGTTATATGACGCACTGAGAAAACCAGGAATTTCTGTTCAGCGTGCAGGAACAGACGTTGTAGTTATTTTAGTTCGTGATGCGATTATGGAACTGAATATCGCAGACATTTCTATCACAGGCGATGATACACTGAATACAATCGTAAAAATCTTGAAAAAATACAACGCTACATTTATCGAAATCGCTGGTTATACAGATGCAATGCGTGATACAAATGCTGCAAACGCATTATCATTGGATATGGCACAGCGTGTCGGGGTCTATTTTTCTGAAAAAGGCATAAATACAACAAGGTTGTTTATCGTTGGGCGTGGATCTGCACGACCAATCGCAGCACAAGATGATATTGGCCGCCTTACTAATCGACGGGTTGAATTGCGAATTGCACCTGCACGGTAAAGCCCCCTTGTCGGGGGATTTTTTATAGAATAAAAGTCCGCACACAAGTCTTGAAAAGGGAAAAGTTATATTTTATACTGAACAGTATGAAGATTTTAAACAGATATTTTATAAAACAACTGATTGCAATATTTGTAATGCTGATGCTGGTGCTGACAGGACTGGCGTGGATGATGCAAATTATGTCAATGATGAAGTTTTTATTGAAATACGGAATTGATGTGGGCAGTTTCTTGGGATTGACCGCATTGATGATTCCTTTTATTGCGTCTATTATCGTTCCGTTCGTCTGTTTCATTGCTGTTATTTTCGTGTATAACAAAATGATTTCTGACAATGAAATCACTGTTATGGCAGCATCCGGTTTGTCGCCCAAACAAATTGCAAAACCTGCATTAGGATTGGGTATCGTGTTGACCTTGTTGAATTTGGCGTTGAATGTTTGGATTGTGCCTAAATCACAATCGCTGTTCTATGATACACAATGGAATCTGCAATACGGTATGGCACATATGAAATTACAAGAAAGTGCTTTTACAGAAATTTCTGATGGATTGGTCGTATATGTTGACAAGGTTTCAGGATATGATTTAAGCCAGGTTATGTTGTCCGATATGCGTGATAGAGATGCACCTAGTATGATTTTTGCAGAAAAAGGTAAATTAGTTTCAACAATCCGTGGATTATCACTGGTTATGACAAATGGCTCGTTGCAGGCTAGTGGCGAAACAATGGTAACAGGAACTTTTGAAACCTTTGATATGGACTTGAACGTTGTAGATAAAGAAAACACTTCGTTCCGTGTTCGAAGAATCCCAACCAAAGATTTAGTAAAAATTGCATTTGATGCTGAAACAAAAAAACAACATAAAATGATTCTGACTGAATTGTGTAATCGTTTCTTGTCGCCAATTATGAATATAATTTTAGCGGCTTTGTGTGCTGTCATTTTACTAAAATCTTCGCTGTTACGCAGAAGAACTAGTTTTGCACCTATGGTTGCAGTGGCGGCAATGGCAGGGGTTATGGCGTTGTATATGTCGGCTTCTAATATGATAGGCAGTTTAACTCAGTTCGGTATGCTGGCCGTAGGGTTGGGACTATTACTGGCAGGGATATTGATGGCGTTGGCAAAAAAATGAAAAAGTTTTATGGATTTTTGACGATTATGGCAGCCACCACAAGTTATGCGGTGGCATTGTCTGTTGATATGAACGAAGCACGGACTATAACTGCCGATAAAATTGAATATGACGTAAAGACTGAATCTATTAAAACACTGGGGAATACAGAAATCGTAAATCAATCTGGACAGCGATTGACACTGAAAGATTCATATATTACACAGCAAGGCGACGAACTGTCTGGAAATGATATTAAACTGTGGCTGGGAAATCACGTTTATGTTGAATCTGACAACATTACCAGAAAAGGTGATTTAACAATCGCTAGAGAGGCTACTTTTACCGCATGCGATGATTGCGATGCATACGGGGACGCTTGGAAAATTTCAACTTATAAAATTGTCCACGATATGGATACTCGTATGCTTAGTTTTTACAGCCCGGTGCTGCGGACATATGATATTCCGGTTTTATGGTTGCCTTACTTTGAAATGCCTGACCCAGGTGTAAAATATAAAACAGGTTTTTTAATGCCTGATTTTGCATCAACAAATAAAATGGGAACTCAGATAAATCTCCCACTGTATATATCACTGTCTGATACACATGATATGACGTGGACTTTTTCATATCTGACCCAGGAAAATCCACTGTTCCAAGTCGAACATAGATTAAATGCCCCTCATTCTGAATACAGAACAAGTGCATCTTTTACCCATAATCGTGAAGGCGAAAATCGCTGGCATATTTTTAATAATGATGTTATTGAACTGGGCGAATATGCACGTGCAACTGTGTTCTTGGAACGTGCGTCAGATAAAACTTATTTGCAAAAATATGGGTTCTATGATGATCAGCCATATTTGGATTCTGGCGCAAAACTGGAACTGTTTGGACAAAGCAGTTATGTCGTAGCAGATGCACACATATTCCAGGAACTGCGTGATAGCACAGGAAACCAAAATACCCCAGATGGTAATATTTTACCAAATATACGTGCCGTTCATCAGACCGCACCGCTGTTCGGCGAAACGTATGCAACATTCAGTGCCGACGTTTTGGGAATTTCAGGTGACGGGACTGCTGCACAACGTATGATTGGTGATGCACGTCTGACTACACCGTGGACATTGTGGGGTGGCAACAGACTGACCGCCAGTGTTTCAGCACGATATGACTTGTATCATTTTGATAATACAGAAATGGTGGGCGGCGAAGTGTTTTCTGGTATGAAAAATCGCTTTTTGCCAAGCGGATATTTAGAATGGGGACTGCCATTATTCAAGCCTTCTAATAACTGGACACAAATTATAGAACCACGTGCTAGAATCACTGTTATGCGACATTTGGACAATGAAGTCTTTGCAGAAAACAATGATTCTGCTGGAACTATTTTGACAGATTCAACACTGTTTTCAGACAATCGATTTTCAGGACTGGACGTTTGGGAAAATGGAAAATATGTAGACTATGGTCTTCGTTGGGCCGCATTCAACGAAGAAGGAACAAATGTGGAAATTTTCCTGGGGCAGTCTTATGACTTTAATGATAAACTGCAAAGTGATTTGAACAGCGGTTTTCACAAAGGACTGTCAGACTATGTCGGGCGGATTAGTTATAACAATATGAAATGGTTGAACGTTGCGTCCAGATTCAGATTAAACCAAGACGATTTGGCACTGCGTCATATGGAAACATCTGCCAGAATCGGAAGTGCAAAAAACTTTTTCAATATCGGGCATATCTGGTCACAAAATCTTAGTGATGATCTGACAGAAAACACCGATATAAACGAAGCTATCGTTGGTGCAGGATTACAACTGACAGACAGATGGGCCGTGCGTTGGAACGCAATTTATAATATGGAACAAGGACAATTCCAGCGACATACTGGCGGATTCTTTTATTCGCACCCATGCTATTATCTGTCTGTGGAATACAGACGTGATAACGCAATCAAAGAAGACTATGTCGGAACAACAACGTTCCAATTCAGATTCGGTATGGCAATCAATGGCCAGGAATATTAAAACCCTAAGGAAAGAGAGATGTTAAAACTTAAATCTTTTGCTGTTTTGTTCGCAATGCTGGGAATTACACCAGGGTTTGCCGCCAGTGTCGTAGCGTCTGTAAATGGAACGCCTATTACAGATACAGATATCACAATGCGAACAAAACTGATGACTAAACAGGGCTATACCGGCACAGACAATCGACGTGTGGCACTGCAAAATATTATCGACGACAATGTAAAGTTGGCTTATGCACAAAACTTTAACGCAGTCCCTGACGATGATGTAGTTGATAAAGAACTGAAAAAAATGAATTTGGGAGAACTGTCAACCGCTGAAAAAGAAATGGCAAAAAGTGCCTTGCGGGCAGAAATCGCATGGCAGATTATTGTAGCACGAACAATTATGCCAACACTGGATATTCAGGCAGAAGATATAAAAAATGAAAAACAAAGTCTGGAACGGGAACATGGACTGCCGATTGAGATGACTATTGTTCGACTGACAGACATCCCAGCAGATGTCGCAAGCAAACTGACTAAACCAAAGTCCTGTGAAGCGGCTACTAAAATGGCCGAAGATTTAGGTGGCATTCCGCAGAAATTTACAGCAAAGCAATATGAACTGTCCGCTGATGTTCGTGAAAGAGTTGTAGGATTGCCTGTGCTGACATGGTCAAAACTAGAAAATAATTCCGTGTTGCTGGTATGCAGCACAAAAAAGACAGATGAATATAAAAATCTGGACGATGTTATTAAACAAAACACAACATACAAACAAGCGATGTTCCAGGCCGACCAACAGTTAAAACAACTGCGTCGCAAGGCCGTCATTGTTATAAACGATAGCAGATATAAACTATGAAACCGATTTTATTTAACTGGACTGATGCAGAACTAGAAAAATATATAACCGATTTGGGACAGCCAAAGTTTCGGGCAAAGCAGGTGCGTGAATGGCTAAATCGTGGTGCACCAGATTTTTCTGTGATGAAAAATTTACCAGAAAAATTGCGTGATGAACTGAATGAAAACGCAAGAACGTTGCCTGTTAAAATTGTGAAAAAATTAGAATCGGCAGACGGCGAAACAACTAAATTCTTGTTAGAACTGGACGATGGGGAACAAATCGAATGCGTTCTGATGCGAACAACATACGGAAACAGCGTTTGTGTTAGTTCTCAGGCTGGGTGTGCGATGGGTTGTAAGTTCTGTGCCAGCACTTTGTTGGGATTAAAACGCAATTTAACAACTAATGAAATTTATTCGCAGATTCTGGTGGCACAGTGGGAACTGAGAAGCGATAAATTTAGCGACAAACCTATTCGACCAAATGGTGATGCAAACAATGGCGATGTTTCACACATTGTTGTTATGGGGACTGGTGAACCATTGCAAAACACAGAAAATGTTATCGGCTTTATCGAACGGGCTAACAGTGAAATGGGTATCGGTTGGCGTAAGATTACTGTTTCAACATGTGGAATCGTGCCGGGAATTGACAGACTGATTGAATGGGGACGACCAATAAACTTGGCTATTTCGCTGCACGCACCAACCGATGAATTACGCAGTCAAATTATGCCTATCAATAACAAGTATAAATTGAGCGAAGTCCTGGACGCTGCTTGGCGTTTCACAGACAATCATAATCGTCAGTTGATGATAGAATACATTTTGCTGGGTAAAAAAGACGATAATGGAGAAACTCAATTATATAACGCTACACCAGAATACGCAGAAAAATTGTCCGAAATTTTGAGTGGCAAAAACTGTATGGTAAATCTTATCCCTTGGAACGCAGTTGATGAACGGGACTTTGCAGGACTTTCGGGAAATGCTGTTCACAGATTCCAGGATATTTTAATTAAAAATGGTATTCATACACGTATCCGACGTGAACGTGGAACAGATATCGGGTCAGCCTGTGGACAATTAAGACTAAATAACGCAAAAAACAAACATTAAAAAAAACCCACCATTTGGTGGGATTTTTTAAAAACTAAAACGAAGACCCGCTGATACAAATGGAGTCTGAGATGTTATACCGCCAGACATCCAGATATCAACAAATTCATTATATTTATATCGAAATGACGCAATCGCCATATGGTCGATAAAGTTTTCAATTTCTTTCTGCCATACGCCTGTATCAGATAACATATAGGTCAATGATATACTGTATCGCAACAGGTCATAACTGACGCCTGTGCCAACAACAAAACCATCAGAAACTTCGCCCACAGGATTGCGGTCATAAATTATACGGCCTGTTGTTCCCCAAACAATGCTGTTATACTGCAAATTCATACCAATCGACATCTGGGCACGCCAATCAGCAGTGACAGCCGGGGTATATACTTCTGGGTCAAAACCGTTGGGATTGTCCATAAACGATAATCCTAATGAATATGCTGTTTTAACCTTGCCAGATGGACGACGGATTTTAAGACCTGCATCCAGCGCATAATCATAGTCAGTCGCAAAGAGAGAAGCAGATAAACCATACTGAACCCCATCAGACGGTGCAGAAACAACATTTATTCGTGGTGCATTGCGGCCAGATGTCAGTGTCGTATCAGGAATCACAGGGCCGTCTGGGATAATTTTCTCGTTAAATAATGGACGGTCATTTATACGCAAACCACCAACGTCTGGCAACCCTACCCCCAATTTACGTGCAATGGAATCTGTCCAGCCTAATTCAATGCGACCGTATTGACGTGATTCTAAATATGCAAACGTTTCACGGGAAAAGTTTCCTTTATCCAGTGCGGCCTGATCCAGAGCATAAACCGCACCTATCTTCAAATCATCAGTTGCCGCAACAGTCATCTGAGTGCGAACACGCCAATCTCCGATAAACAGTGATGAATCAAAATCCGGATTTATAACACCACTGGTGCCATAACCTGTTAAACGAAAGGAAAATCTTCCTGTGTCATACTGATACGCATTCGCAGAAAGTGGCAAGACCGCAACCATTGCCACAAGAATCGCAATTCTGGATATTGAAAACATATTAAAATTGTCCTTTGGTTTCGTCCAATATTGCATTACGCAATTTGTTATAGGCACGTTCTTCAATTTGACGAACACGTTCACGTGATACACCATACTTCTGGGACAGCGATTCAAGTGTTGCCGCCGGCTGTTGCAGGCGACGTGCTGTCAATATCGCACGATCACGCTCTGGCATTTTTTCCAAGTGCTTTTTCAGCAACCCCATTCCCAGACGTCGAAATTCCGCCTGTTCCAAAGATTCTTCGATAGTGTCGCCACCAGCAGTCATATTTGACAAGATATCTGTCGAACCATCATCTGAATTCATCGGTGCGTTTAGCGATAAATCACGGGCACTGATACGAGTCGCCATACGGGCAACATCACGTTCGGGAACCTCTAGATATTCGGCAATCTGTTTTGTTTGCTCATCCGACAGGTTATTGTCCATTATCCCCAAAGCACGCTTGGCACGGGCAAGATTGAAAAATACACGCTTTTGATTGGCAGATGTCCCAATGCGAACCAACGACCAGTTGTTTAATATAGTTTCGTAAATCTCGGCCTTGATCCAGAACATCGCATAGGTCGAAAAACGAAATCCTTTGTCAGGGTCAAATTTTTGAACAGCCTGCATCAACCCCATATTTCCACTGGCAATCAATTCACCAACAGGAATACCATAATTCTTGTAATCGTATGCCACTGATACAACCAAACGCAGATGACTGGCAACCAGCTGTTCCGCAGCATGAGAATCATGAGACTTTGCCCAACGAGTAGCATAATCATATTCTTGCTGAGCCGTTAAAACCGGTATCTTTTGCACAGTTTGAATATACTGAGCCAACCCAGATTCATCACTGACCCCACGGGCAGCAACAATACTGGTATTGGCAGTTGATGGTATTGTGGTCTTGATTTCCTTGCTCATAAATTTTATAGTATAACAAAATTTAACATTTTTCAAGCACAGGAGATTAGATTATGGCAACAATGCTGGAAAGAAATAAAAAAGTCAAGACACCTAAGAAAACACACGCTGAACATATGGAAGATGCTCTTTATCGTGAAGTCTGGGAAGATGTGAACAATGAAAAAACTATGCAGTTTATCAAAAAGTATTCTAAACATATTTTGGCAACAGCGTTGGTTATACTGATTGCAACAACCGCAATTCAAATCGGCATCAGAACACACAAGGCAAACAAAATCGCAACTGCTGCTGCATATGAAACAGCCGTTGAAAACGTTGATGCAAATGCTTTGGCTGCGTTATCAAAAAACACATCTGGGGCAACCGCTGATTTGGCATTGTTCCAGGCTTATTTGCTTGATAAAGATTTGAACAAACTGGAAACACTGGCAAACAACGGAAATACACCTGATTTTCGTGATTTGGCAAAATTGCACGTCATTGGAATCAAAGGCGATGAGATGACCGCCGAACAAGTCGAAGACTATTTAGACGATTTGAACACTAAAAGTTCACCGTTCTATTATACTGCAACACTAACCATCGCACAAAAGTATTTGGCTGATGGGAATACTGCTGTTGCAAATAAGTGGCTGGATAAAATTATAAACGACAAAGATGCACCAGATGTCGTTTCTGCAACAGCACAAAGCATTCGTTAAAACACAGGACGGTCAAGATGCGTAAAGTTGTCAGTATTGTTTGTTGTGCATTAGGATTGGTGGCGTGCGATAAGCATGATCCTATTTTGCCAGGTGTCCGAACAGCAGTATTTCAAGACACACAGGTAATCGTGCAAAACAAATCAATTACTGATACTTCACTGTCCGAAATCGTTATCGATAATTCAAAATGCCCATATAGCCAGGATTCTTTGAACACTATCTGGGAAGAGGATAAAAAGATTTTTAGCGGATTCCCAACCAGCGATACTGTTTCTGCAAATCGCAGACCTGTTTGTAGCGGACAATACTTGTATGCAGGTTTGACCACTGGGGAAGTTATCAAAATAAATCCAAAAACACGTAAAATTGCCTGGATTGCAGATGTATATCGTGCCAGCAATTTGACAGGTGGCTCGTCAACTGTTGATATTGTAGCACCAATTATCCCATACGGTAAATGGGTGTATGCAGGAGGTTTGGGCGATGCGTTTTGCAAGATTTCTGCCGCAACAGGCGACAAAAAGTGGTGTCTGGACATCGGGGTTGCAGTTCCTTTTGTCCTGACCGAAAAATACGCCTTTGTTGTCGGCACGGACAATTATCTTTATGCCATTGAAACCGCTAGTGGAGATGTTTATTGGCGAACCTTGATTGAATCTGCACAGCAGCCTGTTTTGCAAAACAATCTGATTATCGTTGACAATGAAAGCATAAATTTAGAAAACGGTAAAAAAATACTGGACAAATAAAAAAATTTATTATAATATTTGTTTCGCTGTAAAGCCTTGGGTGTTTAGCTCAGTTGATTAGAGCATCTCGTTTACACCGAGAGGGTCGGGGGTTTGAGTCCCTCAACACCCACCAAGATTTCACCGCCAAATGGCGGATTTTTTTTGGAAATATAAATTGCAAAATAGGTTGATAATGAAAAAAGATATAAAAGAATTTTTAGAATATATGGTTGTTGCAGGCGTCGCAATCGCAATCGTTATGCATCTCCAATCGATTTTTACTTCGAAATTAGGTAGTTCTGATACAAACAAAACACCAAAAGAACAAGTCGATTCTGTGAATTTGTTAAAACAACAAGCAGTTTTTAAACAAATACAAAAAAATAAATAATTCCTAGTCAAATAAAAAAATACCCCGTTTGTGGGTATTTATTTTTGTGTTTTAAAAAATTATGTTCTATGATATTCATCAGCACAAACAATAAAGGAGAAAGTATGAAAAAATTAGTTTCTGTTTTTGCAATCACAGCACTGGTCGCAGGTTGCACAACCGTAAATCCATACACAGGTCAAACACAGACTTCAAAAGCAACTTGGGGGTCTGCAATTGGTGCAGTATCTGGGGCTTTGATTGGCAGCACACAAAGTAGCGAAGGGGCATTGATTGGTGCATTGGCTGGCGGTGCAGTCGGTGGTGGTGTTGGATATTATTTGGATGCACAGGCCGCTGAATTGCGTGCAGAACTGGTTTCAACAGGTGTTCAGGTCGTCGAAGACAAAGACAGCATTCGCCTGATTATGCCAGGAAACATTACTTTCAAGACAGATTCTGCTGATATCAACGCTTCGTTCTATCCAGTATTAAACTCTGTCGCAAAGGTATTAAAGAAATACGACAATTCAACACTTATGGTTTCAGGACACACTGACAGCACAGGAAGTGCAGAATATAACTTGAATCTGTCACGCCAGCGTGCACAGTCTGTGGCTTCATACCTGGAAGGTCAAGGAATCAAATCTTCACGCTTCGAAGTCTTGGGTATGGGCTCTTCAAATCCAATTGCCTCAAACGCAAATGCAAATGGCCGTGCACAAAACCGTCGTGTAGAATTGAAAATTATTCCAAACAAATAATCTTTGATTCAGATAAAAATACCCGGCATTTGCCGGGTTTTATTTTGCTTTTCTTTTCATTTAAGTCAATGCAGACGTTATTTGATCTTGCATCTGGAACGTCCCAAGAACAACCCAAGCAATTATGGCAGAAACTAGCAATATGCCCAGACTGTTTAATGTGTTTGATATCTGCTCCATCTTGCGGACAGATTCGTTTAGATAATCGTTCGCAATCTGATTCAGGTTTTCATCAAATTCGTTCATATCGGCATATATCGTCAAATCCCCAATAATTTCACTGTCTGGAAAATCACGCCCAATATGCGTCAGTGCAACCCCAAGGTTATCACCGTTGGCAATGTGATGAAGGGCAGCATCTAAAATACTGCGTAAATAGCGGTTGGCATTATCCGCCAGCATTCGCATGGCATCAGGTATCGTAACACCAGAACCAACCATTGCCGCCAATGACATCAACCAACCAACAGATACTTGAATCTTGTAAACATTCCACGGTGGCAACTTATCAAAAAACACACGAATCCGTCCTGACCAATTTGCCAAACTTAGCCAGATAACTGATACTATCACGGCAAAAATAACTAAAAACAAATACCAATATTGAATAGAAAAATCAGACAACCATATCAATGAACGGGCAGCACCACGCCAGACAACTGAATTACCCGCAATTTCTGCCAATGGCGGAACTAGATAAAGCCCAACCATAATAATAATACCAAACGTCAACGCCAACAAAAACATCGGATAACCAATCGCCGATGTCATTGCACGACGAATACGGGTTGTGCCTTCGACAACACGACCAACATTTTCCAGTGCAATTACCAGATTTGATAAATTCCCTGATGTTACCAATAACGTTTCGTTCGGTGGAACCCAACCACGAGTAGCCTCGGAAAAAGTCATACCCTGTTCCAAGTTCTTTTGCCACTGACGCATAACAATCGCAAATGGTTCATGTGGTGCTTTGCCATTTTTTGACTCAACCATTTCAAGGCGTTCCAGCGCATCTATCAAAGTAAAATCATTTCGCAATAACGATGCTAATTTGCGACAAATCGACATACGCTTTTCAGTGTTTAACCTGAATACAAGTTTTGCATACAGCAGTTCAAGTTTATTCATATCAATACGCCCCTGGCTGATCAAGTTGACCGACCCAACGTTCCAGTTCATCTACACTGATTATACCCTGCAACATTAGTGATGCGGCGGCTTCTTTTAATGTGCGACCAGACATTTCTTCAAGCCAATAGCGGACAGCACCGTCCGTATTGCCAGATAATGCTAGACGTAAAAATTCACTGTTGGTGATGATTATTTCACCAGCCTTGACACGACCAATGTTCCCTGTGCCATTACAATGTGGACAACCAGATCCACGCTGATATATTTGGTTTAGCCCTATTTCACCGTATGCGTCCATTACACGACGATATGCACCACGCTCTGGATGATTGACCAAGGGTTCACGACAATGAGGACAGACCTTTTTAAACAGACGCATAGATACCAAGCCACGCATCAAGGTTTCTTCTTTTAATTTAAATGCCTCTACCCCCAAATCTAACAAACGTGTCAATGCCGCCATTGCTGAATTTGCATGCAATGTTGTCCATACGTTATGACCAGACAATGCACCACGAACAGTCAATTCTGCCGCAGCAAGTGTGCGAATTTCGCCAACCATCAATGTGTCAGGGTCGCTTCGCAATGCAGCAGCCAGGGCTTCTACATATTTCTTTTCACGTTGCTCTTCGTCTGTGGTATTTACAACAGGCATTTGACGTGCACCAAAAATCTTTTGTTCCACTGGATTTTCAACGGTAATCATATTGATTTCGTAATTATGTTCTTTTAACATCAGCGACATATTACGAACAAGGGTTGTTGATTTACCAGAACTGGTCGGACCCGCAACTATTACCAGACCTGTTGGAAAAGAACGCAGACGAGCCAGCAACCGTTGTTCATATGGCCCAAATTCCTGTTCAATCTTGATTCCTTCGGACGGATTGTCATACAATAAACGCAGAACCGCATAGCGTGTTCCAAAGGCAATCGGATTAAACTGCATACGAACGCCCAGCACGCCAGATGGCAAATACAAATCCTTGGTTCCACGCAAAGGCGTGCGACCATCTTTTTGGGCAGACTGATATTCATTTACAGCATAGTTCGCATTGGATATATCAGATGACGCAAAAGCCGCACGAAGAAATGCTTCGCCCCACTGGCTGTTATATTCTAATACCGGCTGTATACTGCCATCAACACGGAAATATATCGTTGTTTGATCCGCAACTTCGATGTGAATATCAGATACCTTGCGAGCGGCAGCCTTGGCAATTATGTCTACAAAATCTTTCTGCATCTGGTTATCAAAATCAGAACGTGAACGTGATGCCCCCCCCAAATGCATTTCGTTCGATTTATAAATATTTGATATCAACCCAAGATCTGAATAAAACGGTGTCCGTATTTTGCGACCACGTTGCTTTAACAATTCTAAAAATGATAAAACACGACCGTCATATCGATGGGTGCGTGATATAATTATTTCACCACCAGTAAAATATGCTATCAAGTTCTGGGTATCACGTGGTAATTCTAGAATCGCACCCGTCGCTGTCAGCAAACGATTACCATTGGAAAACAGATAATCTATTATGTCCTTGGTTTCAGAATTTTCCAACCCAGCAGGAATTGATGGCTGGGTAGTGGAATCAGTTGTAATAAAATCTTGGACTTTTGAATCAACCATAATTTTACTTTCCGTTGCTGATGTTCAAATTCTGGGTTTTACCATCGGCGTCAACAAATACAACGCCGTCATAAAGCGATATAGATTTTACAGTCAAGCCATTTAATGTGCGACCAACACTTATACGCTTGCTTTGACCACTTTTCAAATCTTCTACTGTTGCCTGTAATTGAGAGCCAGCACCAATAACATTTACCAGACGATATAATTTTGTTATATCAACACTGTCTTCGTCTTCGTCGTCGTCAGAATCTTTGCTGCTGGATTTTTTTGTCGATTTTGATGACTTGGATTCTTCGGCATCCATTTTCGCCAGCCAAGAATCTTTTTCTTTCTCGATACGAGCAGCTTCGGCTTCTAGTTTTGCCTTTTGTGTTTCAATTTCTTGTTGCTGTTGCTCTGCACGACCAGAAAGCGTGTCAATTTCCATGTGCAACTTTATTTTTTCTGCCGCTAATCTGTCTAATTCCAAGTCCAGTTGAGCACGCTCTTTTTCAAGTTGCATTAAAACCTTTTCCTGTTCCAGGTCGGTTATCTGTTGAAACAGCGAACCATTGATGTCGTAATCAGCAACCGCATCAGCAGACGCCTGTTCCAGGTCAATGTCCACGACTTCTTCATCAACGACAATGTCAGCTGAATGCGCAGCCCCAAACACAGACAGTGTGCCACTGATTATTAAACCAAATAAAAACTTGCTGTTATTTTGCATAGATTACCACCTCATAGTTCCAAGAACGTGAGCGAACGTCCCATGATGTCTGCATCAGATAAACGCCGCCAAATTCACTAAAAATTTCCATAAACTGCGTCGGAATCAGTTTTGATTCTGCACCAACTTCTATGACGTTGACTGTCGCAACGTCAACACCATTGGTCAGCGTATCAACAACAACCTGGGTTTGAACAGGTGTATCAATCGACTGAAACAATGTTGTTATATCACGAACAACAGTATCTGCATCTCGTTCGTCCTGAGAAGCAAATGATTCCAATGTCGGCAAGGTTGCACGAATACGAATTGTGTTTTCATCTACTTCTTCAACAAATGACGCAGGCATCAATTCTGTTGCGATATTATAAAACTCACCCAACGTGCCAAAACTGCGACGAAATTCCGCAGTAACATGTGTTTCACCACACGTCGCACGCATTTGTGTCCAGCCTGGAATCGGCTGCATCACAAAACCAATCGCCTGATAACACTGAGCCGCACGGGCAGCAACATCAGGCAATAATTCATATGGCATTACTATTGGTTCTGGTGGCAAAACCTTTTCAATCTGGTATTCCTGGTCTAATTTCTTGCTGCTTTCTTCGATTTGACGCTTGTATTCTGCAACCAATTCCGGATCTAGTTCCGCAACCTGAGGACGTGGGGTAAAGGCCTGATTTATTGAATCACGAAAAATAATCCCCAAGACCAGTGCAAAAATACCCAACAATACCAACGATACAACACCTGCCCCCAAATGACTGATTGGACGCAATACAGCGTGCGATTGACCGTTTAATAAGTCTGATAAATTTCGCTCTGCTGCACGTGGCATTCCCCACGAAGACGGTGCAAAAAACGCACCCCAATCAGGAATCTCGGATAACTTTACATATTCATTGCGGGCATCTTGTTCATTATCAAAAACAACATCTGATAAAATTATCCCATTACGAGCAGCAACTAGGTAATATTTGCTATCAACATTAAACACCGCAATAAATGATGTGTATTCTGAAAAACTTTCCATCACATCAGCAGCAGCACTGGTCATTCCAGAATGAATACCATTGCGACGTGATGACAGACCAACCATTGAACGATATTCTGTGAACAAGGTCAGTTTTTTATCAATATTCTTGGACAAATTGCGAGCATAACCACGGGCAGCAAAACCAGCCCCAATGGGCTGCCACAACAGACCAACGGCGTATTTTTTTCGATTAACTGTTATAAAATTATTGGCCAACTAAATTCTCTCTCAGCTGAATATTCGTATGTAATTATAACATAAAAAAATAAAATAAGGCAAATGATAATAAAACGTTTTATAAAAAAACGCCCAATCGGGCGTTTATTACATTCGTGGACCACGCATAGGCGACATTCCTTGCTGCTTATTAGTCGATGTCATACCCATACGACCTGTGATAATTTTATCACCCATTTGAATCTCGTCCGAGATAATTTCTGTTTCTGTCGCAGTGGTCAAGCCCTTGGTATAAGGAACAAAAACTACATTGCCATCACGCAATATTGCCAAGTGCGACGCAGGTGTTGCACCACTTATTTCTTCGGGAGCCAAAAACCTGTCAAAACTGCGAATTAAAAATGCAGAGTTTGCAGCACGCCATACATTATCACGTTCTGAAATTATAATCGTTACAAATGCTGTCATACCTGGCATCAGACGCAAGTCTGAATTATCAACATCAATCACAACTGTATAAACAACTACGTTTGATGTCGTGGTTGGCGACAAACGCACCTGACGAACAACACCATCAAACGTTTCAGTTGGATACGCATCAACTGTAAAGGTCACAGGCTGACCCTCTGTGATGACACCAATGTCCGCTTCTGATACGGCGGTTTCAATTTGCATTTTTGTTAAATCTTCGGCAATTTCAAACAAGTCTGGTGTCTGAAAAGATGCAGCAACAGTCTGACCAACATCTACCTTGCGTGAAATTACGGTCCCATCAACAGGCGATAAAATTGTTGCATACCCCAAATTCGTTACAGCACGATCATATGTGGATTGTGCACGTTTTACAGATTGCTCTGACTGTTCATATTGAGTTAGTTTTTGTTCCATTTCTGCACGTGAAATAAAGCCTTCGTTATACAACATTTTATCACGTTCATATTCACTCTTTGCAAAATTACGCTGAGAAATCGTGCTGTCTAGCGATGCCTTGGCTTCATCAACAGTCGCTTGCAAAACAGATGGTTCTATTGTCAACAAAATATCGCCTTTTTTTACACGACTGTTAAAGTCCACATATAAATTATCAATCGTGCCAGATACCTGAGAACCAACATTTACAGTATTTACAGGACGAATCTCGCCAGTTGCTGTAACAACCTGACGCAGGTCGCCACGAGTAATATTTACCGTGATAAATTCGCCTGGCTTGTTAGTCTTTGACCCAAACAACAACCAGCCCCCAACACAGACACAACACAATAATATTATCCACCATTTTTTACGCCAAATATACGACCAAATTCTGCGAAGAATCGATGGACGCTTGGTTTCGGAAACTTTATTCGTCGTTTGTTTTTTCATCTGCCTTTCCTTCTAATTCTGTTTTAATTTCACCTACCGCTAACGCAACCGCCGCACGCTTTGTAAACAAATCATACTTAGCTGCATTGTTTTGCTTTTCCGCATTTACCAGTTCAGATTGTGCTGTCTGCCAATCCAACATTGTTGCACGACCAACACGATACATACCCGCAGTTACACGTTCTGATTCTGTCGCTGACTTTAACAATGTCTCTGTTTGCTGCAAAACCGTTTGTGCCGTCTTGTAATTATGATAGGCCGTAAAAATATCCAGTGTTGCATTGTCCTGGGTTTGACGTTCTTGTTCCATTGCACGTTCATAATTTGCCTGGGCAGAACGAGCATTGTATAAATTTGCAAAACCTGCAAACAACGGCATTGATGCACGGATTCCAATGCTGCCACTGATATTTTCAGAACCCGCACCATACGTTTCAGATGGGGTATCATTCCACGAAATAGAGCCAGATGCAGAAATCGATGGTAAATTACTTAAAAACACACTATTGCGACGGTGCCAGGCTGCATCCTTGTTCGCTGTGGCACGCAACAAATCAGGTCGTGTCTTTTGTGCCTGGGCAAACAATTCGTCCAGCGTTTTTGTTTCCTGAGGCGTGCCAATATTTGACGGCAGGTCAGCAATTTCAATTTCTTGGTCTGCTGAAAAAGACAACTTGGCCAGCAAATTACCCTGGGCAATTTTACGATTGTTCTTTGCACGTTCTAAATCTAAATCACGACTGGCAAGTGTTGTATCTGCCTTTAACACATCAGCCTTGGCCACAGAACCTGCCTGAAATTTCTTTTTCGCTGTGTCCTGGGCGGTCTTGGCAACAGTGCGTAGCATTTCAGCAGAACGAACATCAGCGTCCGCATTTAATAACGCATAATAAGAACCAATCAGACCATAAACGTAATTCTGAACAGATTCGTCATAATCAAAGCCAGCCGCACGCCACGAGGATATTGACTGATTTAAATCAGACAAACGTTTTCCAAAATCAAATATCAAATACGATGCAGACAGCGACGCACCATATGACCAATCGCCCCACTGTTCATTACGATATGGTAAAGACGCATTGGCAGATACACTGACAGACGGTAAATAATCAGCATAACCAGCATTTTTTGCAAATCGTGCCGATTCATACGCCAAATAAGATGATGCCGTTTGCGGATTTCTGCACAACCCCAGTTCAATAATCTGGGGTAAATTTAACTTTCCAGATGGAATAGTTGTGCGTGATGCACAGTCTTCTATAGAAGCAAATGCAGAAACCGGCAAAGCACACGCCAAGATAAGTGACAGTTTTTTCATAAAAAATTCTCTCTCTATCAAATTTCTTTTCTAATTATACAATTTTTATGTTGAATTACAATTTATTTTTGCGTATTATACCCCTGCACAAAAAAGTTCAGGCCTGGTGGCAGAGTGGTTATGCAGAGGACTGCAAATCCTTGGATGCCGGTTCGATTCCGACCCAGGCCTCCACTAAAAAAAGAACTAAAAACACCCTTGCGGGTGTTTCTTTTATTTTGTATTATCGCCGTATGATAAATTCTATTAGTTTGACCGATTTTAGAAATCACACAATGTGCAGAATTACAACATTCGGTCACAGAAATGTTATTATCACAGGCCCAAACGGGGCTGGAAAAACCGCTGTGCTGGAAGCTGTTTCTATGCTGGGTGGCGACCGTGGTATGCGTGGTGCAGCAATGAGCGACGTTGCACGATTTGGCGGAAATGGCAGTTTTAGTGTTTTTGCAGAATTAGACGACGAAACCCAGGTTGCAGTGAACTTTGTCGGAGGCGACACCAATAGGCGTGCAAAAATTGATGGCGAAAACGCAACACTTACTGATTTAGCAAAACATTTACGTATCGTCTGGATTTCCCCTAAAGAAGACAGATTGTTCGTCGATAGTGCAGCAGACAGACGGGCGTTCTTTGACAGACTGGCCGCCAGTTTTGATGCTTCACACGCAGGCCGGGTAGCAAAATTGAGCAAACTTTTTAGTGAACGAGCAGTCGCACTTAAAACAGGTGCAAATTCACATTGGTTGGACGCACTGGATATTCAAATTGCTGGCAGTGCCGTTGCAGTGGCTGTTGCACGTATCCAATATGCCGGAGAAATAAATTATTTCCTGGAACGATGTGCGGTTTCTGTGTCTGGAATGATTGAAAAAATGCTGATTGATGGCGTTTCGGTTGCAGATACAGAACGACAATATAATGAATACCTGAAAAACAATCGAACACTTATTGGCGATAAAATGGTTCTGGACGGACCGCACAAATCAGACTTTGGCGTATTTAACAAGGAATTGGGGCTGCCAGCACACCTGACCAGCACAGGTCAGCAAAAAACAGTCTTGATCGATTTAATCTTGGCACACGCAAAATTGATTAGAACTAAAACTGGTAAAAGACCTCTTATTTTATTAGACGAGGCTGCAGCACATCTGGATAAAAACGCACGAAAAAGAATGTTCAAAGAACTGGGGGTGGCAGATGCACAAGTTTGGGCAACAGGTCTGGACAGTGAAATATTTAGCGATGTTCCAGACGCTGTATTTGTTGCTTGCCAGAACGGGGAAATTAGTAATATAGTATGTCCGGAGAAAAAAGAAGATGGCGAAAATTGATTATCAAACTTTATTAGACAATGCGTTAAAATCTGTGGTAAAAGACGCATTGATTCACGCACAATTTAATGGCTTAGGCGATGGAACACATTTTTTTATCACGTTTAAAACACGTGATGCAGGCGTTGTGTTGCCAGACTTTTTACGTATCAGATATCCTGACGTTATGACAATCGTCTTGCAATATTCATATAATAATTTAAATGTGTCAGACAAAGAATTTGGCGTTCAGCTGACGTTTGATGGACGACCTTTCTTTATTCGTGTGCCTTTTTCAGCACTGGTCGAATTCAAAGACCCATCTGTGGACTTTATGCTGTCATTCCAGCCAAGAAAACAAACAGCCGCCGCAGATAATGATATGGAATTACCACTAGAAGAAAGGCCAGGAACTGTTCCAGACCCAGGTCGGGTTGTATCACTGGACGAATTTAGAAAAAATAGAAAACAATAAAATAAATCCCCATTTTGGGGATTTATTTGTTATGCCAACTCTTTGATTTTTTTAGTCTGCGGATCGTATATTCGTGGCGTTCCGGAATAACCCAGTGCACGGTGATGTGATGGCACCAAAAATTCAGGCAAAGGTGCACATTCTCCCATTTGAACCTTGGCATACAGTTTTTTTTGCACTGCATTTTTATCAATAAAATAACGTTCCTGATCAGCCTCTATCGGTCTATTATAATGCCCCTGAACAATTACAAGTTGCTTTGCATCGGGCAGCTTCATAATGTCCATTTCTGTAAACAATAATTCTTGGGACGTTTCTTCTTTGTCTTTTCCATCAGGCCCCTTGACGGTTTTCTTTTTCATCTTATAACCCATCATTTCCGAAAAACGCCTTGCTGTGTCTGGGTCGTTTTGACGCATAACAATCTTTGCAGCGGTCGTTGATATAATGGTCGCTGCGGCGTCCTGACCATATTTTTCAGCAATCTGATGCAAGTCCTGACCGATAATCAAATATGAAATCGACTGACCACGCCCTAAATCGGGCCCCTGAATAACCGCCTGCAGCTTTTGCATTTTTGGCATTTCATCCATTACAAATAAAACAGGACAAGGCCCTAGCTTTTCCCCATTTCTTATTTCTTCGGGTTTGTTTGCTAACAAGAAATTTGACATCAATTCTATAAAGATTGCCGTTATTGGATTTAATGCCTGGGCATCAACCATATTGATTGACAGATAAACCGTTACTGGTTTCATCTTGCCATCACGTGGATCAATCATTCCACGCAGGTCCGAAAAATGAAAATCAGAGTGGCTGGTGCGATTGCGAACAGCCGCATTACGGAAGATATTTAAGCCCGACAATGCAGTTGACATAATAGAGCCACGTTCCTTGTCCGGGGTGCTGGCAAGTTGCGTCAATTCCTGGACGGCACGGTGCGAATATGCATAACGACGGGCTTCCTCAACAGCCTTCATAAACATATCTTTGGTTGGGTCAGCCATCATAACCATTTGGTCGCCCTGACGACGACGATTTTCGATATCTTCGGCGATGGCAATTTGTGATGCGTTTAACCAATCCAATATCATTGATAATGATGCCTCACGCCCATGCCAGGCATCGGGGATATTTTCCCATGTCCCAACATGAACATAATTCATTGCGTTTAATTCGCCACGCTGCAACAAAGCATATGCCGCATAGGCATTTGGGTCAGACGACATAGACAAATAATAATCACCCAGGACCGCCGCATCTTCGGCATTAAAAGTGCCGTTTGATATGCGTGCAAAGAAATAATCATCGGCCTTGGCACGTTCAACCTTGGAAATAATATATTGAATAAATCCGGTCAAGGCAGCACGCCCCGTAATCGTCCAGTGCGGGTCAGCAGATGACGACGAACGGTCAGGAATCAATGTATTTGCAATGGAATCAACGTATAAATCACGCTCTTCGGTATTAAAAGGAACATGACCTGGGGACAATGGATTCCACGACGGATAATAAATTCCACGTGCTGGATCGTCCTGACCCGCCCAGTTCATAATAAATACTGGTCCAATCGACGCACGATACGCAGACGTTTTTTGTTTCAATTCAGGTTTTGGGTCGTTGATAATCATCGACACCTTGTCACATTCTAAAATCGTAGGAACAACAACACCTGCTGTTTTACCAGTCCCTGGGGGAGCAACACACAATGTCGATAAACATTCATCAAACATCAATGGTTTTTCTTTGAAATAGCCCAACACCATCATAAAGCCCTTGAACAAGCCTTCTTTGTTTTTATGGTCCTGAGCCATCTTTTTAATATCGTCTGCGGTTGCCTTGCGTGAGGTTTTTTCGTCGAATTTATCCTTGCTGTGGGGATTAAATTCGTCCGCCATTGTGCCGTCAGATAAAAAGTAATAGCCAATTATTGGTAATATCGGGGTTATGCACGAAAAATCAGGACGCATTATAGAACGCCATATCCACGACGGTATTTCAGACAAAACAGAAACACCACCCGTTGAAACCAAATTCTGTAAATATAACAACAACCAATCTTGGCTGGCTGGCGACCAACCGTATCGCCATATATGCTCAACCGGGAATGCCGCAGCAACCATAACCGCTGCAATCAACCACGTAATAATCGCCCAACGGATAGACCAAAATTCACGGGCAACACCGTTTTGGTCGAATTCCTTGTAGGCGGACGAGCGAAAGATATTTAAACCTTTGCCCTTGCCAGATGCGGATAAAATGTTGAATTTCACTGCCATAGTGTTATGATTATATCAGAATTTTAGGTTTTTATAAATCAGGAATTATAAAAATATGAAAAATATTCCAAGAATCTTTGTCGGTGAAAATATATCAGTGGGCGACATTATCCCTGCTGGACGTGAAACTGCACATTATTTGCGACGGGTTATGCGAACAAATCAATGTCTGGTATTTGGAAACGGTAATGAATATTCGGCAGTTTTGTCTGATGATGATAAAAGCCTGGTCATCGGGGACAAAACACAGCATTGCGACCCGTCTGGCGATTTAACACTGATGTTTGCACCAATTAAACGGACTGACGATTTAATCAATATGGCAACCCAAATGGGGGTAAAAATACTACAACCCGTGATTTGCGAAAGAACAACAGCTCATCACATCAACTGGGAACGTATGCAAAAAATTGTGATAGAGGCCGCAGAACAATCTAATCGAAACAGCATTCCAAAAATAATGCAACCAATTAAATTTGCTGATTTAGACCTGAGCAAGGTTGTGTTTGCAGATGAACGGGCTGCATATGGCAAGGATTTAAAAGCAAATATAAAAAATACAAAATCAATCTTGGTTGGGCCAGAAGGTGGATTTTCAGACAATGAATTTAGTCAACTGGACAACGCAGGAGCCGTCGGAATATCATTAGGAAAAACTATTTTGCGTGCAGAAGTTGCAGCAGTGGTCGCAATAGCAAAAATAACGGAATAATATGAGTGTTCGTATCGCAAAATTTATCGCAGATTGTGGGGTGGCTTCACGAAGAGCCGCCGAGGCACTGGTTGCAGATGGCCGAGTGTCTGTGAATGACGCTGTTATCACAACACCTGTATTTTTTGTTGAAGAGAACGATGTCGTAAAAATCGATGGACAGACAATTACACAAAAATCAGAAATTCAATTATTTGCTTTTCATAAACCATTGAACACCATGACAACTGTGCGTGATCCAAATGGCCGGAAAACAATCTATGATGTTTTAGGCGACGAATACAAAAACCTAAAATACGTTGGACGTTTGGATTACAAAACAACAGGCTTATTATTACTGACTAACGATGGGGATTTGGCACGAAAATTGACATTGCCATCATCTGGAATAGAAAGAACATATATCGCAACTGTAAACAGTCATGATTTTTCAAAACTGGACAATGCACGAAACGGTATCACAATCGACGGAATTAAATACGCACCTATGAAAATAGATGAAATAGGTGGCAATAATTTACGCATAACAATCACAGAAGGAAAAAAGAACGAAGTGCGAATTGTTCTGCGTGCGTGCGGGTGCGGTGTTCGCAAATTGCACAGAATTTCATACGGAAATATTTCATTGGGAAAACTGCCCGTGGGAAAAATTAAAAAATTATCACAGAAAACAATTGACGAAATGTTAAAATCTCTCTAATATTCTATTAAAAGGAAGGGAGATTTATATGAAAAAAACACCTGCAAAAAAATATCCAGTCAAGAAAAACACCGAAAAAGTGCGTCCTGTAGCGTCTAAACCTACAATCAAACAGGAAAAAACAAAAACTTGTTTTAGCCCTTGGTCGATTTCAATCTATGTATATTGGTTCATCATTTTGTTCTTTATCGCTGCGACTTTTTATATCTTGGGGCGTTCACACACAGACGTTCCTTCGGTTGCAAAAATGGAAATTACAGAAGAAGCTTTGATGCAGTCTGCTGATTTCTATGAAAGCGGTAAAACAAAATTGCTGGCTGGCGAATTAGATGCTGCTATTGTCGATTTGACTGCCGCTATTGACGCAGGGGCTGCAACTGTAGATACATACATCTTGCGTGGTGAAGCATATATGCAGTCTGGCGACTATCGCAATGCAATGGATAACTTTGATGCCGCATTGGCAAAAGATCCTGCAAACGCTGTTGCATACTATGACCGTGCTTTGTTGAACACTCGTCTGGAAGATTACAATGCAGCAATGAACGATATTAATAACGCTTTGGCTGCAAATACTTCTAATCCAACAGTTGTTCTGCAAATGCGTGATTTGTATGCAAAACGTGGTCAGCTGAATCTGTGGCTGAAAAACTGGGAAGGTGCTATCGCTGATTATACAAACTCTTTGGCACGCCCAGAAGGCTCAGTAAACCCAAATGTTTACGCTGAACGAGCAGAAGCATACACTGCATTAGGTAATTATGCCGACGCTATCAACGACTATTCTTCAGCTGTGCGTGTGATTTCTGAACAAATCCAAGGTGCACCAACAATGGAAGAACGTGAATCACTGTCCAGTAATGCAATGAGCTATTTTGAAAAGTCTGCTGCATTAAATCTGAATCTGGGCAACGTTGATGCCGCACGCATTGATTTAGAATCTTCATACACTATCGCTGTTGCATTGAACGATTCTGAAACAATGGCTAGATTACAAGGTTTAATCAACGAATTAAACCAGCCTGCAGAACAGACCACAGAAGTAGTCGAAGAAGTTCAGGCACAATAAACTTGAAAATCTAGAAAAAAAATTCCCCCGTTCGGGGGATTTTTTTATGACTATTTTCGGAACAACTTTCTGTTTTACTTTCAACTTTTTATTGGTATAGTGATTGCCATAACAAGCAAAAAGGATGGAAAATGGCAAATAAATCATCAGATAACAATGTTGTAAAAAACTATAAGAAAACAGGTATTATCGCAGCAGCTGTTGTTGCAGTCGCCGTTTTGGGTGCATGGGCAGTTTCTGCACTGAACAATAACAACGGTGGTGCTTCTGTTGCAGACGCTATGACAGTCGTTTCAGAAGACGCAACAAATGGTGCAAACTTGCGTATCGCAGTCGTTCGTATGGACGAAATCCAATCAAACGCAGTTGCTTTAAAAGATTTGCGTGAACAAAAAGAAAAATACGAAAACAAACTGCGTGACGAATTGACCAAACAGCAGAAGGATTTGGAAAAAGAAAAAGCCGAAATCGAAAAATCACAAGATGTTTTATCTCGTGAAGCATTGCAACGCCGTGTTGTTGACTATCAAAACAAAGTCACAAAGTTGCAACGTGATTTGACAGAACGTGCACAAAGCATCGAAACTTCTTATCAAAAGGCATTGAGCGAAATTCAAAGCAAGCACTTGGATCCTGTTATCGAAGGTATTATCGATAAAAAGAATTTGTCTTTGGTAATCGATGGACGTATGGCACGCACAGGTGCAAATACAGAAAACTTGGACATCACCAAGGAAGTTGTTGCTGCACTGGATAAAAAGATTTCAAAAGTAAAAATGGAAACACCAAAAGGTTTCTAATAACAAACAAAAAAGTCGCCCATTTGGGCGATTTTTTTTTGCAAACATAACTTTATCAGTGCAAGAAAAATCCCCCATTCGGGGGATTTATTATTTACGCAGACCTAACTTTTTAATCAAGGCTTCGTAATCAGATGAATTACGTTTCTTGATATAAGCCAGCAACTTTTTACGACGGTTTACCATCAACAACAAACCACGTTTTGAGTGATTGTCTTTGTGATTCGCCTTCATATGTTCTGTCAAGTTGCGAATGCGTTCTGTCAAAACAGCAACTTGGGATTCAACTGAACCACCGTTGTCGTTTTCAGAAATTTTGTATTCCTGAATCAATTCAGATTTTTTTGCCTTTGTAATGGACATTATTTTTCCTTTTATTTTTATTAAATTGTTCGCTTTGGTCGCAGTTGACCACCAGAAACCACACCAATACCAATGAATAAATCACCCGTATAAATGCGGAACAGACCGTCCCCTGCCCCAGTTTCGACAAAGCCACCATTTCGATAGAAATTCGCGTCTTTGTCAGACAGATTCAGAACCGGAATGTCCCCCAGTCCAAAATCTATCGGTTTTAGGTTTTCGCCTAAATTTCCACTATTATTAAATACTTTTTCCAAAAAATCAAGTCGGACGGCGTTTTTTACATCAAATCCATTGCTTTGCGTGCGACGAATACTGTCCACAGTCGCAATACAACCACACAAATTGGCAATATCACGCCCCAATGAACGAACATATGTTCCACGACTGCAACGTGTCCTAAAACACCAAGATTTACCATCTAGCCCTATAAATTCCAGCTCATATATCTGAACAGGACGGGCAGGAATATCCAACGCCCTGCCCTGACGGGCGGCTATATATGCACGTGAACCTTCTACGTGCACTGCTGAATAAATCGGCGGAACTTGATTTATTTTCCCTATAAAATTTGGCAAAACTGACAAAACTTCTTCCAAGGTCGGGATTTTGTTATCACGCTTGGTTTCAGTGCCCGTTATATCCAATGTATCTGTTTCAAAGCCAAATTGCATCGAAAACAAATACTCTTTGACAGATGGATTCATTTCTTCGACAAATGGTATCATCTTGGTCGCATCGCCAATCGCAATCGGTAATACACCCGCAGCCATCGGATCCAATGTCCCAATATGTCCATATTTTTTTGTCCCCAACATTCGGGCAATGCGACCGCCCGCTGTGCGGGAAAATAAACCACTGTCTTTGTCCAAGATTATCCAGCCTGATTTCATTGTTTTTGTTCCTTTATCCAAACAAACTTAGTTGCGGGGGTAGCAATTCATCAGAAACACGCATTTTCTTGGACACAGGTGTTGATTTCGGTGCTGTTGGCATCTGTTGTGCCGATGCAACCGTTTCGCTTGATTCCAGTGCAGATAAAACTGTTTCTGCACGTGATACAACAGACTGAGGCATTCCTGCCATTCTTGCAACATGGATACCATACGAACGACTGGCAACACCTGGAACAATCTTGTGCATGAATATGATTTCATTATTATGCTCACGCACGTCAATCGTCAATGTCAGCACATGATTTAATCCGCCATTTAAGACAAGTGATGTCAATTCGTGATAATGCGTCGCAAACAATGTGCGTGGCTGCAAGCCGTCTAAATATTCCAATACCGCCTGAGCAATCGCCATACCGTCATATGTCGCTGTGCCTCGACCAATTTCATCAAAGATAATAAACGAACGATTTGTGGCACGATTTAAAATATTTGCCGTTTCTGCCATTTCAACCATAAATGTTGATTGACCTGCTGCCAGGTTGTCAGATGCACCAACACGACTGAACAACTGGTCGCAAATACCGATTATAGCACTTGTCGCAGGAACAAATGACCCCAAATGTGCCAAAACAACTATAATCGCATTTTGACGTAAATATGTCGATTTCCCCGCCATATTTGGACCTGTTAGCAAGGCAATACACTGACCATTTAGATTACAATCATTTTTTACAAAGTTTTCACTGTTGCGACGTAATACAGACTCTATCACTGGGTGACGACCACCAACAACATCATATGCACGGTCGTCTGTTATCGTTGGACGAACCCAAGAATACCGCTGAGCAACAATCGCTAATGACAACCAAACGTCTGCATCCGCTAGCAAATCTGCCGAAGCAAGCAAATCATCTGATATTGTTCGAATTTGTTCAATAAACTGATTGATGATTTCTGATTCTATGGCAGATGCCTTTTCAGCGGCACTGCGAATATCGTTATCCAATTCAATCAGGCGTGATGTCGTAAATCGCATGTTGCCAGACATTGTCTGACGATGAATAAAGCCAGATTCAGGGGTAAGCAAAGTATCTGCACGGGCTGCTGGAACTTCAATAAAATAGCCCAGAATATTGTTATATTTGATTTTTAGTGTGTTTATACCCGTTGCTGATACATATTCTGCCTGAAGTGCAGCAATCGTTTCACGGGCCCCATTTGACAACGAACGCATATTATCCAGTGATAAATCAAAACCATCACGAATAACACCACCATCACGGAAAAATGTCGGCAAGTCTTCTGACAAGGCACGTGATAACTGCAACCCAAATTCACTGTGCGTGTCTATTTCAGCAAAGCGTTTCGCAAAATCAAAATCAAGACGACCAGACAACAACTGTGCACGTGGTAAGGCGTTTATAAAATCAGAAACATTTCGCATATCACGTGGTGTGCCACGACCTGATAACAATCGTGATAATGAACGACCTACGTCTGGGACAGATGTCAAAACACTTGATACCAGACCGCAAACATCTGGATTTAAAACAAAGTGCGATATATGAGACTGACGCAATAAAATCTGTTCAATGTCGCCCGATAAATTTCGCAAATACGAACGCATTTTTCGTGCACCTGCTGCTGTGTGAGTCTGATCAAGAACATCAATTAAACACACACCACCATCGTTTATAGGTGCGTCTATTTCAAGACTTCGCCATGTGGCAGAATCTATCAATAACTGACGACCCGATTTGAACGTATAAGGTGTGCGAAATGTTATCGATGCACCACGCTGAGTATTAAACAAATACCCTGCCAGCAAACTTATTGCACCATCAGATTTTTGCAGTGCAGATGCACCATCAACAACACCACCAAAAACACGGTGAATAACCTGGTCAATATCTGTGCGATGATATAATTTTTCATATACAGGCGTGGATTTGAACAATTCACGCAGTTTCATAATTGTTTTTTCTTCGGCAGTGCTAAATGGAAAAATAACTTCCGCTGGGGAAATACGAACCATATCATCAACAGCATCAGATGTTTGACCAACAAAAAATTCACCCGTTGATATATCACAACCTGCAATGTCATATTTCCCGCCAGACATCGGTGATATTGCAACCAAGAAATTTGAATTCTTTGGTGTCAGCAAATTTTCATCAGTCAATGTTCCAGGCGTTAAAACACGAACAATATTACGTTCAATAAATTTATGACCACGAGCCTTGGCCTGGGCAGGTGTTTCCATCTGCTCGACCAATGCAACCTTGTGCCCTGCCCTGACCAGACGACCAAAATAGTTGTCCGCTGCATGCCATGGTATCCCACACATTGGAATTTCCTGACCATCTGCATCTGTGCCACGAGCCGTCAAAACCAGACCCAACGCAGAACTGATAATGCGTGCATCTTCAAAAAATGATTCATAAAAATCCCCCAAACGAAACATCAGCAATGCGTCTGGATTCTCAGACTTCATATCCACGTATTGCTGCATAACTGGGGTAAGTTTGCTTTTTTCCGCCACAATAAATCCGTTTGATTAAATATTTTTATGCACTGACTTTTAATGTTTCGATTTTTAATTCGGCTTCTTTTAACAATTGTTCACAATACGCCTTTAACTTTATACCCTGTTCATAGGCTGCAACAGAATCAGCCAGCGGCAATTCGCCTGATTCCATCTTTTTTACCAGTTCGGTTAGTTGTTTATAAGCTTCTTCGAATGATAATTTTTTTTCGTCCATTTATTTCCCCTTTGGGTTTGCGGTGTAAAGATACAAAAATATTTCTGGGTTTTCAATTAAAATCCCGGCTTTTTACTGTTTATTTTTGATTTTTATATCAATATTTTTTTCTGACAACAAATATGATTCACATACAAACAATTTATAAAAATGCACAAAAAGACCGGCAAAAGCCGGTAATTTATCAACATTTTTATTATACAAACACAACCTACAACAAAGCCGGCTTTTACCGGCTTTTTTTCAACTTTTTTACTTGGTCAGTTTTTCAACAAGTTCCGTCAACTGTGGACGACTGACAAAAGACAACACAATCTGCCCTGCCCCACCACGACGCTCGGTCAATTTTACAGAAACACCCAAAGCACGTTTTATCCGTGATTCTATATCTTGAACTGTCGCTGCATCGATTGTGTTTGACGTATGTGCACGAGCCGTTTTTGCACGTGGTGCAGTTTTTACAACCTGATCCGTGGCGGCAACTGATAATTTTTCAGAAACAATTTTATGTGCCAATTCTTCGGGATTTTCAGCCGTCGCAATCGTGCGTGCATGCGACGCAGACAACTCACCACGACTAACCATTCCTTGAACAGATTCAGGTAATGCTGTCAAACGCAACATATTACGAATATAACTGGCCGATTTCCCAATAAGACGGGCAACATCGTCCAATTCATAATCACAACATTCCATCAGGTTTTTATACGCATTTGATTCTTCGATTGGATTCAGGTTTTCACGCTGAACATTTTCAATCAATGCAATTTCCATCGCATTGTTATCATCAATCGTTTTTACCAGCGCCGGTATCTCTGACAGTCCTGCCAATTTAGATGCACGAAAGCGACGTTCGCCTGCAACAATTTCATACGCATATGGACGTCCTGAAACCGTGCGTAATAAAATTGGTTGCAAAACACCCTTTTCACGGATAGATGCCGCCAAATCCGCCAATTCAGAATCCGGAAAAGTTTTACGTGGCTGATCAGGATTTGCACCAATTTGTGCTAACGGAATTTGCTTTACAACAACACGTTCGGTGCCAGCCAAAATTGAAATATCTGGGATTGTCCCCTTGGCTAGTTGCAAGTCGGCCAAACCACGCCCTAAACCAAATTTATTCACTGACATATTCGATTCCTTCGGTTTTTTGAATTACTTCGGTCGCTACGCGCAAATACGCCTGAGCACCCGGCGATTTAAAATCATAGAACAATGCTGGCTTGCCATGACTGGGGGCTTCTGATACACGAACGTTTCGCGGAACAACAGTTTTAAACACTGTATCGCCAAACGCCTGACGAACGTCATCATCAACCGCCCTAGTTAAACCATATTGTTTAGAATACATTGTCAACAACACACCCAAAATATCCAATTCCGGATTCCATTTTTCACGAACAGCCGCAATTGTATCTGTTAGTTGTGTCAAACCTTCGAGGGCATAAAATTCACACTGCAACGGTATTATAACCGAATTTGCAGCAGTCAACGCATTTACAGTCAAATAACCCAACGCAGGCGGACAATCCAACAAAATATAATCATAATGTTCTGCGATTGTATTCAATGCATCACGCAAGCGAAATTCTGGATTTGCCATCCCCAGCAAATCAATTTCCAAACCAGCCAACGCCTGGGACGATGGCAACAAATGCAAGCCAGGAACAGCAGTTGTCAAGATATTATCCGCAATATTTGCAGTTCCCATTATAACACCATAGGCACTTTGACGATGACCCGCACGAACAAAACCCAACCCTGTGCCAGCATTTCCCTGGGGATCAAGATCAATCAACAACACACGACGTTTAATCGCCGCCAATGATGCACCAATATTTATTGCAGTCGTAGTTTTACCTACACCACCTTTTTGATTTGCAAATGCAATTACTTTTACCATATAAAATATCCCTATCCTTTCGACTTTTACCTTATAAAAACAGGTCGATTCGGTCAAGAGTTTATTAAATTTTATGAAAAACACCCTAAAATCATACTGTTATTTTTTATTTCACATGAAATAAAACGCATTTTTTCAACAATTTTAATATTAAAAACGCCGGTCTTTACCGGCTTTTTTGTGTTATTTTGAAATATTGTTCTTTTTTCAACAATTTAACCAGTATTTCACATGAAATTACCGGTCAAAACGAACAGAAATTATAAATCCATCACCTGTTTTAGATGGTGTTAAATCATAATTAAATTTATAATGTTGCTGAGCAGCAGATATTTCCCCGGCAATTTCACGACCTTTTAGCAAAAAAAGCCGGCATTTTGTGTGTGCAACATAATCCATTATCTTTGTCAGCGACGCAAATGCACGTGCCGTAAACACAATATTATCCTTTTTTGCCGGTAAATGCCGGACATATTCTTCGACACGACCATGATAAATCGTTAAATTATCCAGCCCCAACGCATCTTTTACAGCCGACAAAAACGACACCTTCTTGCCAATCGATTCAATACAAGTGACACGCCACCCCAATATCGCCAGAACAACACCAGGAAAACCTGCACCGCTGCCCAAATCGATTATATCAACATCAGATGGCAAAATATCCGCCAACTGAGCAGAATCTGCAATGTGACGGTTTTCTATATCATTTAATGTGCTGGGGGCAACAAGATTCATCCGCCCAGACCATTCTTGCAGCAGTGCTGCATACTGTTCAAATTTGACTTTATTGTTCATAAGCGTTATTCTAACATAGTTATGAGAAAAATAGAAAGAATATTTATCACTGTTAGTTTGTTCACAATTATCACTGTGACAGGTGGTGCAATTTGGACGCACTTGTTCGAAAATAATAAGGTAGAATCTTACGAATTCCCAGAAACAAAATACGGGGCTTTCTTGGCGGCTCAGCACGCAATCTATGTCAACGATTTCGATGCCGCAACTGGATTCGTTTCTATACTAAACAACGAACAATATCCTATTGTGCAAAACACTGTTTATTTGGCAGATTTCTTGGGTGGACGTATGCCGTTTGATGCACGTCTGTTAAAGAACGAAAAAAGCACGCCAGCACAGTTGATTTATGACGCTTACCTGATTCAAAACGATAATTGGAAGGAATTGCACAACAGACATAAAAATGACGAATCTGCGTTGGTAGCACCTTTGCGTATTTGGTCTGCGATTGCAAACGATTGGCGAACGAATACATTTAAATTTATTGATAAATTACCAACAAACGCTTCGTGGAAATCTTTTGTCCGTGGTCAAATCTATGCAGAGCTGGGCGATATCGATACTGCAACAGAAAACTTTTTAGCAGTCAGTCCAGACTTTATGAATATAAATGACTATATGTATTTAATGTCATTTTATACGCATCACGATATGCCTGAAAACGCAGAACAATTAAAGGCTGATTTTACCGCACGACCAGGTGGCATGTTTATGGCTGATTTTGACAATGTTCCCGATTGGTCTGTTTACAGTGGTTATAAAAATCAACTGGCGTTCAGTTTGGTTCAAAATGTTTCTCATACCAGTATTATGATGCATTCTGATTTGGCAATGCTGCTGTTGCGTTTCGCAGAAATTACAGCACCTGAATTCGCAGCCAGCAATAATGCCGTCGATTATTATTTAGGAAACTATTTCTTTTATAACCAGGGCGACTTTGAACAGCATTTCAATAAAATAAATAAGGATAGCCCTTTTAGACTATTCGGTGTTTTACGTATTGCAGAAAAAACAAAAAATATGCAACCATTGCAAGAAGCTTTGGAATCGTATCCACTGTTTGTGCCAGGGGTAAATACACTGATTGGACACCATATCCAACACGGCAATAAACGTGCCGCTTTGCGTATCGTTCGCCGTGCATTAAATGATAACAACCTGGACGAAGTAGGGCGGGCGTTCTTTTTGAAAAACCGTGCACAAATTCATTATGCTTTTGGTAATATGAATGCAGCACAGGACGATATTAAAGATGCAGCCGAGACTTTGATAATAGATGGTGAAATTATGTCTTTGCAGGCCAAAATATGGGCTGCACAGAACCGGGAATTGGATAATGCATATGACTATGCTATGACGCTGGTTCAGCAAAATCCAACTGATATCTTGGCGTGGGATACGCTGGGATATGTGGTGGCGGCACGTGAGGGTGTTGATGCCGCACTGGACGTGATGGAACGGGTCGGTGATGTAGCCGAGACTTGTTCTGTTTTATTTGAACATTTGGGTGATATGTATGCGGAAAAGGGCGAGTTTGATAAAGCAAATAACGCATACAAAAGGGCAATTGATTTATCAGATGATGGATTGACAGTTGTGCCCAATATCCAAAGAAAAATAAGGAAAATAAAATGAAAGTAGGTGTAATCGGGGCAGGGGCCTGGGGAACTGCATTGGCAATCGTTTCTGCACGTGGTGGTGCAGATGTTGTGCTGTGGTCTTATGATGGAGAGCATAAATCTTTTGATGATGTTGTTTTGCCACAAAATATTCGTATAACAAACAGTTTAGATGACTTGAAAGAAATGGACGCTTGGCTGGTTGTTACGCCTGCTGCCTATTTCCGTGATACAGTTCGCAAGGCACGCAATTCTTATAACGGACAGCCTGTTATCATTTGCACCAAAGGGGCAGAATGTGCATCAGGACAATTTATGTCTGAAATTCTGCAAACTGAATTGCCAGAATGCGTCGATTTTGGCGTTCTGTCAGGCCCACAATTCGCAGCAGAAGTCGCAAAAGGCGTTCCAACCGGTTCAACATTGGCAGGAACAACCAAGGCACTGGACGCAGGCAATGAAATACTGAATAAACTGTATCTGGTCAATAGCGATGACGTAATCGGTGCAGAAGTTTGCGGGGTTGGTAAAAATGCAGTTGCTCTTATTTGTGGATACAACAGCGTTGCCGCAGGTGGAGAAAATGAACGGGCTTTGATTTTTACACAGGCTTGGAACGAAGTAATAAAAATTGGACTGGCAATGGGGGCAAAAATTGAAACCTTTTCAGGACTTTGCGGAATAGGGGATTTGTTCTTGTCTGCAACCAGCCCAACCAGCAGAAACTTTTCAGGCGGTATGGCTATCGCACGTGGCGAAGAACCATCAGGAACAGTCGAAGGTATTTTTGCACTGTGCGGTCTGATTGAACGTGCAAAAAGTTTAGGCGTTGATGTGCCGGTCTTGGTGCAGATGCAAAGTAAATTAAAAATGTAATGAAAAAGCCGGTAAACACCGGCTTTTTTTCTTTCCTTTGTTATTCATATCGCAGACTGTCGATTGGGTTTAGTTTGGCAGCCTTCATTGCCGGCATAACACCCGAAGACAGACCAACAATAACCGCTACTGATACCGATAAAACAACCGGCCATACACTGAACGGAACATTATAGCCTAGTATAAACCTACCAACGCCTTGGGACAGGCCAACACCTATAATCAGACCAACCATCGAACCGATAAATGAAATTAAAACAGATTCTGATAAAAACTGAATAATTATCATTCGTTCACGAGCACCAATTGCCTTGCGTATGCCGATTTCACGGGTGCGTTCTGCCACAGATACCAACATCATATTCATAATACCAATCGCACCAACAAGCAACGAAACTGCCGCAATCGCAATCAACAGTAATTTCATATATCCAGTTACCGTTGTCATTGTTTCCATTACCTGTTTCATATCCATTATCTGAAAATCATCAACCGCATCGTCTTTTAAACGATGACGTTGACGCAGCAGGGCGGTCATTTGTTCAATGGCGGCCGTGTTGTCTGAATCAGGAAACAACTTTAACGCAATCATATTCACAGAGTTTGGAAAACGTGAGCCTTGTAGGCGTTTCTTTAACGTTGTTATCGGAATCATTATCATATCGTCTTGGCTGCCCATTGCAGAATCACCCTTGGCACGGGTAACACCAATAACTACAAATGGCGTGTTTTGAACACGGATAACCTGACCAATTGGATTTTCCGGCAAACCTAATTCTTCGGCTGTTTCCGGCCCAATCACAGCATACGTCGATGCATTGCGAACAGCAGAGTTATCAAAAAAAGTGCCATATTCCATTTCTATGTTCTGAACAGTTGTATAATCGGGATAAACACCAACCATTGATGTCCCCCAGTTTTTGTTGCCATATATTGCCTGGGCAGAACCATTTTGAACAGGAGAAACCGCCATTACATCAGGTAATTTTGCAATAAATTCTGCGTCTTGGATAGTAAGCGTTTGACGATTGCCTGTGCGAACACCAGCAGATTGTGCCGCACCAGCACGTATCATTATTGTGTTTGTGCCAAGTGATGAAAACTGATCTGTAATTTCACGCTGAACTGTTTCACCAACCGCAACCATTATTACAACAGCCATCACACCGATAATAATTCCCAAAACCGTCAAAAATGAACGGATTTTATTGCCACTGATTGACAACCAGGATTCTTTTAAAATGTCGTTTAGTGTCATATCCCCCCCTTATACAAAAAGTAATTTTTTATAAATTATTATCGTTCTTTGGCACTGGACCATCATAATTTATCCGACCATCACGAATGTGTATCAGACGATTTGCATAACGTGCAATATCAAATTCGTGGGTAATCATTACAATAGTTATTCCCAGGTCTTGGTTTAGTTTTTTGAAAAACTGTAATATCTCGTTCCCCATTTTACTGTCCAAAGCACCCGTAGGTTCGTCCGCAAGAATCAATTTTGGATTCCCTGCCAATGCACGAGCAATCGCAACACGCTGCTTCATACCACCTGAAAGTTGCGTCGGCAGATAACTTTCAAATTTTTCCAGACCAACACGTGTCAACATTTCACGAGCCCGACGAATTCTTTCATCCATAGGCAGGCCTTGATACATCAATGGCAACATTACATTATCAAGGACGGTGCGTTTCGGTAATAAATTAAACTGCTGAAAAACAAAACCAATGTATTCATTGCGAACAATCGCCAATTCATCAGGGGTTAAACCTGTCACATCACGACCATATAATTCATAAACCCCAGATGTCGGTGTGTCCAATGCACCAATGATATTCATACAGGTTGATTTACCAGACCCAGATGGCCCCATTATCGCAACAAATTCCCCAGCCTGAATATCAAAGTTTATATCAAATAACACTTGTTGAAAACCGCCCAATTCCAATGGGAAACTTTTATTTATATCATGCAATGATATCACATTTTCTTTTTTGGTTTTATTTTTGAATTTTGCTGTCATGTTTTATATGTCCCTTGGTCGGATTTATATCTGGTATATTATATCATATCCAAGGGCAGGGGGCAATTTATCTGTATTCACAAAATAAAAAAACCGGCTTTTGCCGGCTTTTTCATTACAATAAGCATGCCAGGGTCGCACTGGTATTTTTTAACATAAACCAGCCAATTCGATAATCTGTGGCATAGACCGTCGCAATAAACAATGCCAAAATACCAATCACCATTAAAACATTGCCACGCTTGCCACGCATACAATACAACGATATGTTATAAAACAAGAACAAAACATAAATATCTACCAGCATACTGATTACCCAAATAGATGTGCAATTAAATGCCAAAGCATTCAGGACAAGTATTATCGGATATATAAAAAATATTGATGCCAGGCCTTTTATCGCAATCTCCCAATCACGTTCGCCACCAGTGATTTCAGACACCAACATCATCAGGCCACCCATAACAAACAGCAATGCAACTGCCAAAACAGGAACAATCACAATCGCTGTGAATATCGCACCAAGTGTTATTGTCGCACCACCTAGCAGACGAATCAACAAAACAAGGCAGCCACCCAACAGACCATATAAAAATGCCTTTAACATCGATTCTTCCATGTTGCCGTCCGCAACAATCTTGGTAAAATAGCGTTTCGGATTCACAATCAGATTACGTGTATGCTTGAATACGTTCTTGATTTTTTTCTTCATATTTACGCCCCTATTTGATTATTTATATTTTTGCTTTATAATTACAAAAAATCAATGGAAAAAGTTATGATGAAAATAGTTATAGCAGGACGCCCAAATACGGGTAAATCGACATTATTTAATGCATTGACGGGAACACGTGATGCACTGGTTCATGACAGACCTGGGGTCACACGTGATACAATTTCAGGCACATTTCATAATCGACCTTATACACTGGTTGATACAGCAGGACTGGAACGTGCAAACGCCGGAATTGCACTGGATTCAACAAATATGGCAATAGATGAAATCGCAAACGCAAATGCGGTTTTGTTCGTTGTCGATGGTCGTGTAGGACTGACTAATGAAGATTTAGATTGGGCAAAATTAGTCCGCAGAAAAACAAAAGCACCTGTAATGCTGTTGGTCAATAAAAGCGAATCGGAAAAACGACTGGCAAATGTTCACGATTTTTACAAACTAGGCTTTGGTGAGCCTGTTTTGGTGGCTGCTGAACACAAACGTGGATTTGATAACATTTATGAATTCTTGGATAAAATCGCCGGGGATTCTGCTAATGCACCTGTGCCAGAAAAAAACCAAGACAACAGAATCAAGATTGCTGTTCTGGGGCAGCCGAACGTTGGAAAATCAACTTTTGTAAATCGTGTGCTGGGCGAAAAAAGACAAATCGTTATGGACGCACCTGGAATTACAAGAGATACAGTAAAAATCCCAACAAAGTTCTATGGACGGGATATCGTCCTGATGGATACCGCAGGTCTTCGTCGCAAGGCAGGGGTCACAGATGATGTTGAAACATTGTCAGCACTGAAATCTTTGGACGCAATCGAAAAGGCTAATGTTGTTATTTTAATGGTTGATGCAACCAGAAACATTGAAAACCAGGCCTTGGGGATTGCAGCACGTGTTTATAACGCCGGTAAAATATTGTGCGTGGCACTGAATAAGTGGGATTTGGTCGAACCAGAAATTCGTGATGAAAAATTACTGAAATTAAAACATCAGTTTTCTAATTCTTTTCATCAGATTATTAAACCTATGATTTTAGCAGTGTCAGCAGAAACAGGAACTGGTGTTCAAAATATGTTCCGCCGTATATATGAACAGTGGGATATTTCAAACGCAACCGCACCGACAAGTTTAATCAACAGAATTGTCGAAAAACTGGTTGCAGACAGACAACCACCTTTGTCACGACTGAAACGACCAATGAAAATCAAGTTTGCACGACAGACAGGACGACATCCAATGAAAATTACAATCAATGTCGGTGGGGCATCTGATATTCCAGAATCTTATACCAGATATCTGCGTCGTGGGTTGGCAACAGCCTTGAAATGGGAACACTTGCCAATAATAATAGAATACGAAAAATCGGAAAATCCATACGATTAAAAAAACCGGCTTTTGCCGGTTTTTTTGTTGCTTTTTAATACATAGTTTGCAGAACGTGTTTGTTCTTGTCCAGGTTAGATAACATCTTGCCACTGCCACAGGCAACGCACGCCAATGGATTATCAACCAAAAATGCTGGCAGACCTGTCGCAGCACGAATTGCAGAATCCAAACCACGCAACAATGAACCACCACCCGTCATCGCAATACCAAGATCTGCAATGTCAGCCGATAATTCAGGTGGTGTCAATTCCAATGCCTGGCGGACAGTATCAACGATTTTTGATACAGTTTGTGCCAAAGCACCTGCAATCTGGCTTTCTGTGATGACTGTTTCACGTGGTGTGCCAGATAATAAATCACGACCCTTTATCTTCATAGTCAGTTCGTTTGCCTTGTCCTTTGGAGCAATCGCTGTGCCAATACGCTTTTTAATTTCTTCGGCAGTGTTTTCACCAATCAACAAATTCTTGTTCTTGCGGACAAAGTCGATAATATCAACGTCCATCTGGTCGCCAGCAGTGCGGACAGCATTTGAATATACAATGCCACCCAATGACATAACTGCAACCTCTGTCGTGCCACCGCCAATGTCCAATACCATTGAACCAACAGGCTTTTCAACAGGCAGACCTGCACCAATCGCAGCAGCAGTTGATTCTTCGACAATGTAAACTTTGCGTGCACCAGCAGCATCAGCCGCTTCTTGGATAGCACGACGTTCTACCTGGGTTGCACACGATGGAACGCAAATAATAATCAATGGTGCAGCCAATGGTGATTTATGATGAACCTTGCGAATAAAGTATTTTATCATTTCTTCGGCAACTTCGAAGTCCGCAATAACACCATCACGCAGTGGACGAACAGCAGAAATCGTGCCAGGTGTGCGACCAAACATCTGTTTCGCTTCTGTCCCAACTGCCAAGATTTCTTTGCGACCCATCAGACGGTTTTCAGCAACCGCTACAACTGATGGCTCATTCAATACAATCCCACGACCCTTGACGTAAATCAATGTGTTCGCCGTTCCTAGGTCAATCGCCATATCTGCTGAAAAGAATTTCATCAACCAATTATACATAGTATTTCCCCACAATTTTCGTTTTTTGAAACTATAAAACACCACTAGCAAAAAATCAAGGTGCACCAACAAATTTATTTGATTTATTATATATTGTGTTATGATAAGGGCACTATGATAAGAGATACTATTAAAAATCATTCCGACTTTGCAATGGGTGAAAACGCCCCAGTGGCAAAATCTGCATACTTTCTGGTGCGGGCTAAGAAAGCTAAAACCCAAGGTGATGCACGCTATGGACTGATTGTAACAAAAAAAACTTTTAAACACGCCGTTGACAGAAATAGAGCAAAAAGATTGCTTCGTGATTGGATTGCTTTTAACGAAGGTTTAATGCGTGATGATTGGGATTATGTCTTTATTGGCCGTCGTGATATATTGAACGCTGACAGAACAACAGGACGGACAGCAATGAAAAAAGCACTGATTTTCCTGCGTAAACAAGAAATTGATGAATAATAAACTTTCTTTTTTCCAAAGAATTGCACTGGGCGTCGTGCGATTTTATCAAGTGGCTTTGTCCCCTGTTTTTGGCGGCAAGGCAGCTTGCAGATTTGTCCCAACATGCAGTGAATATACACGCCAGGCAATAATTAAATACGGAACATTTCGTGGAACTTTTATGGGTTTGAAAAGAATATCCAGATGCAGACCAGGTGGCGGATTTGGATACGACCCTGTTCCTTGACAATGCGACAGAATATGGTAAAATTTTATATTGTGCATGACAGTGAACTATAAATAAAGGGATTAAAATGTCTTTTCGTGCAACCGTAGAGTCTATGTCAAAAATTATGGACGATATGGGAATTACAGAGTTAGATTTAGAACGCCAATTTTTATTTGGCTTGTATCGTAAACATATTCATTTATCTAAACAAAAGACCGTTGCAGTCGCATCGGCAACAACAAATTCTGAGGTAAAAAACACAAGTTCAGATTCTTTAGAAAAAACAAAAATCAGTGGATATGCACTGAAATCACCAATGGTCGGTGTTGTATATCTGGCACCAGAACCAGGGGCAGAACCATTCGTTAGTGTCGGCGCATCTGTCAAAGCAGGCGATACCGTTGCGTTGGTCGAAGCAATGAAAACATTTAACCCAATCAAATCCGACAAAGACGGTGTTGTAACAGAAATCTTGGCCAAAGATGGTGCAGCAGTTGAATTTGACCAACCTATAATCATTATCGAATAAGATGTCACAAATTAAAAAAGTTTTAATCGCTAACCGTGGGGAAATCGCCTTGCGTGTTATTCGTGCCTGTCGTGATATGGGTATCCGAACAGTTGCTGTATATTCAACCGCTGACAAGGACGCTATGCACGTGCAACTGGCAGACGAGTCTGTATGTATCGGACCTGCACCAGCACGTGAATCTTATCTGAACGAATCCGCAATTTTAACCGCTGCATTGCTGACAAATGCAGATGCAATTCACCCAGGATATGGATTTTTATCTGAACGAGCAGACTTTGCACACAAAGTTGAGCAGCATGGTATGATTTGGATTGGGCCTTCGCCAGAAATGATTATTCGCATGGGCGACAAGGTAAATGCAAAAAAGACTGCTGTGGAATGTGGTTTGCCAGTTGTGCCAGGGTCTGATGGGGCAGTCGATTCTTTGGAAATAGCATTGGATGTGGCCGAAAAAATTGGCTATCCTGTTATGTTAAAAGCAGCCGCTGGTGGCGGTGGTCGTGGTATGCGACCCGTTATGAATTCAGACGAAATGGCAGAGGCGTTCCAATTGACTAAAAATGAAGCACAGTCGGCTTTTGGGGACGGAACGCTGTATATGGAAAAATTACTGACACATCCACGTCATATCGAATTCCAGGTTTTAGGTGATATGCACGGAAATGTCGTTATCTTTGGTGAACGTGATTGCTCGCTGCAAAGACGCAACCAAAAGGTTTTGGAAGAATGCCCCGCCGCTGTATTATCACAAAAACAACGTGATGATATGATTGAAATCTGCAAAACAGCAGCAAAAAAAATGGGATATGTCAATGCTGGAACTTTTGAATTTATGTTCGAAGATGGCAAATTCTATTTCTTGGAAATGAATACTAGATTACAGGTAGAACATCCTGTGACAGAAATGGTTTATGGGGTGGATTTGGTTCGTGAACAAATTCGTATCGCAGCAGGTGAAAAACTGGGTTATACACAATCAAACGTTATCCCAAATGGACATGCTATCGAATTCCGTATAAATGCAGAAGACCCAGAAACTTTTGTTCCAAACCCTGGAAAAATTACACTGTATGCACCATCAGGTGGTTTGGGCGTTCGTGTCGATAGTGCTGTTTATACAGGTTATACAATTCCACCAACATATGATTCTATGATTGCAAAATTGATTGTTCATGCACAAAATAGACCTGCGTGCTTGATGCGGGCAACACGTGCGTTGGACGAATTTGTTATCGAAGGCGTAAAAACAACTATTCCTTTGCAACAAAAACTGTTAAAAAACAAAGACGTAAAACAGTTGAATTTTGACAATAAATGGTTGGAAAAATTCTTGAAAAACGAAGAATAAAATTGCCGGTTTTTACCGGCTTTTTTATATGTTTTTTAGAGGATATTTTGTTGCAATTATAAATATTATCAAACCAATTATATTACAAATTTGAAAAACTTGGATTTTGTTGTTTAGTCTATATTCTTCAATTTGGTCAATAATATGCATAATTGACACCAATTTATAAAAAAAACACCGCAATAAGGTGGTTGGAGGTTAGAACTTTGCACAACTACGAAATATCATTTGCAATTATATTTTTATCTGTTATAATCGGGTCGTTTTGGGTGGTTAGCTCAGTTGGTTAGAGCGTTACGTTGACATCGTAAAGGTCGTTGGTTCGAGTCCAATACCACCCACCAGATTTAAAAACCGGCGTTTGCCGGTCTTTTTATTTTAATCTATCACGCTTGCGGATAAATGCACGAAGTTCACGGACAAATTCTTGGTCATTAAATGTCAATTCGCAAATCTTTGGCTTGAACTGACAAGTCGGTAGTTCATACATAATGAAATTACACAAATCTGTCGCACGATGCATTGAATATATGTTGCGAACAGTGGTAAAAGCCTGTTCCATATTATGCTTTTCTTTTAAATGAAATGATGTCTGGGAAAAGTTTGGAATCTTGCCAGCCAAAATTTCAGAACGGACTGTATCAAAATTATCAGAACTTAGTTCTTCGGCAGGACCACGTTCATAATTTATAAAACGCATATTCGCCATTGGTGAGTTTTCCGGAAATGTCAAACCTGGTTGCAGGGACGCATATTCAAGCCACAACAAATACATCAGACGACCCAACTTTACAGGCGATGTGTTCTTGATGCCGTGATTCTTGGTTATTTCATTTACAAGGTATATCAATGTGTTTTTATCAAGTTGTTTTTTTGGTTGCATGTTAAATCCATTACTTTATATGCTTACTAACATACTATACACGATTGTTTTTTCAAGTTTTTTATAACTATTGATTTATTCAAAATATGTTTTATAATTTCCGCAGTAAAAAAAGGGTAAATAATGGCAAAAAAGTATTTAATTACATCGGCATTACCATACGTAAACTATAATTTGCATATCGGGCATTTGGTTGGTTGCTTGCTGCCAAGTGATGTTTATGCACGATTTTGCCGGGCAATGGGACGTGATGTTCTGTTCATTTGCGGGGCTGATGAACACGGCACAGCCAGTGAAATCGGTGCAATGAAAGAAAATATGCCTGTCGAAGAATATGTCGATAAGTATCGTGCAGCACACGTCGATGCCATTAAAAACTTTGGTTTGTCTTTTGATATCTATGGCAGAACACATACACAAAAACACACAGAACTAATTCAGTCATTATTTACACGTCTGGACGAACAGGGTATGTTGGTCGAAAAAACGTCTGTGCAACCTTATTCAGTCAAAGACGAAATGTTCTTGGCCGACAGATTTGTTATCGGAACTTGTCCAAAATGCGGATTTGACGGTGCATACGGTAATGAATGTGGAAAGTGCGGGGCAACACTGGAACCAGAACAGTTGATAAACCCACACAGTGCTATTACAAAAGATTCACCCGTTGAAATGCGTGAAACTAAACACTTGTATTTCAAATCAAGTCAAATGCAGGACAAGTTGCGTCAATGGATTGATTCACGAAAAGGGTGGCCCAAGACCGCATTGGCAATCGCAAACAAGTGGCTGGACGAAGGTTTGCGGGACAGCCCAATCACACGTGATTTAAAATGGGGTATTCCTGTAAATAAGCCAGGATATGAAAATAAAGTCTTTTATGTTTGGTTTGATGCACCGTGGGGGTATGTATCAATTTCACAGGCAGCAAATGAGAACTGGGCAGACTGGTGGTTTGGTGGCGACGATGTTCACTATACACAATTTATGGGCAAAGACAATGTTTCGTTCCATTCAATCTTTTTCCCAGCACAAGAATTGGCAATGAACGATAACTGGAAAACTGTTGATACGTTAAAGGCATTTAATTTCTTGAACTTTAATGGGGCCAAAATTTCAAAATCTACTGGAAATGGCATTTTCCTAAACGATGCGATTATGGATGCTGATGCGGATTGCTGGCGGTATGCAATTATTGCGTCTGCACCAGAAACAGACGATACAGACTTTACAATCAATCGATTTGCAGAAATTGTAAACAAAGACCTGAACGGTATGTTGGGGAACTTTGTAAGTCGTGTTTGTAAATTGACTGCTAAAAACTTTGGAACAAATGTCCCAGCAACAGGAACAATCGACCCTGAACTGGAATCGCAAATCAATGAAAAATTGTCAGAACTGACAAGTGCGTTGGACGCTTGTGAATTCCGTGCATCAATCGCTGCTTTGCGTGGTCTGTATGCAATCGGTAATGAATATATGACCAAATATGAACCATGGGCATTGGTTAAAAATGGTGATTTGGACGCAGCAGGCAAGGTATTGAACCAATGCTTTCAGTTGATTGATTTATTTGCACGTGTGTCTGCACCTTTTATCCCAGTGGCAGCAGAAAAAATGCAGAATATTTTTGCAGATAAACAAGATTTGTCTTGGCCAGAAAAATTCGAATCTCGTATTGCTGATGGGGCGGAATTTGTAGTGCCTGAAAATCTGTTTAGTCGTATTGATGATGAAAAAATTGCACAAATGACAGAAAAATATACTGTAAAACAACCTGATAACACACCAAAACCAATCGTCGCTGAAATTGCTGCAGTTGAAAATCACCCAACACGTGATGATTTACATGTTTTAACTGTAAATAACGGAACTGAAAATGTTCAAATTGTTTGTGGTGCACCAAATGTTTATGTTGGTCTGCGTGGGGTTTTAGCACCTGTGGGATCTAAATTGCCAGGTATGAAAAAACCAATGGCACAAAGAACTGTTGCAGGTGTAGAGTCTTTTGGTATGATGTGCAGCCCAGCAGAAGTTGGACAGGGCAGTGATGGCGATAAAATCATCGAACTGGGGACGGACGCAGAAATTGGAACAGAATATAAACTAGGTTAAAGGTAATTGTTTATGGCTGGTCAAATTGATTTAAGTGAGTATGCTTTGTTTCGTGATTTTACAGATGATGCAAAAGAAGGTTGCAGGATAAACGTTTATACAGCAGAGCATATCGTGGCAGGCATTGTTAAAAACGTGCATGATGTTTCGGATTATTTAGAACGCTTTTCAGATGCATATAAAATAGAACTGGTAAAAACCACAGAAAAGCAGATAATCAAAAAAAATGTTTTTGAAACAATCAAAAAACAGCTAACTCAACAATACTGGATTGCAGATAAAATCGAATATACAGAAACTGCCAGTGGCAAAAAAATTGCAATTACGAAAGGCAAGCGATATATTCAAAGTAAAAATGTTATAATGAGTAATCAAGCACCAACAAATCTTTTGATTCCTGGTGATGATTATCTTCATACTCTGTCTGATAATGACGTTGTTTTAGACAGAAATTTAAAGCAGATTTATCCGGAAAATACGGGTAAAATCCCAATGGTGTTATCCAGAATAATACGTAAAACACGATAATACCTAGCGGAATGTATGGTAAAAAGTAAAAGGAAAAGTAGATGGAAAATAAATTTGATAAAAAAAATATTGGAACACGTGAAGTTTGGACACTGCGTTTGCACGGTAAAAAATTTATGGCAAATGGTGATTTCAAAAGTATTCATGATATGAAAAAGATTTTGTCTGCAAATGCAAGTCGTCCAGATATTTATAAAATTGAAATTATCAGAACTGTTGAAAACTATGATTTGAAAACTAATTTCACAACACATGTTATTGAAACAGAAACTTTGCCTTTGTGGGTCGCAGATGAAATCACAAATGCAAAAAATATTAAACGTGCAAATCCAGGTGCAAAATTTTCACCAGCGATAAATGATAGAAATATGAACGCTCCTGCAATCAAGACTGGTTCTCATACACAGCATAGCATCGGTCTGAGAATGCCAGGCTCTTTGGCAGCACCACGCCCAATCCCAGTTTCTATAACTGTTTTTTGGCACGAATTAGATAATAACGATATCGTTGTAAACAATAATATGAATCAGGTTTACCCAGCAACAACTGGTAAAATGCCTGAAATATTGGCAAAATTTTTGCAAAATGTCCGATAATAAATTGCGTTTGGTTTTGTTGTCTTGTTGTGCACCGTGTTCAGCGGGGGCAATTAGGCAACTGACCCAAAACGCTGTTGATAATATTGATGATTTTATTGTCTTATTCTTTAACCCTAATATCTTTCCAGAATCTGAATACACTAAACGTATGAACGAGCAGATTAAATACTGTGAAAGTGTTGGTGCGAAATATGCAGTTCTTGAATACGACCATGATGCTTGGCGAAAGGCTGTTATGGGTCTGGAAAATGAACCTGAACGTGGTGCAAGATGTTCTGTGTGCTTTGAATATCGTTTCCACAGAGCCGTTCAATTCGCACAACAAAATGGCTATAACGCAATCGCAAGCGTGCTGGGCGTTTCACGACATAAAAGTCAGACCCAAGTAGATGTGGCTGCCGAAAAAAATTGCAATAATATTCAATATCTAAAAATTAAATGGGACGAAAATCTGCGTGTCCAGATAAATCGTGAATCTGATTTTTATCGGCAAAATTATTGTGGTTGCGAGTTTTCAATTAGAAAACTATAATTTAAGGGTCTTGAACAAAAGGATTTTATATGGCTTCTGTTTTTGTTTTCCCAGGTCAAGGTGCACAAAGCGTTGGTATGGGCAAAGATTTATACGAAAATAATGCAGCGGCACGTGCCGTCTTTGACGAGGTTGACGATGCGTTAAATCAAAAACTGTCGGATATTATTTTTAATGGGCCTGCTGATGAACTGACACTGACCGCAAATGTTCAGCCAGCAATTATGGCAACTAGTATCGCAATGCTACGTGCAAGTGGGGTGGCATTGCCTGAATATGTTGCAGGACATAGTTTGGGCGAATATACTGCCCTGTGTGCAGCAGGTGCATTGTCTGTGGGAGACGCTGCAAAACTGTTGCGTGTTCGTGGTAATGCAATGCAAAATGCTGTCCCGGTTGGTGATGGTTTAACCGCTGTGATTCTGGGACTGGATATTGATACTGTGCGTGAAATTTGTGCAAAAACTAATTGCGATGTGGCAAATGATAACTGTCCAGGTCAGGTTGTTATTTCAGGACTTAAAGATGTAGTAGAAGAAACTATTGCCGCCGCAAAAGACGCAGGGGCAAAACGTGCAATGCCGTTGGCGTTGTCTGTGCCTGTGCATTGCCGTGCACAGAAATCAGCAGCCGAACAAATGAAAGCCGCTTTGGAATCTGTTCAATTTAATTCGCTGTCAGTGCCGATGATTTCTAATAAAACTTGCCAACCAATGACAGATATAAATGAAATCAAAGATGCTTTAGTTTATCAAATTACTAATGGTGTTCGCTGGCGTGAATCTGTGCTGAATATGGCAGACTTAGGTATCACAGAACAAATAGAAGTTGGACCTGGTAATGTCTTGACAGGTCTGTGTTCAAGAATTACTGATAAAATAACCGCAAAAAAGTTGGAGATATAATCATGTTTGATTTAACAGGAAAAGTCGCTCTTATTACAGGGGCAACAGGTGGTATCGGGGTCGCAATCGCAAAAAAAATGAAGGAAGCAGGGGCAACTGTTGTTGTTTCAGGTCGAAATATCGCTAAAATGAACGCCGAGTTCGGTGATGATTTTATCAAAATCCCTGCGGATTTAGCCCAAGAAGGCGGTGCCGTTGAATTGATTATGAATACAATCGAAAAAGCCGGTAAAATCGATATCCTGGTAAATAACGCCGGTATTACAAAAGATACTTTGTTGATGCGTATGACTGATGAACAATTCGATGATGTTATCAATACTAATTTGCGGTCTTGTTTCAAAATGTGTCGGGCCGCAATCATGCCGATGATGAAAAACAGATTTGGACGCATTATCAATATGGCTTCGATAATCGGAACAATCGGTGGACCAGGTCAGGCAAACTATGCCGCATCAAAAGGCGGTATGATCGCAATGACAAAATCAATCGCAGCCGAGGTTGCATCTCGTGGTATCACAGCAAATGCAATCGCACCAGGTTTTATCAAAACACCTATGACTGATGTTTTGCCGGAAGAATTAAAGAAAAATTATCTGGCACAAATCCCAGCAGGACGATTTGGCGAACCAGAAGATATCGCAAATGCTTGTGTCTTCTTGGCTTCTGATGAGGCCGCATATATCAATGGTCAGACTTTACACGTAAATGGTGGTATGGGACGTTTTTAATGGTGCAAAAATCAGAACACTTTGATGTTATCGTTATTGGTGGTGGACATGCCGGAGTCGAAGCAGCTGTCGCTGCCAAGCATTATGGTGCAAATGTTGCACTGATTACGCTGGCAGATTCAGATTTAGGGGCTATGTCATGCAACCCTAGTATTGGTGGCCCCGGCAAATCACAAATGATTGCAGAAATGGACGTATTTGGTGGCGTAATGCCTCGAGCCGCAGATAGGGCAGGTATCCACTGGCGAACATTAAATGCAACACATGGACCTGCAACCCAGGCACTGCGTGCACAAATTGACAGGGATATGTATCACAATGCAATTGTTGATATTCTAAACGAAACTGGTGTTCGGGTTATCTTTGAAAAAGTTGAAAGTATCAACGCAATCGAAAAATCAATAAACGATAAATACTTTGCAAATGCAATCGTGTTTACAACAGGAACCTTCTTGGGCGGCGTGGTTACACGTGGCAGTGAAAAAATTCCATCAGGCCGATTGCAAGATGATGGAACTTACCAAGAAAATGATTCAAAAACATCACAGTTCTTGCAAAGCTTAGGTTTTAAAATTCTGCGTTTGAAAACAGGAACGCCTGCACGAATTTTACGGTCTTCGATAAACCTGGATGTTTGCGAAGTGCAACCTGGGGATAATCCACACGACTGGTTTTCGTTGGATGTAGAAAATCAGGCTTATAGAAATACAAATAAAGAAAACGTTTGCTTTATTACGCATACTAATGAAGAAACACACGATATTATTCGTAAAAATATTTCTGACGCACCAATGTATAACGGCGATATTACTGGAACAGGCCCACGGTATTGCCCAAGTCTGGAAGATAAAGTTATGCGTTTCCCAGAACATAAAACGCATCACGTATTTTTAGAGCCAGAAGGTTATAACAGTGAACTGATTTATCCTAATGGGATTTCAACCAGTTTCGGTAAAGACGTTCAAGACAAATGGATTCGGACAATTCCAGGTCTGGAAAATGCTGAAATTATTCGGTATGGATATGCAATCGAATATGACGCTATTGATGCACGGGCTTTGAATGCAAAACTGCAATCCAAAGACTATAATGGATTGTTCTTTGCAGGACAAATCAATGGAACTTCTGGGTATGAAGAAGCCGCTGCACAGGGCTTGGTTGCAGGGGTAAATGCTGCCGCTTTTGCATTGGGTAAGAAATATCTGGAACTGGACAGAACTAATGCAATGATTGGTGTTATGATTGACGATATTACAACACTGGGGGTTGATGAACCATATCGTATGTTTACATCTCGTGCAGAATACAGATTGCACTTGCGGGCTGATAATGCGATAAAACGTCTGGGAAATATGGCGTGCGAATTCGGATTGATGACATGTGCGGAATTCGATTCCAGAATGAATCAAGTCGGAAAAATAGTTGCAGAAAATGACAAAATGTATGCAGGATATATTGCACGAAATGAACGTGAAATCGCTGCGTATAAACGTGATGCAGAAATGAAAATCCCGTTGAATTTTGTCTATGACGGTTTGCCAGGACTGACAAATGAACTGGTCGAAAAGTTAAATGCAACAAGACCAGAAAATGTCGCAGACCTGTCAAGAATACCAGGTATGACACCAGCAGGTATTATGGTTGTAATGCGAAAATTAAAAGCATAAAAAATTACCGGTAAACACCGGTTTTTTTATATGTTTTTTTCCAGGATAAAAAACACTGGAATTTATTTTTCGAATACATTATAGTTTTCTTCGTTCGCCGGTGTAGCTCAGTTGGTAGAGCATCTCATTCGTAATGAGGGGGTCGTAGGTTCAAGTCCTATCACCGGCACCAGAAATATAAAAATCCCCTTTCGGGGATTTTTTATTTGTCACGTATTCGGGCATTACACTTTTTTTCAACAGTTTCTATTATCGATGTTTGCAATTTTTGCAAATCTGTTTCCGATACGTTCTCTGTTGGTTGATACGTTATCGTGAATGCTATCGATTTATTGCCGTCTTTCATGTCAAATGCATCAAAAACAACAATGTCTGTTATTCGTGAATCTACAGATCTAGCAACACTGGTCAGCTTTTCAGCAGGCGTGTCCACATCAACTATAAATGCAAAATCACGGGTGATTGGCTGAAAATCTGACAAAGATGGTTGTTTGCCACCACGCTTTGCAGGGATATTCTTTATATCATCAACGTTTGCTATAACAACTCGTGTTTTTATACGCAACTGTTTTGCAACAGATGGATGCAATTCGCCAAATTCAGCCAGTTTCTTTTTACCTTGCATAATCGCTGCATAGCGGTATGGATGTGCCCAACGTGGTGCGTCCTCTGTCGAGATTGTAAAACGCTGACCTTGTAATAATGCAATAAGATCTGATTTTACATCATATACATCTACATCACGATTACGGCCTGTCCAATGCTTTGGCGAAATGGAACCTGTGCGAACAATGCAGACAGATGTGTGTTGCTGGGTCGGTGCATCACCATCAAATACTGTCCCCAATTCAAATAAATTCAAATCAGCAAATCCACGCTTTTCATTATTTGATACCGCCTGTAATAAACCAAACATCAAACCATTTCGCATCGTGTCATAGTCTGATGTAATCGGATTTGATATTTTAATGTTTGGCTTGTCAGACAACAATTGTTCTGTTGACAGATTACCAAATCCAAATGAACGACACTCATTTAAACCACGTGATGACAATAATCTTTTGATATTCATTTCATGGTTGTCGTGATGACAGATTTCGCCATGCGTGTGATTGGTTGACTGAGCAATCTTGTCATAGCCGTGAATACGCAATAAATCTGCAACAACTGTTTCAGGTATTTCTACATCAACACGAAATGGTGGAACAGTCAAAATCCATTGTGATGAATTTGAATAATCAACACCATAACCTAATGCAACCAGAATATCACGCTGGATATCTTGGGCAATGTCAAAACCCGTCTTTTTAGTAAAGTAATTTGGATTGTATTTTATTTGCTTATTTGGTGCAGAATCATCACCAGCAGCAAATGTGCCAACAATTTTACCACCACAAGATGACATAATAATTTTTGCAGCACACATTGCAGCAGAACCTGTTATTGTCGGGTCTATGCCACGTTCATAGCGGTATGACGCATCCGTAGAAATCCCCAAACGTTTTGCAGTCTTGCGGACAGATACAGAATCAAAATATGCTGATTCTAGGATTATGTTTTTTGTGCTTTCCGTTGTTGCACCACGTGCACCACCAATCACACCAGCCAGTGCCAAAATACCTTCGCTGTCGGCAATTACCATATCTGTTTCTTGTAATTGGTGTTCGTTGCCAAACAAGTCTGTGAATTTTTCACCACTGGTCGCCTGGCGGACAACTATATCACCATGGATTTCATCTGCGTCAAAGCAATGCATCGGTTGTGCCATGTCATAACAGATATAATTGGTCGCATCAACAGGGGCGTTCTTTGGATTGATTCCAATCGCTGCCAAACGTGATGAAATTTTCTTGTCGCTTTGATTCACAGTTATATCGTGAATTTCTATCATTTTATACGCACGACATTTATCTGTCTGTAAAATAACCTGACGATCGCCAGAAACAATTTCAAACGCACTGTCAGATGGTGCAATATACTTCCCAAGACCTGCCGCAGATAAATCACGTGCAATGCCACGAACAGATAAATAATCAGGTCTGTTCGGTGTAATGCCTGCGTCAAATACTGTTTTTGTTTCCAGAACAGCAGAACCAATTTTTGTGTCAGTTGGTAATTCAATTATTCCACTGTGGTCGTCGCCAATTCCTAATTCCAGTGCAGAACACATCATACCATTCGATAGAACACCACGCAATTTGCCAGATGTTATTTCGTGGCCACCAATCACACAACCTGGCACTGCCAAGGCAGATATCAAACCAACACGAGCGTTCGGTGCACCACATACAACCTGACGAAATGTATCAGTTCCATCATCAACCATTAAAACATGCAAGTGGTCGCTGTTTTCGTGAGCCTTGCATTCAACAATGCGGGCGGCAATCGGTGAAATAGGAGATTGAACGTCTTCTATTTCCAGACCAATACGGGTAAGCGTGTCAGCAACATCTTTTGCAGATGCCGTCGTTTCTAAATATTCTGTCAGCCAATCATAAGTCCATTTCATAATTATACCCCCGTATTAAAAGCCAGCCGATTTTAACCAACGAACGTCATTGTTATACAAATCACGCAAGTCTGGTAAATTGTATTTCAACATCGCAAGACGATCCCAACCAAAACCAAATGCAAAACCTTGGTATTCATCAGGGTCAATGCCACAATTACGCAAAACGTTCGGGTGAACCATACCTGCACCCATCAATTCCAGCCACTTATCACCACGCCATTTCATATCAATTTCAATAGACGGATCTGTGAAAGGAAAAAATGATGGTCGAATACGCAACTCAACATTTTCAATTCCAAAAAAGCGTGATAAAAATGCACGAACATCTGCCAACAAATCTGACATAGTTATATTCTTATCAACATATAAACCTTCGATTTGACCAAACATTGGACCATGGGTTGCGTCCCATTCTTTGCGGTATGTCGAACCAACACCAAACATCTTGATTGGAACACCGTCTGATTCCATTGCACGTATTTGTATCGCAGATGTCTGAGTGCGTAAAACATTCCCGTTTTCCAAGAAGAAACTGTCTTGCATATCACGGGCAGGGTGATGCAATGGTGTGTTTAATGCTGTAAAATTATGCCAGTCGTCTTCGATTTCTGGGCCAGTGAACATTTTATAACCAAATGATTCTAATATTTCTGCAATTTCAGACAGACTTTGTGTCAGCGGATGGATTGTCCCCGTGTTCTCAGGTAATGGATTTAACGACATATCCAGGCGTTGCTTTTGCAGACCTGCCATCAAGACCGCATTTTCAATTTCACTTTGACGTGTTTTGAACAATTCACGCAACGCTGTGTTTTCACTGTTTAGTGCCGCACGGGCTTCATTGTCCAAATTCTTCATTTCTTTTAATCGCATTGTCATCGTGCCATTTTTTCCAAATGTTGCAGAATACAGCGATTGCAATTCTTCTAGTGTATTTATGTTCTTTATTTGTTCGTGCATAACTTTACCCCAATCAAAATTAAAAAGCCGTCAAACGACGGCTTTATTATTACAAAACAGATACCCCGCCGACAAGGTATTATTTACTTTCGGCGTTGATAAATCGTTTCGCTGTGTCAACCAATTTTGTGAAGTTTGCATCACCAGCATATGCCATTTCTGCCAATACTTTACGATCCAAAGCAACACCAGCTTTTTTCAAGCCGTTCATAAACTGGCTGTAAGTCATACCATTTGCACGGACAGCGGCATTGATACGAACAATCCACAAACCACGAAATTCACGCTTTTTAACGCGACGATCACGGTATGCATACTGTCCTGCCTTTTCTGTCTTTTCACGGGCCGCACGGTATGTAGAATGATGACGACCCAAATAACCCTTGGCACGTGCCAATATTTTATTGTGCTTTTGTTTTACGGTTGTTCCACGTTTTACTCTTGCCATGACCTGTTACCCCCTTGCTTATTTCAACCCATATGGTGCCAGGATTTTTGCCTGTCCAACCATATTTTCATTCAGATACTGTGGTTTTGCACCCGCTTTGTTCGCACGGGCAGATTTCTTACGCAACAGTTTCTTGTGAGAGTTGCGGGCAACACGGATTTTGCCGGTTGCGGTCATAGACGCACGTTTCTTTAAGTACGACTTTGTCTTTAATTTTGGCATTTTATATCCTTTTATTTTCTAGATAGTTCTTGGTCTGGTGGCAATGCCTGCCACTTTGACCAGCCCAATTGTGCCATATTTATTTCAAAAATCAAGTTTTTATTGAATATCTGACTTTTTAGGATTAAAGTAGCAGGCGATGAAAAAAAATAATGTCACTTCCAAATTATATCCACTGGCCAAGGCAGTCGCAACAGCGGCAGTGCTGCCTGTGCTGTTCATCTATATTATGATCGCTAAACCCGATTATGCAATAATGAACGCACTGGGACATATCGTCGTCCCTGTCGCACAAGTCGTAGGTGATATTATTACATGGCCTATTCGGGTCGTCGGGGGAACAATCGATAATGTCGCAGAACTGTCAAACCTGCGTGCCGAAAATGAAGAACTGAGAGCAAAACTTGATGCCGCAACAATCAATAAAAATTTGTGCGATATCGCATTGGCAGAAAATAAAAAACTAAATGACGAGTTAAATATCGTCAATGCACAACCAAGAGATACTGTTATCGCTGATGTTATCCATGACAACAGTGTCCTGGGTCATAACACCTTTATCATAAATCGGGGTATTCGTGATGGACTGGAAAGTGGCATGGCAGTCGCAACAACAGATATGCATTTAGTCGGTATCGTAATCGATGTGGCTGAAAACTTCGCCCGTGTAAGAGCCTTGACTGATGCCGATACAAATATCGCCGTTCGGGTCGTCGGGTCAGAAGTCTATGGGTTTATGACCGGTAATGGTTCAAATAATCCTACAATGGGATTTTTTAGCGACCCAGAATTCCAACCTTCAAAAGGGATAAAACTGGTTTCTAGTAATATTTCAGGGGTTTTGCCAGCAGGTTTAATTATCGGTGAAATGATTGACAGTGTCGATGTTGATGTTGTCGCACACGATAAATTATCTCGTGTTTTAATATTGAAATTTGATACACCACAAAATGAATACAGATGAAAAGCAAAATTATAAACTTTTTGCAGATTTCTTTCCCGTTTCTTATAACGGTGGCTTTGTGGCGATTGTCAGGACGTTTTTGGAATCCTGCAGGGGTATTGGCAATAATTCCTATTTTCTTTTGCTCGTTTGTTCAGCCTGTTAGATGGTTCACGATTTTTTCTATATTGATGTGTTTGTGTTTGGATTACAATTTTGAAACTGTTTGCTTTTGGATTGCTATGTATTGCCTGTTCAGTGCATTGAACGGTTTCCAAACCTTGGTTGATTTAACAAGACTGGACAAAGATGCAATCGCAGCTTTTATGGTATTCTTTGGTTGTGCCGTTCTGGTTCAGGTTTTAATGAATTTTACGTTTTTAAACCTGCTGTGGGGGTTATGGATTTTCTTTTGGACAACCTTGTTGTATATCCCAATTACAACGCTTATTAAAAAGGTGCATAAATGATTGATACAGAAGTTTCACGCACCTTTGACCGCAGAAGTGCTTTGTTCCTTACAGCAGGGGCTGTTTTGACGTCTGCTTTGGTTTTGCGTATGCTGCAAATGCAACTGTTTAGTTATCAGGACTATAAAAAGAAAAGCGAAAATAATTCTTTCCGTATTCAAATAGATATGCCTGAACGTGGTAAAATATTGTCCAGAAATGGTGTGCCTATTTCACGTGATGCACCTATTTACAGAATTTATATCATCCCAGAAGAAGCTGTCGATATAGATGAACTGATTGCTGTTGTCCAAAATGATTTGAATCTTAAACAAAAAAAAGTCGATAAAATCAGACAAAAAATAAAAAAACAATTAAAGTTTCAACCGGTCTTGGTCAGCGAAAATACAAACTGGGGAAAGTTAGCAAAATTACAAGCAAAAAATTTGCCTGGGTTGCACGTAGAAAGCGGATATGCACGTATATATGAATTAGGACCTGCTGGGGCACAAATATTCGGTTATGTAGGAGAACCTAAAAATCCTGTGCCAAACGCTCCGTTTTTAACCACTGGTATCACCGGACTGGAAAAAATTTATAACGATAATATGAAGGGTGATGCAGGACAGACTGTTATGATTACTAATGCAGTCGGTCGTATCACAGGTGAAGATAAATCTCAATTTATTCCGCCTGTTGCTGGTAATGATGTCCAGACAACTATCAATGATAATGCACAGCGTGTTCTTTATGACGCATTGACTAATCATCGTTCTGGCTGTGGTGTGGCGTTGGATATTGAAACAGGTGATATTTTGGCAATGGTTTCTACACCTAGTTTTGACCCGAATATGTTCCGTGAAGATGACGGTGATGAATATATCCAAAACTTGCGTGATGATATCGCAAAACCTTTTATGAACAAAGCCGTTGAAGGGCTTTATCCACCAGGGTCAACGTTCAAAATCGTTGTAGCGTTGGCGGCCTTGGAAGCAGGGGCAATAACAGAACGTGAAAAAGTTTTCTGTCCAGGACATTGGGACTATGGCGACCGCAGATATCACTGTTGGGAAGAAAAAGGACATGGTTGGGTTGACCTGGCAGGGGCTTTGAAACATTCGTGCGATATTTATTTCTATCAAGTCGCATTGCGTATCGGAATCGACGCTATCAAAGAAATGGCTATTCGTCTGGGATTTACAGAAAAATTTATGGACGATGTCATCGCACGTGAAATGCCAGGCGTTATGCCAGATAGATACTGGAAGGAAAAACAGGTCGGAACACGATGGGTGCACGGTGATACAGTTATTTCTGGAATCGGTCAGGGATTTATTTTGGCAAACTGTTTACAGTTGGCAGTAATGATGGCACGTGTTGCTTCTAATAAAAAGATTATACCACGACTGATTAAAACAGATAAAATACCACAATTTGATACGATGGGATTACAACAGAAAAATATCAAATTTGTGATGAACGGACTGGAACAAGTTCTAAAAAAAGGCGGAACAGCCAGCGGCAGTGCAATCAATGTCAAAGGTAAGCGTATGGGCGGTAAAACCGGGACTTCACAGGTGCGTAGCATTTCTAAAAAAGAACGTTTAAGTGGTGTTCTGACCAATGAACAATTAAAGTGGAGTATGCGAAATCACGGACTGTTTGTTGGATATGCACCAACAGATAATCCAAAGTATGCAGTCTGTGTTGTTACTGAACACTCTGGTTCAAGTGGACCAGCAGCACGCAGTGCAGCAGCGTTGATGAAGGAACTGTTAAAAGGAATTTAATCAAATGGCAAAACAAACACGTGTTTCAAATGCAAATATGATGACACTGCCAGAAAAACTGGGACGTTTTTCGTGGGGATTGTTTGTGCCTATGTGTATGGTGCTGACGATATCAATCGTTGTGCTGTATTCAGCAGGAGGCGGTAATTGGAAACCTTTTGCGTTTAGCCAGTTGATGAAAATTATGCTGGGGTTTGGTGTGTTCTTTTTCGCCGCATTTACAAATATCAAAACATGGGTAAAGTCGGCTTATCTGATTTATGCTGTCGCACTGATTATGATTGTTTTGGTTACTTTTGTCGGACATACAGGTATGGGGGCACAACGTTGGTTAAACCTGGGATTTATTCATATTCAACCTTCTGAACTTATTAAAATTGCATTAGTGTTGGCGTTGGCACGATATTTTGCTTGGTTTAATTCCGTTGAACTAGGACAATTTAAAAACTATCTGGTGCCAGGACTAATGCTGCTGGTGCCATTCGGTTTGATTGTGGCACAACCTGATTTAGGAACTGCATTATCACTGGGTATGATTACAGTTGGGGTCTTCTATATCGTTGGGGCAAATAAAAAATGGTTTATTATCGCAGCAATATTAGGACTGATGGCAGCACCAGCAATTTGGTTCGGTGGATTGCACGATTATCAGCGTGGACGCATTATTACACTGTTTAATCCAGACAGCGATTTGCAAGGGGCAGGTTATCAAATCAATCAGGCAAAAATTGCTTTTGGCAGTGGTGGTATGACAGGAAAAGGGTATATGAAAGGCTCGCAATCACAACAATCTTTTTTGCCAGAAAAACAAACCGATTTTATTTTTACTATGCTGGGTGAAGAATTTGGTTTTATCGGTGCGTTTAGCCTGTTGCTGATTTATACTTGGATTGTGGTCGTGCTGTTTTGGTGTGCAAAATTATGTCGCAACAGATTTGGACAACTGATTTGCTTTGGATTTATGTTGAACTTTTTTGTTTATTACTTTATAAATATTTCTATGGTTTTGGGGTTATTACCAACCGTGGGTGTGCCGTTGCCACTGATGTCTTTCGGAGGTAGCAGTCTGTTATCACTGATGTTCGGATTTGGTTTATGTCAAAACGCATATATTCACAAGGACCAACAATTATCGGCAAAGGGGAGTTAGGGAAATGAATTTACTGATTGTGGAATCACCGTCCAAGGCAAAGACTATTGAAAAATACTTAGGTAGCGGTTGGCGTGTTATCGCATCGGTTGGTCATGTCCGTGATTTAGTGCCTGAAAACGGCAGCGTTGATACAGAAAATAATTTCAAAATGAAATGGCAGATTATGCCAGGTAAAGAAAAACAAATTAAACTGATTACAGAAGAATTAAAAAAAGCAGATGCCGTTTATCTGGCAAGCGACCCTGATCGTGAAGGTGAAGCCATTGCGTGGCACTTGCTGGATATACTTAAAGCTAAAAGACTACTTAAAGATAAAAAAGTCTATCGTGTCGCTTTTCACGAAATTACAAAAAAAGCTGTTCAGGCCGCAATCGATGAACCACGTGAAATTGATAAAAACTTGGTCGATGCATATCTGGTCAGACGGGCATTAGATTATCTGATTGGTTTTAGTATTTCACCGTTGCTGTGGCGTAGAAATTTGGGAAAGTCCGCAGGACGTGTTCAGTCTGTGGCAGTAAAGCTGGTCGTTGACCGTGAAAAAGAAATTGAAAACTTTAAACCTGTGGAATATTGGAGTCTGGAATCAGCCTGCACGGCAAATTCCGTGGCGTTCAAGGCAATGCTAAATAAATTCAATGGTCAGAAAATTGAAAAAATGACCATCGAAAATCAAGAACAAGTTGATAATATTTTGAACACTCTGGGAACACCAGAAGTTAGTGCAAGCGTTATCAATATCGAAAAGAAAAAAACACAACGTAAACCTGCCGCACCTTTTACAACATCTACACTGCAACAGGAAGCCGCACGAAAATTATTCTTTGCGTCTAAACGAACAATGAGTGCCGCACAGCACTTGTATGAACAAGGTTTAATTACATATATGCGAACCGACGCAACAAACTTGAACGCTGATGCAGTTAGCGAAATTAGAAACTTTATCGGACGGGAATATGGTGATAACTTTGTGCCAAGTTCTCCAAATATTTATGCAACAAAATCAAAAAATGCACAGGAAGCACACGAAGCTATTCGACCAACACACTTTGATGCACCTGCAAAAAATCTTAGTGGTGATGAAGCAAAATTATACGATCTTATTTGGAAAAGAACTATTGCATGCCAAATGAAAAATGCAGAATTTGATTCTGTCGCAGCAGATATAGAAACAGATAATCACGTCGGTGTGTTCCACGCTGTGGGGTCTGTGCGAACCTTTGACGGATTTATGAAGGTTTATACCGAAGATAAAGACGACGAAGACGATAAAAAAGAATCAAAACTGCCAAATATGCAGGTCGGTGATAAAATCATTATCACAGAATTTATCCCTGAACAGCACTTTACACAGGCACCACCAAGATATACAGAAGCATCTCTTGTAAAAAAAATGGAAGAACTGGGAATCGGACGACCTTCTACATACGCAACTATTATGTCAACAATTGTTGATAGGGCATATGTTGAACAGGATAAACAACGACGTTTCCATCCAACAAATGGTGGTTGGGTTATCGCTTCTTATCTTAATAAATATTTTACTGATTTGGTTGATGTGAACTTTACCGCAAAAACAGAAGATACTTTGGACGATGTTTCAAATGGTAAACAAGATAAAATTACTGCGTTGGAAAATTTCTGGACACCTACTAACAATATGATTGATGGGGCAAGAGGTATTAGAACAGCAGATATTATCGATGAAATAAATGAGTTTATGCATAAACACTTGTTCCCTGATGACAATGATGTTTGTCCAGAATGTGGAGCAAAACTGGGAATTAAATTGTCTAAGTTTGGACCTTTTATAGGATGCGAAAAATATCCAGACTGTAAATACACTAAACAGTTGGGCAAAGTCGATGCCGCAGTCGCACAGGCCGCAGAATCAACCGCACAGGCTGTTAAATCTGATGCTGTCGAACTGGGTGATGGTATCGAATTTAGAGTTGGTAAATTTGGACCTTATGTCACAGATGGGGCTAAAAATGTCGCTGCAAAACAATGGACAGCAGAAACAATAACACTGGAAACCGCACGTGAATTATTGGCAAATGCTGGTAAAAAAGCAGAACCTATTAAAATCGGTGAAAATCCAGAAACTAAAAAAATGATTTTCTTTTACCCAACTGGGCGGTATGGTGCATATATATCTTCTAATCGGGTCAATGTTTCTGTCAAAGAACAACCTGATTTGGAAACCGCAATTAAACTGATAAATAACAAGGCAAATAAAAAGTAATGGCACAACAAGGTAAATTTAGTTATTCAAACTTTACCGATGAACTGCGTCAACGACTGTCTATCGTTGATGTGGTCGGACGACGTGTGCCGCTGACAAAAAAAGGGCAAAATTATTGGGGGTGTTGCCCTTTCCATAATGAAAAAACCCCCAGTTTCTGTGTAAATGAAGAAAAGGGTATTTGTAAGTGCTTTGGCTGTGGCGAAAGTGGAGATATCATTTCTTTTACTATGAAGGTCAATAATATTGACTTTAAGGAAGCAATCGAAGAACTGGCTAATATGGCTGGTATGAAAATGCCAGAATACAAGCCTAGACCACAAAATGTCGTGCAACGTGAAGAAGCGTTGTTTGATATTTGCGAAAAAGCCGCACAGACTTATTCTGAAAAATTATTCACACCTGATGGGGCGGTTGCATTGGATTATATCCGTAAACGTGGATTCACAGATGATATGATAAAAAAATATCGTATCGGATATGCACCAAAAAATAATATCATCGCAAATAAATATGCAGATTCAAAATACCTGATTGATGCTGGACTTTGCCGGCGTGGCGATTATGGAATGTATGATTTCTTTCGTGATAAATTGATGTTCCCTTTGTTTAACGCCAAGGGTAAAGTTGTTGCTTTTTCTGGACGCTCACTGGACGGAAGTGAACCAAAGTATATAAATACAACTGATACTGATATTTTTCATAAACGTAAAACTGTTTTCGGTTTGAACTTTGCACGTGATGCAATTCATCGTGCAAACCGTAGTATCGTTGTCGAAGGACAAATTGACGCAATTAAAATGCAATGTAATGGTTTTGGTGAAACTGTTGCACCTCTTGGGACAGCACTGACCGAAGACCATATTGCGTTGCTATGTAAATCTAATCGAAATATTACTTTTTGTTTTGATGGCGATGGGGCAGGACAAAAGGCCGCAGCACGTGCATGCAGTATTGTTATGCCGTTTGTTCGTGATACGTCTGATATCAAATTTGCATTTGTTTCAGGTGGTAAAGACCCTGATGAAATACTTGAAAATGGCGGCGTCGATGCAATGCGTAAAATTATTGATGATGCGGTTGGGTTGACTGATTTCTTGTGGGAAATAGCAAATAACAACTTTGTCGTTTCAACGCCAGGAGGACGTGCACAGGCTGAAAAATTCTTGGACGCAGAATCGGAAAAGTTGGCTGATAATGAATTAAAAAAACACTATAAACAAGAATACGATAAGCGGAAATTTCAAAACTGGCAAAGTTGGAAAAAAGTTAAAGAACCAATAAATATTAAACTGCCTGATATCGATGCAATTACTAAAAGAACGTTGCTGTATATTGTGAATACTTTCCCAGAACTGGCAGAAAGATATTTGGAATTCTTGGGAACACTGGGAATCGATTTCGATGGTAATGCACCAGATTTAAATATGGATTTAGTGTCAGCAGAAAAATTTATTGTATCGTTAAAATTGCAACGCTATTTGGAAAAACTAAATACAAAAAAACGTGAACTGACAAATCGGTTGCTGGAAACAGGTGATGTTAAAATTCGTGATGAAATTGCACAGATTGATAACGATTTAAAAAAATATAATGAAAAATTAAAATTGCTGATTTCTTTATAAAATAATTTCCCGGCTTTTTTGAACAAAATTATCAAAAAGACCGGGAATTTTTAACATTTTTATTTTAATATTTATGACAATAATTTCAATATAAAAAAGGTAAAAAAAATCCCCCACAAGGGGGAATTTTTATGTGTTAAATAAGAAGTGGCATATGTCGCCAGGCTGCATTATATAATCACGACCAACCAGACGCATCTTGCCTGCTTCTTTGACGGCAACTTCGCCACCAAGTGCAATAAAGTCAGCAGGTGAAATTACTTCGGCACGGATAAAACCACGTTCAAAATCTGTGTGAATTTTTCCAGCAGCCTGCGGTGCAGTCATTCCAGTTGTAATTGTCCAGGCATGTGCTTCCTTTGGACCAATGGTATAATATGTTTGCAGCCCAAGTGTTTTATAACCTGTCTTTATAACTTGATCCAGACCTGATTCTGATAAGCCAAGGTCGTCTAAAAACATTTTCCGTTCGTCTGGGTCAACAATTTGTGAAATCTCCATTTCTATTTTTGATGATATTACCAATACATCATTTGTCGCACCAAATTTTTCACGAACTTGGTCTGAATATTTATTACCAGTGGCTGCCGATGCTTCGTCAACATTACATACATAAATCACTGGCTTGGTGGTCAATAAGTTAAATGGACTGGAATCAATATCGCCAAGACGGGCAGGTATTGATTTTTCTAAATTCGATTTGATTGCCTGGGCATCCGATAATAATTTTATTGCGTCTTTGTCCAGACCACGTGCCTTTTTTTCAAGGTTTTTTATTTGTTTATCAATGCTTTCAAGATCTGCCAACATCAATTCTGTTTCAATCGTTTCTATGTCGCCTAATGGATCAATTTGACCGTGAACGTGAACAATGTCGTCATTTTCAAAACAACGAACAACGTGAATAATTGCGTCAGTCGATAAAATATTGCCCAGGAATTTATTACCTAAACCTTCGCCATTTGATGCACCACGGACAAGACCTGCAATGTCAACAATTTCAAGTTGTGTCGGTAAAATCTTTTGCGAGCCAGCAACACGTGCCAATTCATGCAAGGTTGAATCAGGAACAACAACACGACCTGTGTTCGGTTCTATGGTGCAAAACGGATAGTTCTGAGCGTCTGCCGCTGCACTTTGGGTTAAAGCATTAAATAATGTAGATTTACCTACATTTGGTAAGCCTACGATTCCACAATTGAATCCCATTTTAAAATCCTTTATAATGTCGATAATATGTCATACATGTGGAATGAATTCAACATAAAAACTATGCCAGCGGAAACTGTCGTTTTCCGTGATGGTGTTTATTGCCCTGAATTATCTACTTTGGAAAATAAGCCAATAAATAAAAATTACGATTTGCCTGTCCATTTTATTTATGTCGGGGAAATCGCCGGCGAAAATATTTTAGATATAGAAGTCGGTGTAAAAAATCAAAATGTAATTTTAAGTGTAAATGTAAAAATAAAATCACCGGCTTTTTTGAACATTTTTATTAAAAACGCCGGGGAAAATTCTAAAATTTCAGGAACTGTGTTGATTGATAATTCCAGTGAACTGAATTATAATTGCAATGCACGGCATCTATATAAAAATACCGGCATTTTAATTAAAAATAAAATACTGGCCGGTAAAAATTCTGTTTCTAAATTATCTGGTATTGCCGTTATCGATAAAAACTGTGATGATTGCCAGTCTGATGTTGCTTTTGTCGCAATGGCAGATGAAGGTGCAAAAATTGATTTTATCCCCGGACAGAAAATTAAATCGATTCCTAAACAAGCAGACCATAGTGCAAGTATTTATAAACCAACTGATTTTCAAATGCGTTTCTTGCGTGGGGCAGGGCTGTCAGGATGTGAAGTCCAAGAAGTTCTGAAAGAGGCGTTCTTATCTTTTGAATAATTATTATAGGTATAAAAAAAAACCGCCAAGCGGCGATTTTTTATTTCTTCTTAAAGCCCTGTTTCGCTTTGAACTTTGGATTGTCAGGGTCTATTAAGATAACTTGCTTTCCACGACGGATCTGTTTTACATTTCCACGTTTCTTCCAAGCCTTTAATGAACTTAAAAATTTCATATCGTTATCCTTTTTACAGGTCGATTATAAACATATTTTTTGAAAAATCAAATAATAATATTATTTAATAGTTGTTGTTGTAGGGCCTGTTGAAATTGTTGAAAACTGTTTTTAACTTTTTCTGAACAGTTTTTTAACAAAAAAATCCAGGATTTGTGCGGTTTTGATTTCAAATTGTTAAATATTAAACAAAATAATCAACAGTTGATAAATTTGAAGTTTTTAACACTTTTAACAATTTTAGGACGGGGGGCTTTTCTGCTTGTTGAAAATTGTTGAAATTGTTATAATTGTAAACAAGGACGGATAGAGAATGAAACAGCAGGTATTAAAAGCGTTGGCAAATCCAGCACATATTTTTTATGTGCCTTATTCGCTGGCCGTGTTGAACTTTGTTGTGCAATTTATTATTTTTATGGCGGTTTTCGTCATCGTCTTGATTGTTTCAGGCGGAAAAGAAAGCGTAAATCCATTGTTCTTTTTAATCTCTGTTATTGTCGTTCATTCTATTATCGCTATATTTTCAAAACGTGATCCGCAGTTGGGACAGATTGTGTCCGCAAAAATTCAATTGTTTAAAAAGAAAATACCAGGAAAGTTAGCAGCATGAACACACATTTAAATGATTTTTTTAACTATTTCGCAGGTAGTGGTTTTCAGATGACTTTGGTGGTTCTGGCCTTGGCTGTGGCGTTTGTGTTTATTGTATTGCTGATTTATTTGCCCTTTTTAACAAAAAGGCTGTTCCCAAAGTTCGGATATGCAAAATATGCTAACTATTTGCCGTTCAAAACTGTTTATAATGATAATTCAATGGAACTGACTGACGGTAGTATCATCAGGGTTTATCATATTGATGGTGTTCAGACCAGTATGCAGGATAATGCTACAAAAGAAAAATTCTTGGATTTAAGAGCACAGTTGTTTAATCAAATCAGAGACCCTAATGTTGTGTTGCGTTTCTATATGGTGCGTGATGCAGCAGATGAAAATACAAACTATGAATTTGATCAGCCTACCTTACAGCGTATCTATAATAAGTGGCGGGGACAAGGCTTGAAAATATTTTTGAATAATTACTATGTCGTTTTGTCAGTTAGTGGCAGTGATGCACGGGCAAAATTAAATCAATATGGTAATTATATTGAATCTATATTGGCAGCGTATCGACCAAAATTGTTGAAAAATAATGCACCTGATAATATGGCCTGCTTTTTGGGGCGTATATTATCGCCTATTTCAAAACCAAGACCAATGAGGGCCGATAACAATATTGCTAGTTTAACAACCGTTGATGATGTAGAATTCTTGAATGATGGTTTAATAAGATATATCAGTGGACCAAATCAATCGTTTGCTGCTTGTTTGTCTTTCAAGATTTCACCTGATTATCTGGAAGAAGAATTCTTTGATACAATATCTACTATTCAGACAGAAATGATTTGTATGAACGGATTTCATATTATGGGGGCTGCAGATGTAGAAGCGACTATCCGTCAGCGGCGTTCAACAGCAGATGAAAACAAAGATTCAACAGAAACACAAATTTCTCAGGCACAAAGCGTGATGGACGAAAATGTTTCAGGAAATCAAAGTCTGGTAAATTATTATCCGCTGTTTGTTCTGTTCGGGGCAACGCCAAGTGATTTGCAAAAGTATGTTGATGAATTTAAAAAGATTTCAGCAACATTTGGAATTTCGCCTGTCGTGGAAACGTTTGCGTCAAAAGTTTCGTGGTTTGCACAAATCCCAGGATTTGATGTTTTCCCACGCAGTTTCAAGTTGTTGTCAAGGGCAGCAGCAATTTCAATTCCTATGTCAACCCAGCCACGTGGTGTTGAAAATTCAGACTGGGGTCCAGGACCATTGGTGGTTTTCCCAACTGCACAGGGAACACCTTATCAATTCCAATTCCATGTGTCTGATAAACCTGCTGCTGTGGGACATACTTTGACAATAGGTCCGACAGGTGGGGGAAAAACTACGCTGTTTTCTTTCCTGATTGCACAAAGTTTAAGACATCCAAAGTTAAAAGCGTTTTTCTTTGATAGAAATAAAGGGGCAGAAATATTCACACTGGCCGCTGGTGGAAAATATATCACTATGCAGGGAAAGGAAAAAGCTCAAAATGCAACAGAACAAAGTTTTATTACACACTTAAATCCATTGAAAATGCCTGATAGTGCCGCAAATCGTGCGTTCTTGCGGCGGTGGTTTGCCATTATTTCTGGACAAAATGATGCAGTGTCAGCAGATGAAATAGCACGGGCTGTTTCCGTGAATTTTGATTATCTGAACGAAAATGACAGAATGTTGAAAAATCTGTGGGAAAGTTGTTTTTCTTCGGCTGGTAATATGCGGCCCGCACTAAAAAAATGGGTCGATCCACTGCAATATGGTGATATGTTTAATGAAGCATCAGATACATTGGATTTACATTCAAGACTGACTACGTTCGATTTTACTGATATCTTACAGGACGAGGTCTTGTCGCCAGCAGTTATTTCTTATATCTTGCACAGAATCAATAATATTACTGTGTCAGGGGGAAATCCGTCGCTGATTATGATTGACGAAACTGCACCTATGCTGGAAAACAAAATGTTCCGTGATAACTTTATTACCGGTTTACAAGAAGGACGTAAAAACCGTCAGGCATATATGGTGGCGTTCCAACGTGCGAATGTTTTGGATAAAATGGGAATTGGTGATGTGGTGCGTGGACAGGCTCAGACGGTGATGTTTTTCAGAAATCCTGCCGCTGATGCAAATGACTATGCACACTGGAATTTGAATCCGCTGGAAATGGCTTTTATCCAGGGTAAGGCATATCCAAATCTGAAAAGAGCTGTGTTGTTGTCAAGACCTGTAAATGGTGAATCTGTTATATTAAATACAGAATTGGGCGGTTTGGGAAATCTGTTGAGATTGTTTGAATCTGGACGCTCGTCAGTGCTGTTGGCAGAAGAATTATACAAAATGTATGGTAATAATTTTGTAAATGAATACCTGAAAAAGCAGGGGGCGGCAGAGTAACTTTATTATGCAAAAGTGTTTGGGGTGGATTTTTGCAATCTTGGTGTCAGGGCAGGCTGTGGCCAATGATTGTTTGAAATTTAAAAAAAATCCAGCCGTTTTCGTGAATTTGCCAGATTGGGAAAAAGTCGTTGTTCAACCAAAAACACCAATGGATTTTTGGCATGGCAATGTCGTCGCAACTTTGGTTGATAATTATGATTTTGTCGCAGATGTCAATCCTGTTGATGATGGTTTTTGTGTCGGATTAAAAACAGTTGAGGCTTTGGTTGGATATTCTGAATTTATAGTTCAAATTGATATGCGACACGTCCCAAAATCGTGCAGTTATAATGCCGTGCTAAAACACGAAGATAAACATATTGAATCTTATTTATCGGTGATTGATGATTTTAAGCCAGATTTACAACAGTCTATGTTTGTGGCGGCAGATTCTGTTATGCCCGTCTTTGTTAAATCAAAAGATGATGTAGATGCGGTTATTGATTTGTTTAATATGGAATTTCAAAAACACCCCGAAATAATTTTGTTGAAACAAAAAATCAAAGCCGCACAAGAAATTAGAAATAAACAAATTGATCAAAACGAGTCTGGTGCAGAACTGGATAAGTGTTTTTAATGTTCTTAGAAAGCAGGGGAAAAATATGAACTTTATTAAAACCGAAATAGATGGTGTGGTTATTGTTGAACCACGGATTTTTGTGGATGCACGTGGGTATTTCTTTGAAAGTTATAATGAAGCAGAATTTGAAAAAAATGGAATACCTAATAAGTTTGTCCAAGATAATCAATCAAAGTCTTCGTTCGGGGTGGTGCGTGGTTTGCACTGTCAGTTGGGGGAATTTGCCCAGGCTAAATTAGTTCGGGTTTTATCTGGACGGGTGCTGGACGTCGCAGTTGATATCAGAAAAAATTCACCTACTTTTGGTAAACACGTGGCTGTGGAATTGAGTGATGATAATAAAAGGCAGTTGTTTATTCCTCGTGGATTCTTGCATGGGTTTTCTGTTTTGTCTGACGAGGCCGTTTTCGCATACAAATGTGATAATTTCTATGCACCAGCGGCAGAATTTGGTATCAGATTTGATGACCCAGATATCGGAATCGATTGGAAAATACCAGCAGATAAAATTATAACTTCGGATAAAGATAGAATAGCAAAAGGATTGAAAGATGTTCCTGATAACGGGCTGTAATGGACAGTTGGGTAAAGAATTATCAAAAAAATTGCCCGATGCAATTTGTGCTGATGTTGATAAACTTGATATCACAGATGAAAGAGCTGTTCAGAATTTTGTAAAAGAAAATAATATTGAACTGATTATAAATTGTGCTGCATGGACCGCCGTGGACAAGGCCGAAGATGAGGTGGAGTTAGCAACAAAAATAAATGTTGATGGCCCAAGAAATCTGGCCAAGACAGGAGCAAAAATTATACATATTTCAACGGACTATGTTTTTGATGGAACAGCACATAGACCATATGAAACAGATGAAAAAACAAATCCTGTGTCTGTTTATGGAAAAACAAAGCGGGCAGGGGAAATTGCTGTTCTGAAAAATTCAAATTGTGCAGTTGTTATTAGAACTGCGTGGTTGTATTCAGCGTTTGGTAATAATTTCGTAAAGACTATGCGAAAATTAGGTAATGAAAAAGATGTTATCAATGTTGTCGCAGACCAGATTGGAACGCCTACGTTTGCAGCGGATTTGGCAGATGCAATCGTGCAAATTATTCCACAGATGAAACCAGAAAACTCAGGTGTTTATCATTTTACTAATGAAGGTGTTTGTTCGTGGTATGACTTTGCAGTCGAGATTTTGGATTTGTCTGGAATTAAATGTGTTGTAAATCCAATTAAATCAAATCAATATCCTACACGGGCAGTGCGACCGTTTTATAGTGTCTTGGATAAAGATAAAATAAAAGAAGTCTTTGGAATAAAAATTTCACACTGGAAGGATAGTTTGAAAAAAGCATTAAAAGATTTTGATTAAAATAAATCCCCTTTCCGGGGATTTTTTTAGAATATATATCGAAAACCAATCGAAAATTCAGATATAGTATTTATTATTTCATTGTTTATCGGGGCATATTGATATTGAATAAGACCTGATACATTATCGTCAGAAAATGTGTATAACAGGCCTATTCCAAATCGGGTCGTGGTGTTGGTAAAGTCTGTCTTGGCAGATGCTTCATCGAACGGTGTGGTATAGGTCAATTTGTTATATGTTTTATAATTTGCAACCCCAAATGATGTGAAAAAATCAAAGTTCGATGGCAGGTTATAATATGCATAAATGTCAAAACCAAATGCATTATAATAAACTTGGTTGGTTATTGTTTCAGCCGAAAAAACATAATCAACTTCGTTGGGTAGCGTGTGAGTATAAAATAATTCTATTCCAAAATTACTGCCAATGCGTGCACCTGCGTTGATTGTTCCGTTGTAATAATTCTTGTCCAGACCGTAGTCTGATGTGTATTGTGCAATGTTTAATCCTATATCAACACCAAGATATGGGGCAAAATCTTTGGATTGTCCTGGCAGGGTGCTGAAAATAAATAGTAAAATTGTTGCGATTATCTTTTTCATATCTGTTTGCCTGTCTTTGTTTAATGCTATTTTAAGACTTTTTATGAATATGTCGCAATTACTTTATTGTTTCTTTCTTTATGACTTGCTCAATGTGATGTTTTTTTTCTATGATTAGAGTAGGTATTTTGAGGGACTATGCCTGTAATAAATGTTGATAATATTCAAATTGTTGCACAACAGCAACAGTTGACGTCGCCTGCTATGCATATAAAAAACGCCGCAGGCGAGGTTTTTCACGTAGCTTTAATCCCAGTAGAAGGTGGAATTTATGATGGATCTGAAACACTGGTGTATGAAGAAAACTCGATAAATACCTGTAATTCTGTGCGGTTGGAAGCAGGAATTTATCGGGCAGAATTGCGTGGTGGAACAGGGGGAAAACCTGCGTCTTGTCAGTCCGGAATTGGAACTCAACGTTTTGATAGTGAAATTGTTTCAAGTATTTTCAAAATAAACCAAGAAACAGTGATTGATGTTTTTCGTGGTGGCGATGGTAATGATAGCAAAAGGGCGAATTCACATCAGATTTCTGGTGGTGGTGCGTCAGGGGTGGATTCGTTGTTGGTTGTTGAAGGACGTGTAATCAGGGCAACAGGGGCGGTTGGTTCAAAGTGTATCACAGGAACAGTGAGTGGTTTGAATGGTGGGGGGTATGCTTTGTTTGACGTTTGTTATGGCGGTGGCGGTGGTATTACGGCAGATAAAACCATAAATAATGGGTCAACAATTAAATACCAGGCACGTGGTTATTGTGGTGCTGGCGGTGGTGGTTCAAATAATATTGGTGGCGGAATAGGAGGTGAGGCAAGTTCTTCGTATTCTTATATTGCAGGTGGTAGTAACGCAACTGCAAGTGCCGGTGGTGATGGTGGAACTGTAAAAAATAAAAAAGAAAATTCTTTGACCTCTAATTATGGTTATGGTGGAAAGGGTGGAGAAAATGTTGTGTTTTCTTGTGCTGGGACGACGGCAATTTCGTATGGTGGCGGTGGTGGTGGTGGCATGTGTTTTTTTTATCAGTCGGGATGTGAATCAAGTGGGCAGTGGTGTGACACGGACTGTGTCAATGGTGGTGATGGTGCCAGTGGTTCAAAAGGAACAAGTAAAACAAGCTTTGTAAAAATTTATAAAATAGGTTAAAGTAATACTTGATGTTTATACCTGCCTTGATCTTAGCAAATGCATTATATATAACCGGACCTGGAGGTAATATCTATATGGCGGCAGACGAAGTGCCACAGGGGGCTTGCGTTATGTCCGGTAGTGAAGAATTAGTCTATGAAGAAAATGATATCAATGTTTGTAATTCTATTACCTTGGAACCAGGATGTTATCGGGCGGAATTGCGTGGTGGTGTCGGACTGAAAAACGATGAATGTGTGGACTTTGTTGATTTGTCTGAAACATCGGTTGTGTCTGCTTTGTTTTCAGTGTTTGAACCAACAGAAGTTCATGTGTTTCGTGGTGGCGATGGTAATCCAGGAAGTGTGAAGAAAACGGGAACAAAACACGGGACTTTTGGTGGTGGTGCATCAGGGGTCGATTCTTTGCTGGTTGTTGGTGAACGTGTTTGGCGGGCCGAAGGTGGTCCCGGAAATACATGCACAATTTCATATAATAATAGTGCCGTGAACAGATTGTATAGTGCAACTGCTGTGGCAATAGGCAATGGTTTTGGTGGAAAGTCTGGACTTAGCGGTGCAAATGGATATCGGGGATTTAGAATATATAAAACAGATACATATGGTGTTGGTGGCGGTGGCGGTGGTTCGCCAAGTGATAAGGGGGGGACGTCGTGGCAATATAATAATGCGTCATCTTATCCAGATTTTACTGTGAGTATTGACCCGGGAACGGACGGAACACCAGAAAGTGGTGGCGATGGCGGTAATGCCACCAGTTGTAAAACATATAAATGCACAGAATATGCATCGGTCATAGGTGGCAAGGGCGGTGAAAGTGTTAGTTTTTCATGCGGTGGTCAGACGGCAATATCTTATGGTGGTGGCGGCGGTGGTGGTGCAATCAATGGTGCTGGAACATCAACAACACTTGTTGTAAATGGTGGTGATGGTGGAAGTGGTTCAACGGGAACTAGTGAAACAAGTTTTGTTAGAATCTATAAAATGTGATTATTTTCTTTTAACGTTGAAATCGTTGGGTTTCTTGGATAAGTGCCCAATAGGTCATATTGAATAATTCTGTTTTTATCTTGAAAGAGGAACAAATGGCGATTTTGTTGGCGATAAAGCCTGAATTTGTTGAAAAAATTTTATCTGGGGATAAAAAGTTTGAATTTAGAAAAGTTTGTCCAAGAAAGGCGGTTGATGAAATTTTTATCTATGAAACACGGCCGATGAAAAGGGTTGTAGGTGCGGCAAGGGTTGTTCGGATTATTTCAATGGGGCCTGATGAAATGTGGGAAATTGTAAAGAATAATGCCGGCGTGTCGTATGAATTTTTTAAGTCTTATTTTGCAGGTTGTGATGTGGCGTATGCATATCAATTGGGGAATGTTGTTCGGTTTGATGTGCCAAAAACGTTGGCAGAAATTGGGTTGAAATCCCCTCCACAGGGGTTGGTGTATTTGGATTCATGACAGGCGATATTAGGTGCCAGTTTGCCGGTTATTGGTAAATCACTTGGCCACAAATCCACCAGCGAAACACAGGTTTATAGCCGCCTGACGGTTGACCCAATTCGTGATTCAATGCAAACCGCTACAGATAAAATGCTGGGGTTTGTGGATAAACATTTATGCTGATATATCCTTAACAATTTGATATAACTCTTTAAACCTGTATATTGTTGGACTTTGTCCGGTTCCTTTTTCTTCTATTTCAAGTATGTTTTTCTCTTCTAGTGTTTTCAATAATGCTCTTGATGTGTTAGCATTAATTCCTGTTTTTTCTATAAAATCAGTAGTTTTAAATTTAATTTGTTTAAATAGAAAATTAAGTATAGGGATACAAAATTGTGTTTTTAAGCTTGATATTTCTTCTTCTGTTTTTTTTCTAATTTCTTTTAATTGTCTTAATATGTTTGTTAATACCGTTGTCTGGTGTTCAATTGCTTTGATAAAAAAGTCAATCCAGGTCTGCCAATCGTTTTCTTTTGAAATTTTTTCCAAGGCAGATATGTATTTGTTTCTATTTACAGAAAAGTAATAACTTATATAAAAATATGGCGTGGATAGTATATTGTATTTTTTTAATAGTATTGGTATTAAAATACGTCCAACTCTTCCGTTTCCATCTTCAAAAGGGTGTATTAGTTCAAAATATGCATGAATAATTGCGGTTTTAACAAGCGGGTTTTCAGATGTATTTGAATTTATAAAATTTATTAGATTATTCATATATTCTTCTGTGTGTAAGTAAGATACTGGAGTATATGTTATCTCTCCATCGTATTTATTACCTATATAATTCTGTTTTTCTTTATATTTTCCTTTAAGTTTGTCTCCACCTCTAGAGTTGTTTAGTATAATAGCTTGTATGTTTTTTATTAGTCTGTTTGTGATTTCAAAATTATTATCTTTTGCTTCTTTAATACAGTATCCTAGAGCGTCTTTATAATTTTCTATTTCTGTAGCGTCTTTTTCTAATCTTTCTGATAGATTTTTTCCAACTTTATAATTTAATATGTCAGTAATTGTTGCTATCGTGCCTTCCAGTCTAGATGACATAACCGATTCTTGGTAAAATAATATGCTTGTTAATACTTCTGGATACGGTATGAATTCTATCATGCCATCATATCTAGCTAATTTTAATAAGGCACTAGATGTATCTGTAGTTGATGGTATATCGGATAAAATGTCTGGAAATTTTTTTAAAGTAAAAGAAGCCAATTTTATTACCTTTTATTTTAATATAACCTATTTATATAGATTGTATTTTAATACAAGCAAAACAAATAGTCAATGTTTTAATACAAGCTAATTAAGTTGTTTGTGTTTAAATATAATCTAAAAGGTCTGTTAGTATTAAAATACGGGCTTTTGTTGTTGGTTATTTAATAGTTGTGGTGGGCCGGTTTTTGTTTTGCATTTATAGGTATTTATTGTTATCATAAGCATTGAATCCGATAGGGGACTAGCGGGTTCGGGGCCTTCAAAACCCATCAAGTACGGTGCGAATTGCATCGTTATCCATATTCTAAATGGTGTGTTCGCACCGTTTTGCCTGACCTGTGGTCGGGTGTCCGTTGTTATATAATAGGATTATTCTGAAAGCAACGGGGCATTTACTTGATGTTTTGAAGCCACCCGACCGTCAATATTCCCTTGTTGACGGTATTTTTTTATAAGGGGTGTGGTATGAATAGGGCGTTTTTATTGTCTGTTTTTTTGTTGTTTGGATGTGTAATGGAACCTTGTGTAGATAGGTGTTTTGAAGGTAGTGGTTATGATTATGAAAATATGCACAAAATTGAACAGTATTTAAAATCGGATGATTTTTGCATTGTTTTTGAAGGTGCAGAATTTAGTACTGGGTTTAAAGAATTGGATGAAAATCCATTTTATACCAATGACCCGTTTAATACAAATGTTGGTTACGCAAGGTCGGGTATAAAAATGACTAAGCGAGACTATGATAAAGAAATAAATAATTATAAATGCAAAAATCCTGTAAAGGTAAGAAGGGAAATTAATGTATATAGTATATCTGTGCCGGATGTTTGTGAAAAAGCTAATTATGCTGGTTCTGTTTATACGGGGTCAAAAACTATCGTGGGGTATGGTTATATGAATGCTTTTAATAATTCATATCCTGTATTTAATACAGAGTTAGTGCCTTGTAGAAAAACGTTATTTTTGACAGAAATAAAGTTTTATAAAGATAAAATATATTTGGGGTATATTTCTGATAAGTATTGGGCTGGTGATAATATGTATATGGATAAAATTTTTACATATACCTACCAGTTTAGAGATATTTTAGAATTGGAAAGAAAGAGAGAAAACGTGGTGTCTGAATAGGGGGAAATATGACAAATATAATTAAAAAGTTATTTCAAAAAAAAGTAAAATTGCCAGTTTATACACAATATTCAAAAGATTGGTTTGAGATAAATTATAAAATCTTAAAAGACAACGGTATTAATTCTGAGATAAGCACCATTATGATGTTTTCTTATAACAGAGAAACAGGACCATTATTATTTGAATATGCTGGTGATTTTAACAATGTTGAAAAACTTGTTGGAAATTATCCTTTGCTAAAGGATATTTGTCTGGATAGGACGGATTGGTATTTTAAGCATTTGGTTCCGACTTATAATAACTCATTGGATACCTATACATGGCTGTTGTGGGATAAGTATGGAAATATAATAGGTGTTTCAGCGTGTTGGGATTATCAAACATTTGAACCAAAGTTTGCATTTATGGGAATGGCAATAGCGGCAAGTGCTATTCCTAGTCTTAACCCACAAGAAAGAAAGGTTTATAGTTTTGATTATAAATATGTTGGCCAAAGTATGATTTATGTTTATGAAAAACTTGAAGAAAAATGGATGAAAACAGGTGTGTTTGATACAGAATTGTTGGTTTGGGATATTATAAAACCGACAACGGAAACATTTTCACATTTGATGAGATTGTATTTGATGCATAAAACAAAAGAAATAGTAAATGAGAAGTTTATAAGCCAGAATGTTTGATATTGTATAGTAATAAGATACGATGTTTGGTTTAATTCTTGTTCTATTTTATTTAGTTCAAGACCGATTTGTGTTTTTTATGGCTTATACCTTGCTCCCCCCCCCGTCCCCTGTGTGTATTTGAAGTTGGGTTAGGTATTGTTAGAAAAATAAGAATTCTTTTGATTATGCTTGAATTCTAGTATGTTCAAATCAGATGTCAATTCTTAATAATGTATGATTTTGTTTATCTTTAATGGTTGTTCTTGGTAGCAAATAGGTAGCAAAAGGGTGAAAATGGGGCGGAATTCTGGTTGCGGGGAATGGATTTGAACCATTGACCTTCAGGTTATGAGCCTGACGAGCTACCGGGCTGCTCTACCCCGCGATAAAGTAAAAAAGCTATGCTATTATACTTATTGTTATACGAAAAGTCAAATGAAAAAAATTATACCTGCTTTTTTGTCGGAATTTCCTAAGTGCCTTGAATTATCTAATTTTTGTTGCTAAGATTTGCACAGTCGTATTTAAAGTAAGGGTTTATTGTGATTCATAATAAAACGTTTAGAAAAGTTTGGAAAAAGTTTTGGGAGCCTATCCTGGGATTGGGAATCTTTCAATGGATTATCGCTGTTTGCTTGGCAATCCCAATGTGGTTTACGTATTTTACATCAAAAAAACGTGTTTCTAATATCGAAACTTTCTATGAATATCGTAAAAAACCAGCAATTTTTGTCTTTTGGCATGGGCGGTCAATGATGCTTAGCCCGATTATTTGTTTGGGCGGAATGAGGGCTTATGCCGTAGCAAGTCGCCATAAAGATGGACGAATGATGGCAAAATTACAGCATCTGTTCGGGTTGAGGGCAATTTATGGTTCTTCTCATAAGGGCGGGGTGTCTGTCCTGCGTGAGGGGTTGCGTATTTTGGCACGTGGAGATCATGCTATTTGTATGTCGCCAGATGGACCTGGTGGACCGTCCTTGCGTGTGCAAGATGGGGCTTTGTATTTCGCAAAAATGTCAGGGGCACCAATTATTCCTGTTTGCTATTCGACTTCACGGGCATGGATTCAGGATAGATGGGATAAGTATTTGGTTTGTTTGCCGTTCTCGAAAATTATATGCAATATAGGTAATCCTATATTTGTCCCACGTAAGGCAACAAACGAAGAGTTTGAAAAAATTCGAAAGGATTTAGAGAACTTTATGGTGGCACAGATGCGTGAATTGGATGCCGAATTTGGATTGCCTGAAATAGAACAGGATTTGACTGCCTCTGAGTATAAACGTAAAAAAAGAGAAGTCGCACAAGAAAAAAAGAACGCTAAGAAAAAAGGATAAAAATGAAGACTCCGTGGTGGTTTTTGAAAAAAAATCCTGTGGCGTTAGTTCTGATGCCGGTGGGGTGGATTTATTTTGCTTTTAGTCGTGTTGTATTTTGGTTGCGTGCATTTAGACCGTTAAAATCACAGCGACCAATTATTTGTGTTGGTAATATTTTTGCAGGTGGGGTCGGAAAAACACCTGTGGTTAGGGCTATTGCAAACTATTTTGGCGCCCCTGTCGTTATGAGGGGGTATAAGAAAAGTAAAGAAAATGGTAATGTCGGGGACGAGGCCGCAATGCTGGCACGAACTGGGTTGGCTGTGCATGTCGGTGATAGGCGGTCTAATATTGTCTTGTTGAACAAGCAAGATGATAAAACACCAATTGTTATGGACGATGGTTTGCAAAATCCAACAATAAAAAAAGATGTTTCTATTATCGTATTTGATGAGGCGTTGGGATATGGAAATGGGTTTATCTTGCCAGCAGGGCCTTTGCGAGTGCCAAAAAGATTTGCAAAAAAAGCAGACGCTATTATTGTCATAAAAAATAAAAAAGCAAAAAAGAACTTTAAATTGCCAGATGGTGTGCCCGTGTTCTATGCAAAAAATCAGACTGTGTCGCCATATGCAGATGATGTGAAATTGGTCGCTTTTGCTGGAATCGGTTATCCAAAAAAGTTCTTTAATGCGTTGAAAAATGTTGTAGCAACTCGTTCGTTTGCAGACCACTATCAATACACAAATGAAGATTTGGAAAAGTTGATAAATCTGGCAAATAAGAAAAACGCAAAACTGATTACAACTGAAAAAGACTGGGTGCGATTGCCTGCACCAATGCAGGATCAAATTAAATACGCACGTTTGGATACTGTTATTGATAATGCGTTTTTGGATTGGTTAAAGGAGAAAGTTAAATGAGCACTTTGAAAAATATGTTGAAAATTTCGGGGGTTGGTATTCATTCTGGGGATAAAGTCGAAGTTTTGATTCGGCCATCTGAGAAACCTGGAATCTTTTGGCGTAGGGTGGATTTGAAAGATTCTGAATTGATTCCGGCAACATGGAATAATGTCGGTGAAACAAAAATGCGTAATACCACTATTGGTAAAATGTCAGGGGCACATGTTCAGACAGTAGAACATTTAATGGCAGCGTTATTTATTGTCGGTGTGGACAGTGCTGTTATTGAAATAAATGGACCAGAAACACCAATTCTGGACGGTAGTGCTGCAGAATTTATCAAGGCTTTCCGTGCTGCAGGTATTACAGGTGGTGCTAGAAAACGTGTCGTTGTGAAAAAAGAAGTTGTTGTAAAAGCACAGGAAGTTTTGCGTCAACTGCCATTGTTTGGCCGATTTAAACTGTGGATTATCAATACAATCGCAGGACGTAAATCAGATGGATTTGTAAAGTTGAGCCCAAATGACGCTAAGTCTTTGGATATTGTTGCAACGTTGGTTTATCCAGAAAAAATTATAGGAAAGCAATCTTTTTCTTATTCTTTTGATGGGTCGGAAAAGGCGGCGGAAGATTTTGTGCAAAATATCGCACGGGCAAGAACTTTTGGTAAGTATTCTGAATGGGAGTATTTGAAAAAACGTGGTATGGGACGTGGTGCAAGTGAACATAATGTTATTGCATTGAACGATGCAGGGGATGGGACATTAAATGAACTGATTTGGCCTGATGAATTCGTTAGACATAAAATCGTTGATGCTGTTGGCGATATGTTTACCAGCGGTGGTATGGTTTGTGGAAAATTGGAATCTTATAAAGGCAGCCATGCGTTGAATAATTTAGTCTTGAAAAAGTTATTTAGTAATCCTGACAATTATGATATAATTGAAGCTGAATAGAATAAAAAGGCACTGTTATGAAAAAAATTTTTGCATTGTTGATTGTTGGTGCATTGGCAGCATGCGGTGGCATGATAAAAAATGAAAACGGCAGTCAGTATCTTGTTCAATTAGATGCAGAACCAATTGGTTGCACTTTCTTGTATAAACTGGAATCAGAAGTTTCGGTTTATGATGCTGATGATGCACGTAGATATTTGGAAAATCGTATCGTTGACCAGGCAAGAACAGGTAATGCATACTGGATTACAAGTCAGAGAACAAAACCAAACGAATGGGTAATATTTGGCCCAGAACGTGCTTTTGTTTTGGTCGCAAATGTTTATGACTGTCCACATCCTAATAATGTTAGAACTGCAAAAGATGGTGGGCCTGCCACAGTTAGTGCACCAAATCCATATCGGGAATGTGAGTATGGAAATTGTAAATAATGAAAATCCCCAAGTGGGGATTTTTTTATTGGATAAATCAACTGTTCTTGAAAAAATAAATCCCCAAACGGGGATTTTTTTAATCTATTCTTTATTTTGCCGGGGCAACAATAATTGATTTTGTGCGTTCGTCTGGTTTCGATTTTGATTCCAGTGTTCCCTTGTCACCAATTATTTCCAAAATGCGGGCAAATAATTCAGGAACTGCATCTTTGCCACGGGCTAGAACTTTCTTGGAACCACGGGTCATAACTGCAATTTTAACCTTGTTCCCTGATGATAAAAATTCAAAAACCTTTTTTAATTTGATGTTCAGGTCGTTTTCTTCGATAAAAGGTTTTACCCAAACTTCTTTCATTTCAATGGTTTTTTGATTCTTGCGAGCCTCAGACGCACGTTTCTTTTGTTCGTATTTGAATTTGCCATAATCCATTATCTTTACAATAGGGGTGGCGTTGTTCGCATTGATTTCAACCAGGTCAAGACCAGCGTCAGATGCCATCTGTAAGGCCTGAGATGTTGGCATAATGCCCAGATTCTGGCCGTCTGAACTAATTACCTGGACGGCTTTTGCAAATATCCGATTGTTCATACGTGGACCTGCGTCACGACGATTGTCACGGTTCATTGTAGGTTTAATTGTAGGCTCCTTTGTTAAATATGCCAAATTATTAACTATTATTCGGCACTTTTCAAGATATTTTGAACATTTTGTAGGACAGTCCATACGTCACGCTTGGCCGCTGGCTTTAATATCAGATAATTTGGATGATAAATCGGGACTATTGTTGTGCCATTTTCAAGAGTTGTCGCAACACCGTGCGATTTGGCAAGGTTTACACCGCACATCTGGGTGGCAGGTAATGTCCCAAGTGTTAAAATTACAGTTGGTTTTAATAATTCTATTGCACGGTCAATAAATGGACGGGCAAGGTCAAGTTCTGATTGGGTCGGTGTGCGGCCACCAGGTGTTCGCCAGAATACAATCGGAACTATCGATGTTGTTTGACGGCTTTGCCCAATTGCTGCCAGCATTTTATCCATCAATTCACCAGGTGTCCCAGACAAGACGTTGCCACTTAAATCATCATCTGGACCAGGGGTGTCTGTGATAATCATCAGTTTGCCATTGCCAATGTGTGGCAGGACAGTGTTTGTCGCCGTTGGACGTAATGGGTGATTAAATTCACCAATCATTCGATTCAATGTTGCTGTATCGCCAGGACGTGCCGCCATTGAACGGACAGTTTCAATCGATACTGTTGCAGTCGGAGTAATCGGTGGAACAACAGCCGATGCACTGCGACCAATTTCTGCAATAATGGTGGCAGCCGTTGGACGGGCAGGGGCAGAATTAGTCGTTTCAACAGGTGTTCGAGGTGCAGTAATCGGGGTGTCGCTGATTTCCCAACGAACGCCAGCAAGTTCAAGATAAGCCAATTCACTGTAAGACATTTTTTTTGTTTGCCCCTTGATAATTCAATATTTTTATAGTAGAATATACCACGAGCAACAGAAATACAAGGGAGTATTTTCATGAAAATCAAAAACTTTGCTTTGTTGGCAGGCGTTGCAGGCTTGTTGGCAGCGTGCGGCGGTTCTTCTAAAATCGTTGAACCAGCAGACTTGAACGATCAGCGTGTATTCTTTGGTTTTAATTCTTATGAAATCTCAGAAGATGCACAGAATAACTTGCTGGGTCAGGCTTTGTATATGAAAAATCACGAAGATGTTAAAATCCAAATCGCAGGTAATTGCGACGAACGTGGTTCAACAGAATACAACTTGGCATTGGGTGCACGTCGTGCAAATGCAGCAAAAGCTGTTATCGTAAAAGACGGTGTCGATGCAAAACGTATCTCTACTATCTCATATGGTAAAGAACGTCCATTAGTTCAGGGTTCTGGTGAAGAAGTCTGGAAGTGGAACCGTAATGCTACAACAACGGTTAAATAATAAATTCCCCCGTTTGGGGGATTTTTTTTATCTGTTATGTGTTATTTAATATTAAAAAATCCCCAAGTAGGGGATTTTTTGTTTTATTTGCTTTTTGGCTTTATACCATAAATGGCAGATTTTCCAATGTGCCTTCGGCAACACGGACATTTACATCAATCATCATAAATACAGAATCAGGTGTGCTTAATTCGTGTTCTGCAAATATGTTTGAATCAAGCAAGTGGCTGGTGTTGACGGATAGTTTTGTAATCAAATGGTCGTCGTCCAGCAGTGTATAAATAGGACCAATATCACGTGGCGTGTTTGAGCCTATTTCGTGTTCGTTTTGTGGACAACGAAGACCGTCCATAATTGTCTTTACACGGTTGTCAATGTCTGAACGTGGAACACCTACGATTTCAGGATGCAGCATTTGAATGTCTAGCTCTGCAATCAATTTTAAATTTGGTGTAATAATGGGGTTCCAATCAATGCCACCAACGTGACGCGTTGTTATTGGGCTTTTGGTTGGGTTCGGAACCATATACTGGGTCAGGTTGTTCCAAGGACTGTGTTCAATCAATTTTTTTAATTGTGGATGAAACTGCATGCGAATGTCAGCAATGTGTTGTGCACGCTTTTTAGGATTGATTAAAATGTCTCCAAAATATAACAGTTTGAATTTCATATTACTTACCCTTGGTTTTTTTGTTCTTGTAAATATTTGGCGATTTCAGATAGTGCATCAGAACGAAGACGATATGGCAGAATTCCGCCATTTTTAGTGCGTGAGAATTTTGAACAGATTACAATTGGACGGATAACAGTAGATGTTTTTGTTCGAACCGCAATTGTAGCACGACGAAGATACATTATTTTTAATGCTTTGTATGCTGTTTCTTCGTCAATGTTCAATTTCTTGGACACTTGTAGTGGTGTCATATAATCCGATTTTGTAAAAATTTTTTCTGTTTCATTCACCACTATATTTATCCCCTTTTTCCTTGCTAATTATAGCAGAAATTGCTATGTTTTACACAGAAAAAAGAAAGGAATGTTAAATGGCTGTGAATAATGAATATACGGGCGACTCGATTAAGGTTTTGAAAGGGTTAGAGGCTGTTAAAAAACGTCCAGGTATGTATATCGGCGACGTCGGCGAAGGCGGTAATGGTCTGCACCATATGATTTACGAAGTGGTCAATAATTCTATTGACGAAGCAATGGCAGGTTATGCTGATACTGTCTATGTTTCTCTGAACGCAGATGGCAGTGCAACAATCCGTGATAATGGTCGTGGTATGCCTTTTGATATCAATCATGATACAGGACGCAGTGCGTTGGAACTGATTATGTGTGAATTGCACGCCGGTGGTAAGTTTGATAACGAAGGTAGTGGTGCTTATAAGGTTTCTGGTGGTTTGCACGGGGTTGGTGTTTCGGTGGTAAATGCATTGTCAACCTGGTTGGAGGTAAAAGTATGGCGTGGCGACAAAGAAGCGTTTATGTCGTTCGCAGATGGTGTGCCAACGTGCGATTTGAAAATTAGTGAAAATAAATCTGGAATAGAACACGGAACAGAGGTTACTTTCAAGCCGTCGCCAGATACTTTTACAGGAACAGAATTTAGTTTCGATACAATGGAAACTTGGTTGCGTGAACAGTCTTATTTGAACGCAAATGTTAAAATTATCCTGGAAGATTTAAGAGGCGGTGAAAAGAAAGAACGTGAATTTCACAGCGTTGATGGGTTAAAAGGTTTTGCAACTTATTTGGACAAGTCCAAAGAATTGTTGAACAAAGACCCTATTCAAATGATAAAACAGGTCGAAGATACTTATATTGAAATTGTTTTGCAGTGGACTACGGCCTATACAGAAACTTCTTTGTGTTTCACAAACAATATTCCAAACCGTGATGGTGGAACGCATCTTGCTGGATTTCGTGCAGGTTTAACACGTGCTATCAATAAATACATTTCTGAAAAAGGAACAAAAAAAGATATCAATCTGTCAGGTGAAGATTTCCGAGAAGGTTTGACCAGTATCGTTAGTGTTAAAATTCCTGACCCTAAATTTGGCTCGCAAACCAAAGACAAGTTGGTGTCTAGTGAAGTGCGACCAATTGTTGAAAGCACTGTTTCTGAATTGTTATATGAATTCTTGGACGAAAATCCAGCAATCGCAAAGACGATTGTCGATAAAATTATAGAGGCAGCAACCGCACGTGAGGCCGCACGTAAGGCTCGTGAATTGTCTCGTAAAAAGACAGGCCCAGAATTGGGCGGATTGCCTGGAAAGTTAGCAGGTTGCTCGGAACGTGATCCGGCAAAGTGTGAATTGTTTATCGTTGAGGGGGATTCGGCTGGTGGAACTGCAAAGCAGGGACGTGATCGTAAAACTCAGGCAATTTTGCCATTGCGTGGTAAAATCTTGAACGTTGAACGTGTTCGGTTTGATAAAATGCTGGGGTCTGATACCATCGGAGCATTGATTACAACAATGGGTGCCGGTATCGGTAAAGATGATTTTGATATCGAAAAAATGAGATATCACAAAGTTATTATCATGACCGATGCTGACGTTGACGGACAACATATTCAAACCTTGTTGATGACCTTCTTCTATCGGCATATGCCACAGGCTATTGAACGTGGGTATATCTATGTCGCAAAGCCACCTCTTTATGGCGTAAGTCGTGGAAAACAGCAGATTTATCTGCAAAATCAGCGTGAAATGGATGACTATTTGATGGAACAGTTGGCAACTGATGGTATGATCGAAACTGCCGCTGGGGTTCAGGTGTCTGGGGCTGATTTGAAACGATTGCTGGGGCTGGTGCTGGATATGCGTAATGTATTGCAACCGTTGAATCATATCGTTCCTTTGCGTTTTGTAGAAGCGTTGGCATTAAATGGGGCGTTTGAAAATGAAACTAATGAAGTCTTTGAAAACGTTCAGCGTATGTTAGATGCACAAGAATTGGAATTCGAACGTGGATGGAAGGTCTTGGCAAATGACGCAGGAATCGAAATCACACGAACATTGCGTAGCGTAAAAGAAACTTATTTGTTGCCTCGTGAAAAATTGAACGGTATGGAAATTCGTGCCTGGCATAAAATGGACGGACGTGATGAACTGATGGAAATGTTCAGCAAGCCAACAGTTTTGAAGGTGAAGTCTAAGGTTCAAAAAATCTGGGGGGCATTAAAGTTGCTGGAAACAGCGTTTGAATATGCCAAGACTGGATTAAAGATTCAGCGATACAAGGGTTTGGGGGAAATGAACGCAGAACAGTTGTGGGAAACAACAATGGACCCAAATCATCGCTCGTTGTTCCAGGTTAAAATTGATGATGCAGCCAAGGCAGATGAAGTGGTTTCTATGTTGATGGGTGATGTGGTTGAACCTCGTCGTGATTTCATTGTAGAAAATGCGTTGGATGCAAATCTGGACGTTTAATTAGATGATGGCACAGTTTAATCTGTGCCATCGTTTTTATATGTGATGACTATGTGGACAAAAGATTGGTTTTTTGCGTTGGACAGACAGTTGCGTCAAATGGGACTGGATAGTGATGCACAAACTTTTGATGAAATTTTAAAGAATTTATCTGCACGTCAAATATATAAGCCCGATGATTTTGCGTCGCACTGTGTCTATGTGATTTTGGCAGGTGGGTTTTCTCAAAAAACAGCCAAGAAAAAGCACTTGGAAATTATGACTGTGTTGAATGCAGTTGGTGCTGATTTCGAAATGCTGATGCATCTGTTCAATAATAAAAATAAAATAAATGCGATTTGTAAAATTTGGGAAAATCGTGTCGATTTTTGTTCTGGTTATTATTTGTTGAATTCAACAGATGAACGATTGAACTATCTGCAAAAATTACCACATATCGGTAAAATTACCGCAAACCATTTGGCAAGAAATCTGGGTGAAGATGTTGTGAAATATGATGTCTGGATTCAACGGTTGGGGTGTGTGTTTGCAAATAAATCTTTGCTAATAGATAACGGTAATTTGTCAGCAGAAGTGAAAAATGCTTGTGATGATATGTTTGCACATCTAGTAAATCAGACAGGTTTGCCACGTGGGTATATAGATGTCGTTTTGTGGCGTAGTTTACAACAAGGATTGATAAAACTATGAATGTAAAAATTGAACAATCTTGGAAAGATGCTTTAAAGGACGAATTTGATAAGGATTATTTTATCAAACTGACGGATTTTGTGCGTGGAGAATATATGTCTGGCAAGGCAATTTATCCGGCACCACAAAATATTTTTAATGCCTTTAATTTATGCCCATTGGAAAAAGTCAAAGTTGTAATCATTGGTCAAGACCCATATCATGAACCAGGGCAGGCACATGGGCTTTGTTTTTCTGTGTTGTCGCCAACGCCTGTGCCACCGAGTCTGCAAAATATTTACAAGGAAATTCAATCTGATTTAGGACGAAAGTCCAAGACAAATGGCGATTTAACCAGTTGGGCAAATCAAGGGGTCTTATTGCTGAATGCGACGTTGACTGTTCAAGCTCATCAGGCACGGTCGCATTTTGGTCGTGGTTGGGAAGAATTTACAAATGCTGTTATCAAAATTCTTGGGCAACGTGAAAATATTGTCTTTTTGTTGTGGGGGGGTGATGCCCAGAAAAAAGCGGCTTTTGTGAATAATGAAAAAAATCTGGTGTTGAAATGTGCTCATCCGTCGCCCTTGTCGGTGTATCGTGGATTTTATGGGTGTAAGCATTTTAGTCAGGCAAATCAATACCTGGAAAAGGTCGGAAAAACACCAATTGATTGGTGATTAAAAGTTAAAGGTTAAACCTGTTCCGAAAAACGCATAAGAATGATTTTCTGGGGCGGTGTTGCCATTGGAATAATGCTGGGCAAAAAATTCTAGGTTGGTGCAATCACTTAGTTTATACCCTGTGCCTAGTTTGAATCCAAATAACAATTTAGAGCCAATGCGTTCGTTTTGTTGCATCTGAAAACCGGCAGAAATACCAGAAAAGAAATACCAATTTGTTGTCTGGGCAAAAATGAAATCTTGGGAAAGAGTTACAATCGGAATTGTGTATTTATCCCAATGCCAGCCACGTGATGTGCCAAAACCAAGTGTCTGGGTTATGTTGATAGACATACGACCCGGCAGGCGGAAAAAATCTGAAGGTTGTGAATACTGGGCGTTTAACATAACAAAAGGAACCCAGCGAACAGGTGCAGGAATTAAAAAACCACTGTCCACACCCCAGCCAAAATTGACGGCAAACTGGTTGTCGTAATCATTAAAAAATGGGTTTGTTTTTGCGTTGGCAGTTGCCACGGATAAAGATAGTAATAAGGCACATAAAAATTTTCTCATAGCGGACATAATACCACAGTTGGGATAAGGGCTCAATCAAATTTTGTTAAAAAACATAATGTTTGTAAACAAGAATAAAATCCAATAATTTGTTTTTCTTGCAATTTAAAATTTTAATGTTATAATTTGTGGCGTTTGGCAGCGTAGCTCAGTGGTAGAGCAGAGGAATCATAATCCTTTGGTCGGGGGTCCGAATCCCTCCGCTGCTACCAGAATTTCCCGGTGTTCCGGGATTTTTTATTTTGTGCCAATTTTCCCGATTTCGCGACTTTACGCAGATTGTTTTACATATTCTAGACATAATTTCGGACATAGAAAAATATGTTTACATGCGTAATCCTTTTGCTTGCTTTACACTATGAATTATAAAGGGAAACAAACAGAAAGTCGCGGCAAAAGGCTACAAAAGATTACAAAGGTTTACAAAGGGATAAGGTATAATACAAAATACAACTAAACAAAAACCGCCACAGGGGCGATTGGATTAGTATCGATTTAGTTCAAGTAGAGACTGATAATCACGGAAAAAATCATCCCTGAAAGTATCCTCTAGGTCAGACCACCCGATTTCATTATCAAAAATTTCTTTCCATTGCTCTTTTGTATATTTTAGTCTGCCTTGTGTACTCATGTCGTATTTTGCACGAAATGCGTCTATTCTTGCTTGACCCGCCTCATCGGCTTCACGTGCAATATCTAAGAACGATTTTTGGGTTGTTGCTGTTGTTTGCGGTGTTTGAACAGATACCTGTTGTGCTTTGCGTCTTTCCTCCAACAAATCGTCAACAATAGACCTTTTGCTTGTGCTTGTATTTGATGGCGATGTGTAAGCTTGGTTATATGTAGGTGTCTTTATATCACCGATTGTCTCGACAGGTTCCCATCCGGTAAGACCATCCGAGTTTCCGCTTCTGTGGATAATATCTGCCGCCCCCTGTTTTCCAGCTGGAATTTTTATTGTTGCTTCGGCAACATTATCGACACTAGAACCAGATACATATCTGTTGAATATAGGACGCATCTGATCTAAATCTGTTGCATATGTTATGTAAATATAGTCGTCTTTTACACCTAAGAATGCTTGGTTTGGTTTTTTAGGCACAGAAGATTCTAAGGCCCTACGTACATCATCGGCTTCACCTGGATAACTTATTTCCTTTATTTTGAATTTATTGTATCCTTCCAATGGAAAAGCACTCCACCCCTTGGAATAAACACCAATATCATCAAGATTGGTGCGTCCAAACATACGCGCAGCGTCAACGACATTATCAATTTTGTTGATAGTTTTTCCCATTTTTGTGGCTTGGCGGATTAAATCATCGGCCTTGGTTGCCCATTTATCAGGGTTTGCCAGCCATAATAATCCCAGTGCACCAAACGAAGCCAGGTTTCGTGATCGCTTTTGAACCGAAATGTGAGACAAATCAACCGTTGTTAGGATTTCGGGATCTGAAAGAATTCTCATCATGGATTGTAATTTATCACTTGCACGTTGCTGGATTTCAGGCGCCAGATTATCCATGCTGCCCGCAATTAATGCAAAATATTTATTCAGAACATTCCCAGCGCAATACTGATTTTCAATGCTGGTGTCGGTGTCGCTACATTTATTGGCGTGTTCCATAAACTCTAGATAGTCGTTATAGGGAATTTTGCGTAGCAATTGATTCAGTTGTTCAAAGCCAATATCTGTTGCAATTGAGGCAACGACAGCAATTGCGCCATAGCCACCTGTGAGGACTGTTAATGCAACACCGCCCGCAATTTCCAATCCCAGATTAACCAGTTCTTCGTTTTGTGTGTCTAGTAATATACAGCCACCTTGTTCGGGTTTATAGTCTGTGCCACGACGCCCCATTTGCTTTAATTTGTTGCCCAGGTCTGTACATGCAGCTTGGTCCAAACCATGGCAGTTTTGTCCGTTAAGACGCTCGGACACAATTGCACATGCCATTTTTGCTTCGCCAGATTCTGCTTTATAATCCGCCCCCTCGGTCAGGTCATGGAATATGAAATCAACCTGTTTACTGCCAACGGTACAGGTCATGACATAGTCCCGGTCAATTCCAAAGCCTTCGTTCAATATTTTTGGATTTGGGTCACAGTTTACATATGTTTCATTTGGGAATTTTGTGCGCAGATATTCTTCGGTTTGTTCCTTGGCCATGCCGGCACGCATTTGGGCGCCTGTGTTATAGAATATACGACTGTCCACACCTGGTAATGTTTTCAGACCAACGACCGATGTTTCTGTTACTGTGCGTGACAGGCGGCAGTATCCCTGGTACATTACATTGTGTCCGATTTTGACTGCCAAATTATGTAGTGGGCCATTGCAAATTTCCCTTGATACTTCGCACGATTGCCATTGTTTTTCAATACTGCTGTCTGGATTTTTTACAATTTTACCACCAAACATTTCACACAGGGCTGTATTTTCAGATTCAACCGCGGTTTTACTTGGGTCCTGAATCAAATCGTCAAATTCAAATTCGTATGATTTACCACCGGCACTACATTTTATGTAATCTTGCCCCAGTGGGCTGGTTATGCCACGACGATTGTCATATGTATACCAACATGTAAATTGCAGATTCTTTTGTTGTCCGTATGCCTGTATAAATTCGCGTGCATTTGGTTCCTGGGTTTGCAGGGATGAAAAATCCCGTATACAACCGTCACCCGCACCATCACATGATGCGTGATATACCAATTTATGGCCGTCTCTGCCAACACATTGTTCTGTGCCATCGGGGGATAAAGCCCAAATGCCATTGAACTTGTTTGCACAATTTTGTTGGGTTGCGCTGCCAGAGCCAAAACCAGATTTTTCTGCGATTGTATTTATAAACAGGCGACAACCGTTATATCCATTTGTGTTATTTATATTGAACCCGGCGGCTGCACAAACCTTGTAAATACCCATAACAGATATTTTACCGGTGGTTGAATCCATCTGTTTTTGATATTCGTCTGCTGCGGACGCGCGGTGTGATTCTGGCACCATTGTATTTATCGTATCTTCGATTGCGGATGCCTTGAATTTGATATAATTATCAGCCACCGCAGGTAACGCAATAAATGTACACAAAAATGCAATCAGGGTTTTCTTCATTTCAATACCCCCGTACATTTTTCGGCAACACTTGCTACTTTTTTTATCGCGGATATCTGTGTCGCGTTGAATACAGTTGCTGTTGCCGAAGCCACAGTTGTTGCGCCCGCCAACACATTTGAGGCAGTATTCAGATTTTTTTCTTTTTGTTGTGCTGCATCACCCTGGGCATTGCGTATTTTGTTTGAATTGGCTGTGGCGGATGTAATCGTTCCGGCCAATCCAGTCGCAGCACCAACGGAGGATGAAATCATTGCGCCCTTGGCACGATTGTTTATTTTGGACACATCGACATATTCATATTCGACGCATGCGGATGCGATTGTTTCTGCCTCGGACACATCTTCGCCATTTATTCGTGCCTGCATAATGGAATTTTGCAGGGTTTTGACACTGCCGATACAATTGTCTATTTGCGTTTTCAGGTCGCCATCTACTTTATTTGTGCCGGCAATAATTGCACCAGCCACATTGGTTGCGGTTGCGCCCGCCATCAGGCCTGTCCGCCAATTACCCAATTTTTTTGATTGCTTATTCAGTTTTTCAATTTCAGCCTGATATTTTTCAACCTCTATTTTTGCATTGGCCAGTTCTGTTGTCAGGCCGGATTCAAAATTATCCCATTCAGCATTTGTGGATTGTAGGTCTGGATTTTTTTGTTCAATTTCGCGCAGTTTTTCCAGTTTTACTTCAATTTGTTTATCTTTGTTGGCTTTTACAAGCCCTGTGACCGTTGCACCAACACCGGCCGCCGTTCCAACAGATGTAATTGCAGTATTTATCCCGGCCATTGTTTTCAGGTCAGTCAATTCATCATCAATACCAACGCATGCGGTGTATGTGGCACGCAATGCATCATCCAGCGGCAGTGCATTCGCCGATGCGACAAATGGAAATATTATAAAAAATAAAGTGATATATCTCATAACTATAATTATATCAAATTTTTAGGAATATTTTTATAAAAAAACTTTACATAGAGTTTATAGCATAAAAATGCAGGGGTGCAAGCAGAAGGTGGTTTTTGATTTGTGGGGGTTGACTTATCTTTTATATATTTTGTATAATGCTAACGATTTAGCAGTAAAAGGAAAGGTTATGCGTAAATTTTTGTTGGCTTTGATTGCGTTGATGCCAGGAAATCTTTTGGCTAATCCGGCGTGCCCGGTTTGCACAATCGCCATTGGGGCAGGGTTGGATATCGCACGACGCTTGGGCGTGCCTGATGCAGTTGTTGGTTTGTGGGCTGGGGCATTGTTGACTTTGCTGGGGTATTGGACCTTGAAATTTATGGACAAGAAAAAATGGCATTTCCGTGGACGTGATGCATTCGTGATTTTGTTGTCTGTTGCAATGATCGGGTTCGTTTATATGGGCGTCGTCGAATATAACCCTGTAACAATTTGTGGGGCGTTCGTTATGGACCCTGTGTTGTTTGGAACTTTGTGTGGGGCATTGATTTTTGTCTTGGTAGGCAAATTATATCAGTGGATGAAAAATAAAAATGGTGGACATGCTCACTTTCCGTTTGAAAAAGTAGTTTTGCCTATTGTAGCATTGTTGTTGGCTAGTTGGTTGATGATTGGTTGTATGTAAATTAAAAGGATTGAGGTATGAAAAAAATTGAATCTGTTCAGGAATTTGTCGAAAAGTTAGATGCCGCAAAAAAAGTAAATCCAAAAGATTTGTCTAGCGACCAAGATTTGACAATCGGTATTATGAACCTGATTTCTATCGAAGAACATTTAATGTTTTCAGGTGCAAAAACTGGCAAGACAGAATTCTATGACTTGATAAACGAAGTCCGTGAAATGCGTAAAAATGCAATGCTGAAAATTATCCCTTCTTATGAAGGTGAGGTTTGGTGTATTTCAAAGCACTTGTTGGCGGCATCTATGCGTGTGTTCGAAGTTGGAACTAAAGCCTTGGCTGCAGGGGATAAAGAAACTGCGTATTCTTTGTTTGATCAATCCTATGAATTGTATTGTATGTTCTGGGGATTGAATATGGGGATGCTGACCGGCGAAAAAAAAGAAGCCAAAGCAACAAAAAAATCAGAATCAGTAAAAACTGCTGAATGTCCACCTGAAACCGCAAAGGCTGAAAAAAAGAGTGGTATGGGCAAGTTAAAGAACTGGGTTAGGAATGCCGTCAACTGTTGTATCGAGTAAAATTAAATATAATAATTCATCTATGCGTAAATCCGTTGGCTCATGTATGTTCAATACATTACGCCAACGGATTTTCACATATCTAAACTATTCTATTTAATTTCATTTATTTGTTGATAATTCATCTGCGAACGGGCCGTTCCCTTATGTCGCTTCTGGACACTGTGGGGACGGCACTGTCCGCATCTAAATCATTCTATTTAATTTCATTTAAACGTTTAGGATTCTTTATTTTTTATCCTTGATTTTTTCTTGTGGCTTCGTATAATTGAAAAAAAGTTTTGTCGCCCTAATAGTCTAGTGGTAAAACACGTCCTTGGTAAGGACGAGTCGCAAGTCCGATTCTTGCTTAGGGCACCAGAAATTCACCATCTATTTTGCGTTTGTTTAATTTTACTCAGGTTATGTATGTTCAATACACGCCCATCGTAAAATTTGCACAATACGCAATATCTGATAATTTTCTGGCACCCTGCGGGCACCAGAAATTCATCATCTATTTTGCGTTTGTTTTTGAGAATAAAAAAATCCCTGTTCGGGATTGTTTTTTTTACATTGCACGTAATAAATATCCACGGCGGAACATACAACGGCGGTATGCACCAACGGTGCGTGATGAACTGTTGCGGGGGACACTCATCAGGCTGCGTTGCCCAACGTCACGATATTCGTTTGATTGAAAGGTTACCCACAGACCGTCCCAATCAGGCATCATTGCAGACTGGTTAGGGGCCAGTAATTTCGCAATGCGTGAGCGTGGCTGGTATGACGGGCGGTCTATTCCCAGGCATGATTTGTGGTCACGGACGAATTGTTCGGTAGTAACCGCTTCATTTTCCCAATTTAAAACAGTTGCGTCGTCAATACTGCCTTGGTTTACAGAGGCACATGAAGTTAAAGCAATGCATAAAAAGATGCTTAGAATTTTTATTCTCATGGTTTATATTATAATTTAATTGCGTTATGGGGGCAATAGTTTTTATAATGTAAAAAAAGAGAGAAAGGACAATAGTATGGCTGTGACTGTTCAGCAGTTTATCAAGTTGGCAAATTACTATAATCAGACCGCAATGATGATGTCTGCAATCTGTGTCCAAAAGGGTGGGATTGCAATGGAAAACTATGTCGGGCGATTTTATATGGCTGATGTGTTAGAGTATGTTGTAGAGTATGGACGACGTTTGATTGCACAGAATAAAAATCTGACCCCAGAAATTGTCGGGCTGATAAATCGCTTTGCAGCACAATTTGAACGTGTGCGTGATTTAGTAACACCAACGCAAAAGCCTATACATGAAATGACGTTGGAAGAATTTGAAAGGGTTATGAATATCTGATAGGGTCTAATCGAAAGGAAGTGGGTATGAGAGCATTAAAAAAATTATCTTGGGTGATTTGTTGTTTCGCAATGGCGGCCTGTGTTCAAGAAGACAAGCCTGTGCAGATTATTGATAATATCACTGTTATTGACGAGTTGGTAATCGATGAAAATTCTGTGCCAATCTTTCCAAAAAAAGCAGCCTTGACAACAGATACTGCACGACGCTTTTCGGTAGAGCTGCCAAAGCGGTGTGAAGTTGATTGGAATAATCAAAGTGTGGTTTCGGTTGTGCCTGCTGAAAAAATTGAAATGATACGTCTGGGGGTGGGTGATGAACTGCCAGAGTTGAAAGTTTCAGACTATGAATTCAAGGATTTGACTGTTAAACGGGCGTTGGATAAATTGCTGGACGGAACAGATATTGCAGTTGTAGAAGATGAACAGTTATTTGAAAAAATTTCAGGGACTATTTCATCGGGGGCGTTGTCTGATGCTGTTGAATTGATGGCAAAAATGGGACGTGCTTATTATTCCTATGATGCACAAAATGGCGAATTGCATTTGATGCATCGTGGAAAGTGGCTGATTAAAATGCCACAAGATGAAACGATTATTATGGCGTTGCTGGACGCAATGCATGGTGCAGATATGCGTAATCTAATTGTTGATTGGCAAGATAAAACGTTGGTCTTTGAAGGAAATTATCAGACTGAACGTGAGGTCGCAAGGATTATCGCAGATGTTTCTGGAAAGAAATATATGTTGGCGTGGGATATCGATGTTTATCGTGTCTATCCACGAACAGATAACCCAATTGTTTGGATGAATTTATTGCCAGCGTTCGGTGAAAAGAATATTAAAATGTCTGTGCCAGGTGTCGTTGGACGTGCGTTGGTCGTAGGTCCTGAAATCAATACAAAAACTTTGCAGGAATTTTTAGCACAACAGGCAAATGTTGTTTTAATTTCTCAAGGAACGTTTGCTATACCAAATGGTTGGCAATCAAGATTTGATATCGGACAATGTGGTCGTGAAGAACGATTGGAAACAGATTTAATTGTTGGGGCAACCGGAAAATATGGGGACTTTGGTGGTCGTGATAAGATTGATGCAAAAATCGTGTTGCGAACAAGTCAGGGAGAATTGAGCTCATTCAATTTGCCAACAAGTGTTGGGGATAACTATGTGATTATCGGTATTCCAACGCATTCGTTTGTGACAACACCTGAAACATTGGTGTCGCCTTTTGCAGAACTGGTTGTCTTTATGTCGCCACGTGTGATTTCAATTGTTGATGGACCTGCTCAAATTGGACAGGCAAATGAACTGATTGGTGATGCGTTGCGTGATTTTTTGAGTGAATAAGGATAAAAACTGATGTTTTCAAAACTGGAAAGAAAAATCGCTTTTAGATATTTGGGGGCAAAAAAACGGGGATTCGGTTCTGTGATTTCCTGGGTGTCGCTGATTGGTATCATGTTAGGTGTTGCGACCTTGATTGTTGTGATGTCTGTAATGGGTGGTTTTCACGAGACTCTGTTAGGGCGTATCGTGGGAATGAACGGACATGTCGTTGTCTATCATCAAGATGGTGCAATTGCTGACTTTGATTTCCTAATCGACAAAATTAAACAAAACAAGGTTGTTGAACAACGGGCAACCGGTATCGTGCCAATCGCAGAAGGGCAGGTTATGGCCACAGCCAATGGTAATAACACAGGGGCAATGATTCGTGGTATTCGTATGTCTGATTTGGCAAAAAAAACACAAAATGGAACACGTATTTATGGTAAGGATTTGTCTGCTATATCTGATGGTGAATTGGTTGCAGGGGCGTCGCTTACACGTGCGTTGCGTGTCACGATGGGGGATAAAATTTCATTGGTATCGGCAAATGCAGCAACACCAACACCTTTTGGGTCAATGCCACGAATTATGTCTTATCCGGTGATGAGTTCTTTCTTTATGGGTATGTATGAATATGATTCTGGGTATATCTTTATGCCGCTGGAAACTGCACAAAAGTATCTAAATATCGGAAATAGTGTAACACATATTGATGTTTTCTTGGAAGACCCAGAAGATACAACAGTCGTTGTGGAAAGTTTGGCAAGGTTATTGCCCGAAGGATTTGTTGTCCGTGATTGGCGTGATTTAAATCGTGGGTTTGTTGGGGCGTTGCAGGTCGAATCAAATGTTATGTTTTTAATCTTGTTGCTGATTGTTATTGTGGCGGCTTTTAATATAGTTTCGTCGTTGGTAATGCTGGTCAAAGATAAAAACAAAGATATTGCAGTGTTGCGAACTTTTGGGGTCAGTCGTCGGTCTATGATGAAAATCTTTGTTTTGTCAGGAACATCAATTGGAATTATTGGGGCGTTATTTGGAACAATACTGGGGGTGGTGGTCGCAATTTATATTGAACCAATACGACAGTTTTTCCAATGGTTGACAGGACGGGATTTGTTCCCGGCGGAATTATATTATCTGTCAGAGTTGCCATCAAAGTTGGTGTGGACAGATGTTTTGGGTATTGCGCTGATTGCAATATTGTTGGCATTTTTGGCGACGCTGTATCCAGCGTGGAAAGCGGCAAATACAGACCCGGTTGAGGTGCTGAGAAATGAGTAAGAAAACAGAATTGCTTTTTAACAAAATTATGCTGGAACAATTTAATGCAGAGTGGGGCGAGTATCAGTCTAGTGCGTTGGATGCAGAAAAGATGTTTGTGGAGCATGGGGTAAAATTACCATTCAAGATTTATTATCAATATAAGTTGCCAGATGGATTAAGTCCATTTGGTTTGATGATGCGATATGGGTATATGTACAGACTGCAAGATTATCAAAAAGCGGTGCGTAAAATAGTGGTTGGTGATACGCGATATTCAGAACAGGAAATTGCAGATTTAGAAAATTATATTTTGCAAAATAAGGACAATTGGCGTGTTCAGATGAAGCGTTATGTAGATGAAATAAAGCGTCTGAATCCAGAATTGGCAAATGTTTCGATAAAGCCAGCAAAAGTGCAGGATGCAAAAAAGAACTTTCCGCAATATGCAGATAAGTTGTTAAATAATTTGGAGTTGGATTTTATTCATGGGGTTGCCTTTGGTTTTTCGCCCGAAGATATTGAATATTATCTGAATAGAACCAAAGACCAGATGGATGTTGATACCCAAGAAGCGCTGAAGGGCATTTGGTATGGAGTTGGGCATGTGGTTGCGCCACAATTTCGTGATATATTAAAGCAGGCTGTGGCACAGATAGAACTAAATAAGAATAATGGGCGGGAATAAATGGCGAATATTTTAGAGTCTTTGTCAAAGGTACAGTCTGGTGACGTGGTTATGTCAGTGCGGGATATTAAACGCACGTTTGTCGAAGGCGGACAGCCTTTGCATATATTGCGTGGTGGGGGATTTGATTTGCATCGTGGTGAAATTGTTGCAATGGTTGGTTCGTCTGGGTCAGGAAAATCTACTTTGTTGCAATGTGTAGGACTGTTGGACAAGCCAAGTGGTGGCAGTATCTTGATAAACGGTATGCCTGTTCAAAGAATGGACGAAGAAAGAAGGACTCAGGTTCGTCGTAAAAAAATAGGCTTTGTTTATCAGCGACATAATTTGTTGGCTGACTTTACCGCATTGGAAAATGTCATGTTGCCAATGCTGGCAAATGGCGTCGAAGAAAATGTCGCCAGGGCCAGGGCAATGAAATTGTTGCGGGCTGCAAATGTTGCACATCGTGCATCTCATCATCCTGGTGAAATGAGTGGTGGTGAACAACAACGAACGGCAGTGGCACGAGCCTTGGCAAACAATCCTGATATTTTGTTGGCAGATGAACCAACTGGCAGTCTTGACCCGCATAATGCAGGGGCGGTGTTCGATTTATTGCTGGATTTAGCACGCAAGAATAAAATGGCAATGCTGTTCGTGACACATGATATGAATCTGGCACAGCGGGCAGATCGTAGAATTACAATCAACAACGGAATCGTGGAATAACAATAATAAAACTAAGGGAGAGAGTTAAATGAAAAAACAAAAACAACAATATAAAATTGTTCATACCAAGGCTCAAAAATTCTGGGGAATTATGGGACTGCTTGCATTGTTTGTATGTGGTATAATGGTTGGACTGGGGTTCAGTAGTTCAAAAAAAGTTATTGCAGCAGAGGTCGAAGAAACAACAAACCCTGTGCCAGAAATTCAGATAGAACCAAAACCAACTTGTGTCATTGTAGAAGAGTTATTGTTGGAAAAATTGCCAGCAGAAAATACTATTTCTGATGACAGAATTATGCGTGCAAAAATCTATGCTAATTTGTCCGAACGGGGATGTGCGGAAAACTCTGAAAAGTATGTTGAATTGGCAAAGCAAGAACTGGAAATTGCACGGGCAATAACAGATGATGAATTTAGTCAAGAAGATACAATCGAAGTTGTTGAAACGTATAAACGTTTGAATATGCAGATGGCAGCCGAAGAAATATTCGAAACTGCGAAAAAACTGACTGCACCTGCGATTGATTTTATCTTGGAAGTCGAAAAAATAATCAATGAACAATAGGAAAAAAAATGAAAAAACTAATTGTCTTGTTCGGCTGTATTTTTGCAATAAATGCATGGGCTGATGATGTGTCAACAGTTAATGTTTCTCAGCGTTTGACTTGTGTTGATATTCAAAACAAAATTACTGAATTGGTGCAGATTGTGGATCCTGATGATGAAATAATTGCAGAACTAACCAAGTTAAAGGCGGATTATCGTCGCAAATGTGCCAAGGTTGCTGCATCAAGACGTTCTAGTGCGACGTCTATGGTTGTGATTGAAACAGAGGAAAAAGCACAAGAGGTTGAAGAAAATCCAGAAAATTCAACCACAGAAGAAGAGGTTAAGGCCGAAGAAGTTGCAAGTGCAGAAGAAGTAGCTCCAGAAGATACGATGACTGAAGAAGAAAAAATCGCAGCAGAAAATGCCAAGATTCAGGCCGAAGTTGAAAAGGAATTAGCCAATTTAGATGCAGGGCTTTGTGCAGATGGTTCAAAGCCAAATAAATTTGGTTGCTGTGGCGATGAAATATTCAGAGATTTGGGAAATGCCGTTTTTGCATGTTGCCCAAAAGACGGTGGCAATGAATGTTTCCCACCATTTAAACAACAGTAACACAAGACAAAGGGCGTAAAGATGAAGAAAAACATCTGTTCAATAGTTTCAGTTGTAATTGCTTTTTTTGTAGGCTTTGCTTTTGGTGTTTTAACAGGGGCTAATCGTGATGCAATGCGTCCTAGTGATATGCCGGTCTGTGATTATGGTGCACAACCAGATAAATATGGTTGTTGTCCAGGTGAAGTATATACCGACATGGCTGATTTAGGATTTAACTGTTGTCCGGAAGTGGGGGGTGATTGTTTCCCGCCATTGCGGTAAATTAAATATAATAATTCATCTGCGAACGGTGCCGTTCCCTTATGTCGCTTGTGGACACTGCGGGGACGGCACTGTCCGCATCTAAATCATTCTATTTAATTTCATTAAACTCAGGATTTGGGTGGGGCAGGAATTTATTTTTATTCTTCTTTTACTTTGTTCTTGATTTTGTTTTCATTTCGTATATAATCAGATGGCTTTGATTTTGTTGCGGGCATAGTACAAAGGCTAGTATGCAAGCCTTCCAAGCTTGAAATGCGGGTTCGATTCCCGCTGCCCGCACCAAGGATTGGGCGTGCGCCGGAGTTGGAGAGCCGGGGCAGACTGTAAATCTGTTGGCTTAAGCCTGAGCTGGTTCGAATCCAGCCACTCCCACCAAAAGATACACCGCACCATTAAAGTGCGGTTTTCTTTTAGATTTCCAATGCTTTTACTTGTTCGAAAAAATCATATCTAAAAAACACTAAATTTTACCAATCTTCGAACAGTCAAGATTTCCAATGGTTTGCCCCGTTCGGATCCTCCCTCTCTATATATAATTTTAATATACAAAGCTTTATGATATAATTCACGCAAAGGAATTTAATATGGATAATGAAAATCTTGAAATAAACTCTGCATTACAAACCATTGATTTGTTAAAACAATATAAAGCCGCCAAAAACCAAAATGAAAAAGATAGTATACTTAAACAAATGAATGATATTGATGGTTTTGCCAACAGGTTATTAACCAAATTTTCACCGGATGAATTGGTCACAAAAATTACAAAAGCGATTTCATTGGATCAATACAGGCCAAAAAATTTGCCTATTACATTGTTCGCTGTTAGTAAGGATTTGAATTATATAAAAGGTGAATTTGATACATTCGACAGAGAATTAAGTCAAATGTTCAAAAACAATGAAAATCCAGAAAAAATACGCGATAAATTCAAAGCAGGAACAGTAAATATATACATATTGGCTAAACAATTTTCTGCCGATTGGATACGCAGATTAAACAATCATAAAGATTTGGTTGTGGCTGCTCGTGAGGCTGATGAAAGTAGCATAATCGATGCTTATAATGCTTTATTTAATGCCTTAACTAAAGATTTTTGCAAAGAATATGACTGCTATATTGATTCAAAAGTCATAACTGATTGGGAAAATTCTGATGTAAAACCAAATGGCAGATACGATGTTACCGATGGTTTTCACACGCACGCCTATAGCATAACTTTTCCATCAAATATATCCGAAACAGAAAAGAAAGAACTTTTGGATGAATTTCTCAAAGATCTAGAAAAACACCCAAACGCATATAAATCATCAGTTGTACGTGTAAATATCACGAACGTAAAAAAACATCATCCAGATAAAAACGATTTCTTTTATAGCATGGTTAGCGTATTAGCACACGAAATACACCATGCATTAGATTATCAAAAACCACGCCAAGGTGCATTGGGACCACAAATTCAGTATATTGATCGTGCTACGTATGTACCTGCTCATATAAACGACAAAGCATACCATAAATCCGCAACAGAAATCAGTTCCTATGGAATAGAATACGAATTATTTAATCAATTAAAAAAATCAAGATATTAACCATTTCTCTTTAAACTCTTTTACCAGTTGCATTAAATTGGAAAATTCTTGTTTGTTTTCTGTTCGATTAGTGCAAGCATACTCCCGACCCACGCTATGTGGGTATTTTTTTATTTTGTTTGTCAAAAAAACACCCCCGTTTTTTTTGGGGGTAAATTGTATAGGTTTTTCCGTTAGTCTTCGTAGATTTCGTATTCTTCGATATAACTGCGTGAGACAGATTCTAGTTTTACGGGTGTATAGTTTTCTGATTGAATTGTGTCGCTGTCGTCTTCGGGGAGAATCGCAACAATTTCACTTTTGCGGACTGTTGGGGCAATGGAAATGTTTGTCCCAATGGTTTTGCTGCGGTATTTGCTGCGTAGGCGTTCAGGCAGTTTTACGTAATTGTCTGGGTCAATGCCAGGGGTTTCCAAAGCCATTGCAGGGGCAGGTGTTATGTGCCGCTGTTCGATGTTATACAATGGTGATTGAAAGTCTGTTGGGGCAGATTTGATTTCAATCGGTGTTCCTGTGCCGTTTAACTGAACAATACGCAAGGCGTGTTCAGATGCACCTGTTGGTTGTATACGGAATAAGCCGTTGCTGCCGATATAACCGCTGGGGTCTAGTAGGTATGCAGCGGTTGATTTATCAGAATAAATCATTCCAATTGCAAGGTTGGCGGCATCATAGCCAAATGATGCTAGTTTGTCAGGTTGTGTGCCTGAAATCTGTTCATAAATCTTGATAAATTCAGGGGCTGTGTCAGGCAATGTTGCGAATTTTGCCCCAGACATTGTCAGGTCAGATGTTATGTCAGAGCCGTCCCACATTGTTGTGCCATAGAATTTTGTGCTATTTGCAGGAACATCAAAATAGCGTAAGTATGATGCTAATGATTTTGTGTCATCGCCATTGCCTAGGAATAGGACAGCGTCATAAGGAACACGACCAACGGTTTCTGTTTTAGACAGTTTTTCCAGTTGAGTGTTTAGACTGCTGCGTTCCAATGCAGTCAAGCGTTCGTTTATTAAAATATCAGATAATACCTGGCGGGCACGAGTGTGAGCCGCTGTGCGGGCGTTGTGCATTGCGGCACTTTGACTGGCGGTTTTAATAGAGTCGGGGTCGCCAGGGGTATAATAGATTATTCCAGACAGTGGTAATTCATATATCTGGGCAGCGTTTTTTGCAGTGCCTGCCAATAATTTTCCAGATGTTGTATTTGGTGCTAGAATTACAAACTGATTTGTATTGTCTGCCTTCATCTGGTGGACGATTGTTTCAACGCCATTTGTTGGCATAAGGTTCATTGTTAAAATACCATCGCCCAGGGCTGATGCATCAGATGTAAATGATATAACCGGCAGGTTTGCAGGCTTTTGTTGGGCTAGTGTCTTGACCGAGTCGGAAAATACAGGGCCTACAATAATTTCTGGATTCTCTGATAGAGCCGTGTTGATTGTTTCAGGCAGGTTTTCAGATGTGTCATAAAATAAGACTGACAGATTTTTTGGTGCGTTCTTTAAAACTGCTGCTTCAACCGAAGTGCGTATCGTTTTTCCAACAGATGCATTTTGACCAGATAGTGGCAATAGGACTGCGATTGTGTGTTCAGAATCGTCAGAGGTTGATTCAAGTGTTCCATAGCCGTCAGATAGTTGGCCATACATCAATGTTGGTGTGCCTGTCTGCATTGCGTCGTGGGCATCAAACCAATCGATTGATGTGGTGTCTTGGTTGTCAGTGCCAGCACAGCCAGCCAGGATAACGGCAGTTGTTAAATATGCAAAAATTCTGTTTATATACATTGAAAAATCCATTTTATTCTGTATCATTTTACTATAAAAGGATTTTTAATGCAATCAGGGCTTTACATTGTTGGAACTCCAATAGGAAATTTGGCGGATATGTCGCCACGGGCAATAGAAGTTTTGCAAAATGTTGATTTGATTACCGCAGAAGATACACGGGTCTTTGGCAAATTGGCCAGTCATTTTGATATAAAAACAAAGCGGATTTCTTTGCACGAACATAATGAACGTGATGCAGTGCCAGGAATTATTGAAAAAATTCAGTCCGGTATGGCAGTCGCAACAGTTAGTGATGCGGGTATGCCTGGTATTTCTGATCCTGGGTTTCGTATCGTCAGGGCAGCACGAGAGGCAGGACTGCCTGTCTTTGTTGTGCCAGGGCCTGTGGCAGCAATTAGTGCATTGGTTCTGAGCGGATTCCCAACAGACAGATTTACATTTTGTGGATTCTTTGATGAAAAAAAACTGCGTGATGATAATAAAATACCGCATACAATTATTTACTATGAAAGCCCAAATAGAATTATGGCAACAATCGAACATATGGCACGGGTTATGCCAGAACGAAAAATTGCAATTGTTCGTGAAATTACTAAAATCTATGAAGAAACTATTATAGGCTATCCGGCGGAATTGATGAATATTACTCCGCCACGTGGCGAAATCGTTATAGTCGTCGCACCACGACCAGAAGTTAAAATGACTGATGATGAAATATCAAAAATTGTCAATGATATCGCATTGACTTCGATGAAATCCGCAGCGGCAGATTTAGCAAAAATGACAGGAATTTCAAAAAAAGAAGCTTATAAACGCTTGCTAGAAAAAGAGGGTGCAGATGATTAAATTTGTTGGCAGTTTCGAAACAGTAAAGTCGTTGCCCAAGACGCAATTCGCAGAATATGCTTTTATTGGACGTAGTAATGTTGGAAAGTCGTCGTTGATAAATGCAGTCGTCGGAACGCCTGTTGCACGAACGTCTAATACCCCTGGGCGAACACAAAGTTTAAATCTGTTTAATCTGGACGATAGGGTGATGATTGTTGATTTGCCGGGCTATGGTTATGCCAAAGTGTCCAAAGTCGATGCAATGAGATGGCTGAAACGTTTAGAAGAATATTTGTTGAGCAGAAGTCAATTAAAGCGTCTGTTTATATTGATTGATTCACGAATTGGTGCAAAAGATGCTGATTTGGATTTGATGGATTTTTGCGATGCAAATGCAATCCCTTATCAGATTGTTTACACAAAAAAAGATAAAAAAGTTCGTGAAACTAAACAGATCGAAATTCTGCATACTGAACATGGAGCAATGTTGCCAGAAGTTTTAATGACGTCTGCAGAAAAGAAAACAGGTTTGGAAAAAATAAAGGAAACGTTGGGTGTCAAATAATCATAGCGTTTTTTACGCAACTAATCCTGCCAAGATTTCAGAGGCGTTGTGGAAACTTATCAGTGCTTCTGGGGTGGCGTTGGCAGATATGCTGATTTTCTTGCCCAGTCGTCGTGCTGTGCGAACAGTCGAAAAAATGATTGTGCAAAAGTCTGGTGGTGCTGTGATTTTGCCACAGTTGGTTGCGCTGGGGGAAGGGGTTGATAACCCAAATGATGAAGACTGGGAAGATATTCGTTCTAGGGATATTATTTCAAATACTGAACGTATTGTTTTAATGGCTAGATTGCTGGTCGCAGATGCAAGTGTTGGAAACTGGACAACTGCTTTGACATTGGCACGAGATTTAGTGCGTATGTGCGATTATCTGGAAAATGAAGGAATTGATGTTGCAACTGTTGACTGGGCGGGATTGGTTGATGAAAAGTATGCACGACATTTTCAAAATAAGGCCAGATTTTTAAGCATAATGTCAACTTTTATGAATGATTATGCAGGCGGAAGATTGACATCTGCAATGGCTAAAAATAGGGATATTCGTCGTTGGAAAGATTATTTGAATCGATATAAATTGGTTGTTGTTTGTGCGTCAACTGCTAGTGTTCCAGCGACAGCTGATTTGATGGTTGAAATTGCCAAGCAACCACATGGACGAATAATTTTGTCTGGAAAAATATCGGGGCGTGTTCAGGATTTTCAATTAAATACAAATCCATATAATTCTGAATATAAATTTTTATCAAGACTGGGCTTAGAGGCTGATGATGTTGTGCCGATTGATGTTGGACCATCTGCAATTGATTTTATGAATAAGGCTTTTGGAAATGATGTTTCAGTGATGAATAGTGATGTAGATTTGTCGCACTGTCATTTGGTCGAATGTTCACGTGAATCAGTCGAGGCTGCAGCCGTTGCAGAAATTGCACAAAGGGCATTAGATGAAAATAAAACAGTTTTAGTTATAACACCTGACGCAGCCGGAAATCAACGTATTGCAACAGAATTGGCAAGTCGGGGAATAAAGGCTGATTTTTCAGGTGGTGTCCCAGGAACAATGACCGCAACAGGGCGGGCGTTGCTGAATATGATTGATGGATGGATTGAAACGTCTTCAAATGAATTTGATGAAATTTGTGCAGAATGCAAACACAATTTATTTGATACGATTTCTTTGATTGTTCAAAAACATCAGGCGGAATTTACACCGAACTTTGTGGTGGACGATGCAACATCTGTGCAGATATGGATTGAAATTAAAAAGGTTTCAGATGCGTTGGCTGCAATTGGTGTGCAGTTGAGTCTGGTTGATGCACGTGCTTTTGTTTTAGATGCCATATCAAATGTGTCTGTGCGTGGGGTTATGGACGATAAAGCACAGGTCGTTGTGCTGGGAACAATCGAATCCAGAATGCAGACCGCAGATGTTGTGATTTTAACAGGACTAAATGATGGAATGTTTCCGGCACGTGGTTATGAAAATGCCTGGCTGCCCTGGCATTTGGCTGAAAAAATTGGATTGCCGTCGCCTGACCGCAAGGTTTCGTTGCAGTCGTTGGATTTTATGAATCTGTCCTGTGGTTCACAGGTTTGGTGGCTGCGAAGCACTGTTTCAGGTGGGGTGCAAACCGCCGAGTCTAGATTTATTTCACGTGTGATTGTGGCCAAAGGAAAGTTTGACAGAAATAAAGATATTACACAGGCCGTGGCAAAATTAGATAATGTGAAAATGCAGAGTTTGGATTATTCTGTGCCAACACCACCAGCAGATTGGTCTGATGTATATGTGACAGAACTGGAATATTTAATTCATAATCCATACGCTTTTTATGTAAAGCATATTTTAAGACTGAGGGTATTGGACGATTATTGGGTCGGGGTCGATGGACGTGATTTTGGAAATCTGGTTCACAAGGTTATCGAAGATGCAACCGATTGGAATCCTGATGTGTTGGCGGCTCAAATGGAGAATAAGGCTCGTGAATTGCTGGGAACAAATAGTGTGTTGTTTCATTTCTGGCGAAAGCGGTTTTATGAAATAGCACCCGTGGTGTCCGAGGCACTGAAAGATATTCAAAACCCAGGAATTGAAAAAGAGGGTAGTGTAAAAATTGCTGGACGAACAGTTCGTGCCAAGGCAGATAGATTCTGGGACGGGGTGGTGATGGATATTAAAACAGGTTCTGCACCATCAAAAAGTCAATTAGAGCAGGGCAATATGCCACAATTACCATTAGAGGCTTATATCCTGCAAACAGATGGATTTCCAATCGAAACAACAGAATTGTCTAAAACACCTGTGATGAAGTTCTTGCAGTTAAAAAATGGTGATGCACGTGTTATCAATTATGATAAAGAGCAAACACAACAAATGATAGATGCCGCAGTCAATAAAACAACAGAGTTGTTTAATATGTATTCGGCAGGAAATGCAGGATATGAATACTATGAAACAAGCGATAAGAAATATCAGGCGTTTGATGATTTGAAAAGAGCAAAAGATTAAATAGAATGGTTGGGGTTTTACCATTCTATTTAGGTCTTTGTTGTGCTGTTTTATTTTATTTTATTTTATTTTATTTTATTTTATTTTATTTCAAGCATTAAACCACAGTGGTCTGTTGGTTTTGTGGCCAGGCGTGGTTCAAGGTCTATTTCACAATTCTTTATCATTTTTGTAGCAGTTTTGTTGCACAAAAAGTAGTCCAGGCGAAGGCCTTGTTTGTTGCCGACTGTGTCACGGCCACGATAGCCATACCAGGTATAATCTATTTCGTCTGGGTGCAGAGAACGCCAGGCGTCTGTCCAGCCTGCGTCTAGCCATTGGTTCATAATGCTGCGTGCGGCAGGTGCAGAAATTGCAATGCCTTCGTAATTTTTGGGCTTCCAGATATCTCGATCCTGGATTGCAACGTTGAAATCACCACCAATGATTACAGGTTCTGGACTGTCCAAATATTGGGATATGTAATCTGTAAAGGCACGCATCCATTCTAGTTTGTATGGAAATTTGGGCGATTCAACTGTGTCCCCGTTTGGCATGTATGTGTTTATCAGGCGAACGTGACCGTCAACAACACATTCTAGAAAACGGGCGTTAGGATCTGCGTAATTTGGCATGCCAAGGATAGCGTCTTCGATGGAGAATTTGGAAAATGTTGCAACGCCATTCCAGGACTTTTGACCAAAAACTTTCACGTTATATCCATATTCATCAAATAGGGCATGTGGAAAGTTTGCAGTTTCAACCTTTAATTCCTGAACAAGGATTGTGTCGTATTCACCACGACGCAAAATGTCAATGAAACTTTCAATGTGGGCACGGATAGAGTTTATATTTAATGTCAAAATTTTCATAATTGATTTCCTTGGTTTACTGAGTATAATATCCGTGTCCAATATAAAAAACAACAAGGAATTTTATACTATGAATATGTATCAAATGCTGGAAAAAACAGCACAGACATATCCAGATAATTTATATCTGGTGCGTGAAGGGGTTACGTATAAAGACTTCATTGGTTTGGTAAAGGCTAGAGCCGCTTCACTTGATAAAGCAGGTGTTAAAAAAGGCGATGTAATTGGTATCTTGTCGCATAATATCCCAGAATTCCCAATATCGTTATTCGCAATTTGGTATCTGGGGGGGACAGTATTGTTGTTGGATACAAATCTGACCCCATTTGAATATGACAATATGGCAACAATCACAGACTGTAAGTTCGTGTGTGCAGAAAAGTCTTTTGTTTACAAAACAGATAAATTTACTTTCTATGAAATTACCAAGAAAGATGGCGATATAAACCCTGATTTAAAGCCTGCTGCAGTAGAATCTTTGGATATTGCAACAATGTCTTTTACATCAGGCTCAACAGGGCAGCCAAAGGTTGTGCCGTTGACACACTTTAATATCGTTGAATGCACAAATTCATTGGAATCAATGGCTGAATGGATTAAACCAGGTGATTATCTGTATGGATTTTTGCCAATGTATCACGTGTTCGGTTTCGCAGTCGAAATCTTGGCAACTTTGCACTATGGGGCAGGGGTGTTGTTGCAGCCAACAATCAATCCAAAGGAAATTATGGCGGACTTTAAAAAATTCCGACCACAAGTTATCCCAGCTGTGCCAAGATTGTGGGAAGTTTTCCGGAACAAAATTATTGATAACGTCAAAGCACAGAAAAAATGGGGGTTGGTGTCTTTTGTATTGAAATACGGCAAGACATTGCAGAAAATTGGTTTGGGTGCGCTGGTGCGTAAAGTCCAAAAACCAATCTTGGATGTCTTTGGTGGACGTGCACGCTTGTTGATTGCAGGTGGTGCAGCAACTAAGCCAGAGGTTGAAACTTTCTATGAACGTTTGGGGTTGACATTTATCCAGGGGTATGGTTTGACCGAAACTGTTGGACCAATCTGTATTTCAAAGCCAACTAAAAAACGTTTGCCGTTCGCTTTTGGTGGACCAACACTGAATAATGAATGCGAAATTCGTGATAAAAACGAAGATGGCGTTGGTGTTCTGTGGTTGCGTGGACATCAGGTGTTCGGTGGATACTTGAATAACGAAGAAGCCAATAAAGAAATCTTTGATGAACGTGGCTTCTTTAATACTGGTGATATGGTTACAATGGACAAAAACGGTGAATTGCATTTTGCTGGTCGCAAAAAGCAGGTTATCGTTTTAGACAGTGGTAAAAACGTTTATCCAGATGAATTAGAAGGTATGTTTATCACAATCCCTGGTGTTAAAAACGTTGCTGTCTTTGAACACAAGGTCAAAGATAAAACGGTTTCATATGGTGTGTTCAGTGTTGAACCAGGTATGACAATCGAAAAACTGGGGGCGGAAATTGCAGCAGCAAATAAAAAAGTTGCCAGTTATAAGTGGGTTACACACTTTGCGATGACAACCGAGGATTTGCCTTTGACTGGCACGCAAAAGGTTAAACATCACGTGGTTCGTCAGAATCTGATAGATGGAATGTATCCTGACCGCCACGAATAAAAATAAAATCTGATGGCATATCTATGGGTGGGGGGGATATCTTATGTAGCGTTTGAGCACTACGATATCGTCCCCACCCGTATCTATACTATTATCTTTTATTTTCAATAAATTATAATTTAAATCGGGAATCGTATGTAGCGTTTGTGCACTACGATTCCCGATTGTTTTTTTCTAGACTATTCTATTTAATTTTATCTATGCTGATTGGGGAGTTATTTGCCTAGGCATAGTTGCCCAAAGGTTTTGTCTAGAACCTCGCTTGCCGTGATTGTGCCCAGAATCTTGCCAATTGCGTCCGCAGAACGGCGAGTGTGTTCGGCAAATATGTCGTAATTTTCGCCAGCGTTTAGTGCGTTGCCTAATTCGGATTGGGCAGTTTCTAATAATTCTTTGGTGCGGGCATTTATGCAAAGGCTGTTTTCTGTGGTGTCAAATATCTCGTGAATTTTATTGCGGATTGTTTCCATTAAATCATCCATTCCAATACCTGTCTTGGCAGATATGGGCAGACCAAATTCATAGTCGTATTCTGATTGAGGAATTGTGTCGCACTTGTTCACAATGTTTATGTTTGGATTTGGACCAATGCGGGATTCATCTATGCGTAACAGTGGAACAGTGTCCGGCGTGTAAACGTGCAAGACAATATCTGCGTTTTTGATTTCTGATTTTGTTCGCTGTATCCCGATTGATTCAATTATATCGTCTGTTTCACGCAGACCTGCCGTGTCTGATAAATTTACCAGGTATCCGTCAATGTCAAGATTTGCAGATATGACATCACGTGTAGTGCCAGCAATATCAGATACAATCGCGCGATTAGAACCAACAATGTAATTAAATATTGATGATTTACCAACGTTTGTTTCGCCAACTAATGCAATATTTATACCGCCACGGATTGCACGTGATGTTTTGTATTTTTTTAATGCATTGGTTATTTCAATGTATAATTTTGATGTTCTGGATTTTATTGTTTCAGATATGTTTTCTGGTAAATCATCAGGACTGTAATCAAGGATAGCAGCAGCATAAGCCGATATTTCAACCATCTGATTACGCCAGGTGTTGTAAATCTGGCTGTCTGAACCCAGCATTGATTTAAGGGCGTGTTTGCGTTGCTGGTCTGTTTGGGCGTCAAGTAATGCCGCCAGACCGTCAACATCTGCTAAGTCCATTTTGTTATTATAAAATGCACGACGTGAAAATTCCCCAGGGGTCGCAAGACGCATGCCTAATGTCTTTAGGTATTCAAATACCGCATTGATTGTTGCAGGTGCACCGTGTGTGTGTAATTCAATAACGTCAGTGCCTGTGAAACTGTGTGGAGCAGGAAAATATATTGCCAGGCATTGATCCAGCAGGTCATTATTATTGTCGTGAAGATTGCAAAAATATGCCTGGCGTGGGGTAAATTCAGGCTTGTTTATAAAAGTGGAAAATACGTCGTGCAGTTTGTCGCCAGATATGCGAATAACCGCAACGCCTGATTTGCCGTGCCCAGATGAAAGTGCAAAAATTGTGTCGTTATTGTTCATTGTTTTATTTGCCTTTGCTGATTTCTTTTAATGCCAGGGGAACCAGTTTAGATACGTCTGCGGTTGGGTTTTGATTCACCAACTTTTGTGCCATTTCAATAATGTCTAGACGGCGATAGCCCAAGGATTCTAATGCCATCAATAAATCTGGTAGGGCAGACGATGCTGTCATAGTTGTGTCAACTTCTGGGGCAAATAATGTCGCAGATATGCCACCTACTTTGTTCTTTAATTCAACAATGATTTTTTCTGCCATCTTTTTGCCAACCCCTGGGGCAGTAGCAATCGTTTTTGCGTCGCCTGTCGCAATCGCTGACATCAATGTGTCGGAATTTATTGTCCCAAGTATTGCCAAAGCAACCTTTGGACCAACACCAGAAACCCCCGTTAGCATATTAAACAGGTTTTGTGCAGATAGACTGGTAAAACCAAATAGGCGTATGGAATCTTCTCGGACAATTGTTTCTATCCACAGCTCTACCGTGCTTTTGTGCGGCAGGTATTCGGCAGTATAAACCTTGTAGCCGACACCCCCTGTCAATAAAATTACATATCCGTCGCCAATATAGTCAACTATGCCTTGCAATTTACCAATCATTTGCTATCCTTTTGGGGTGATTTTAACCTAAATAAATAAAAAGGTCAAATATGAGTGGACATAGTAAATGGCATAATATCCAACACAAAAAAGGTGCAGCAGACGCAGCACGAAGTGGTTTGTTTACAAAATTAGCACGTGAAATTACAATGGCGGCAAAGCTGGGTGATAAAAACCCTGATAATAATCCACGCCTGCGTTTGGCAATCTTGACAGCACGCAAGAATTCTATGCCGAACGATAATATCAAACGTGCAATCGATAAAGCATCGGGGTCAAATACCGAAAACTATGAAGCAGTAAGATATGAAGGTTATGGACCAGGGGCAGTGCCTGTTATTGTAGAGGCCTTGACCGATAACCCACGTCGCACAGTGCCAGAAATTCGTAACATCTTTGGTAAAAATGGCGGAAATATGGGTGAAGAAGGCAGTGTTGTCTTTATGTTTACACGTGCCGGTCAGATTATGTATCCTGCATCAATCGGCAAAACTGAAGATGAAATGATGGAAATCATTATGGAGGCTAATGCTGATAACCTGGAAACATCCGAAGAAGGTTTTATCATCACAACAAAACCAGAAGATTTTATCAATGCACAAAAAATCTTGGCTGATAAATTGGGTGAACCAGAACAGGCAGAATTGACATGGCTTCCAAATATGCCAATGGACTTGGACGACGAAGCGTATGCTAAATTGGAAAAGTTAGTTGATGCATTGGATGCGAATGATGATGTGCAGAAGGTGTTTACTGCCGCAAATTAAATATAATAATTCATCTGCGAACGGTGCCGTTCCCTTATGTCGCTTCTGGACACAGCGGGGACGGCACTGTCCGTATCTAAATTATTCTATTTAATTTCATTAAAATTTTGATTCCTTGCGTTTGCTGATTTGTTTTTTTTATGCTATAATTTATCAATATGGCAAGGGATAAATATATTTCAGTTCGAAAAAGTGTTAGTGGCTTTTCGTTTGCAAATCTGGGTTTGTTTACAGGGTTTGCAGATGGAATTTACAATGCTGTTTATTCACTGGTTTTATTAGAGATTTTTAAGTCTTCTGCAATTGTCGGAATTTATGTTGCTATTTATTCTGTGTTCTGTTTTGTTGTAGGGCTGTTCGCAAATGAAATCTTGCGGGCTTTTTCCAAGGTTCGGGTGTTCTTTTTTGCTTTGCTGATGATGGCAATTTGCTATGCGATGATGAGCTTTTCAATATTGCCACGGACTTTTGTTATTCTGGACTATACAACCGGGATTGCAATCACATTGTCAAGTATGTTGATTCCGTTGTTTATGTCTGATTTTTCAAAAAATATCGGTATGGCTAGGTTAAATTCACGGTATCATTTATGGTTGAATGTGGGGGCCTTGTTCGCACCAATGCTTGCTGTTTGGATTGCAGATTTGTTTGGTAATCGGGCGGCGTTTTTTGCATCTGCTGTGATTTATCTGATTGCTTGGTCGGTGTTCAAATATTTCAAAATCGTTCAGGAAGATAAACAAATAAAGCCGGTCAATCCACGCAAGACTTTCCGGGCGTTGTGGAAAAATACTGTTCAATTTTTCAGGGTGCCAGGTATGGTGCGGGCTTATTTGGTAAACTTTGGGTATTATTCTTTGCGTGCAATGCGTGTCTTGTATGTGCCGATTTTGGTTGTTGAAAATGGATTTGATAAGGACGTGTTGGGTTGGGTTTTAACGCTGGGGATTGTGCCTTATTTGTTGCTTAGTGAATTTATGGGGCGGGCAGTTAGACGTTTTGGTAAAACAATTTGGCTGATGCTGGGATTTGGTTCTTTTGCATTATTGTCAGCGGCTGCAACAATCGTTACAGGTGTGCCGTTATTGGTTATATTTGTTGCATGGCAGGTGTCGGGGGCATTGATGGAATCTGTTCATGATTTGTTGTTCTTTGACGGTATGGGACGGGCACAGCAGGCCAAGTATTATGGCGTGTTTAGAACAAGTTCTAATTTGCCAAATGTTATTGCACCGATGTTGGCGGCAGTTGTGATTTCTTTGTTCGGAACAACGTCGGCTGTGTGGGTTGTAACCGTCTTTGTCGGGGCGTTTAGTTTGTTGATTTTGCCAGAAAAGAAAAGATAACAAATTCGTTGCTTTTTTCGTGGTTTGTTTGTAAGATTTCCTTAAGAAAAAAAGGGGAAAATTATGGCAAAAAAAGATGCTGCAAAAGATAGCGGAGTGGCTGGAAAAAATCCAGCGTTGGAATCTGCGTTGGCACAAATTCAAAAACAGTTCGGTAAAGAAGCCATTATGAAAATGGGCGATGGATCGCAGCAAAATATAGAGGCGATTTCGTCAGGCTCGTTAGGGTTGGATATTGCGTTGGGTGTCGGCGGTTATCCAAAAGGACGTATAGTCGAAATATATGGCCCTGAATCATCAGGTAAGACAACATTAGCGTTGCATGCGGTTGCAGAATCACAGAAAAAAGGCGGAACGTGTGCATATATTGATGCGGAAAATGCATTAGATCCTTCTTATGCAAAAAAGTTGGGTGTTGATGTTTCGAATCTTATTATTTCACAGCCAGATTCTGGGGAACAGGCATTGGAAATCGCAGATACTTTGATTAAATCTGGTGCGGTTGATGTTGTTGTAATTGATTCTGTGGCGGCATTGGTGCCAAAGGCAGAATTGGAAGGAAATATTGGGGATTCATTCGTTGGAACAACAGCAAGACTTATGAGTCAAAGTTTGAAAAAATTGGCTGGGTCTGTTTCTCGCAGTAATACATTGCTTATCTTTATCAATCAAATTCGTATGAAGATTGGGGTTATGTTCGGTAATCCAGAAACAACATCGGGTGGTAATGCGTTAAAGTTCTATGCGTCGGTGCGTTTGGATATTCGTAGAACAGGACAAATCAAAGACAAAGAAAATATTGTCGGTAATGAAACACGTGTTAAAATTGTTAAAAACAAGGTTGCACCACCATTTAGAACTGTTGATTTCAAGATTATGTATGGTGAAGGTATTTCAAGAATAAGTGAAATTCTGGATATGGGTGTGAAATATGACTTGATTGAAAAAGCAGGCAGTTTCTATTCTTATAACAGTGAACGTATGGGGCAGGGCGAGGCTAACGCTCGTCAGTGGTTGAAAGATCACCCGGCAGAACAGGAAGAATTGTTGAATAAAATTATGGCACGTTCGTCCGGAATAGCCGAAGAAATGACAACTGGTCCAATCGATGATGAAGAAACATCAGCGGTGGATTCTGAAGAGTAATTGGTTCCCCAGTTTTTGACTGGGGAAATTTAGTTTTATAAAAAGGATTGGTTATGAATTTTCAACGTATGTGGGCAATGACTCAGATTATTGTAGAAGGACATATTTTAAACTGGTTTTGGCGACCACGACTAAAACGTCGTGCTGTGCGAAGTGCTGTGATTGAACGTGTAATACCAAAATATTTTGAAAGATATTTGCCAGCCGCAGCCGCTGTCAAGGAACGCAAAGTGGTCAATAATGATGCAAATGATAAAATTTTTTCACTGTGGTTGCAGGGTGAAGAAAATGCACCGGAATTAGTCAAGGCTTGTTTCCGTAGTGTCAGAAAACACTGTAAACAAGAATTGGTGGTGCTGGACGAAAAGACAGTGTTTGATTATATAACACTGCCAGAAATTATTATGAAAAAGCGTAAGGCTGGAAAAATATCTCACGCACATTTCGCAGATATTTGTCGTGTCGAATTGCTATATAACCACGGCGGTTTTTGGCTGGATTCTACGGGCTTTGTAACACAGCCTATTCCTGACTGGATTGCTGATGAAGATTTCTTTGTCTATATGGCTGGACAAAAGGTTGGCAGCCCATATAGTTATATGCAAAATTGCTTTATCCGTTCACGCAAGGGGGCGTATTTGCTGGACGCTTGGCGGGCTATGATGCTGGATTATTGGACAAAAGAAAATGGACCGTTTGATTACTTTATGCATCAATTGTTGTTCAAGACAATGGTTCACAATGACCCACGGGCAATAAAATATTTTGCAAAAATGCCACACGTTGACCAGGACCCAACACATGCATTGTGGTGGGACTGGCACGATAAACCTTTTAACAAGGAAGAATTTGATAAGGTGACAAGTGGGGCGTTCTTTCAAAAAACGACTTATCATCAGGCGAAAAATCCAAAGCCAGGAACAGTTGCTGCGGAAATGCTGAAAATGTAATAAAAAGGATTTGTTATGCCAGTGATTAGTGTCGTTATTCCTGTGTTCAAAGTTGAAAAATATCTGCGTAGATGTCTGGACAGTTTAATCGCACAGACATTTACTGATTGGCAGGCAATTTGTATCGATGATGGCAGCCCTGATAAATCAGCGGCAATCTTGGACGAATATGCAATGCGTGATAAACGATTTCGGGTTATTCACAAGGCAAATGCAGGTGTGTCTTCGGCTCGTAATGATGGAATAATGAACGCAGATGGTGAATATATTCACTTTCTGGACGCAGACGATTGGATTGACCCTGAATACTATCAATCAATGCTGACCGTTGCCCAGGATTCAAATGCGGATATGGTGGTTTCAGGGTTTGATAGCGATAATAAATACACTAAACAGATTGTTTATAGTGGGGTTAAACTGGGACGTGGAATCGCTGACAAGTTGCGTCTGACACGGGCATTGACGGATTCTTATGTGTGGCGGTATTTGTTCAAAACTGAATTTATCAAAAATAATGATTTGCATTTTGATACAAATTTAATCGCACAGGAAGATACTTTGTTTGTGTTAAAAGCAATTGAAAAAGCTGGCTTTGTCGTCAGTGTGCCGTGGGTGTTTTATCACTATATGTTCAATGAAACGTCTGCATTAAATAATCGTGATGCAGAGCATCATGCACGGGTCAAAAAACAATATAAAATCGGAAAACAATACAGACGGGATTTTGCAAAACAGCATAAAGTAATGCATTTATGGCGATTGCGTAAACTTATCAGATTGTTCAAATAAATATAAAATAGGGGAGTGATTGATATGCCTGCGATTTCAGTAATTATTCCAATTTATAATGTTGAAAAATATTTACGCAGATGTCTAGATAGTGTTAAAAATCAGACCTTTACAGACTGGGAGGCTATTTGTGTAAATGATGGCAGTCCTGATAAATCAGCAGAAATTTTGGCAGAGTATGCTGCAAAAGACAGTCGCTTTCGAATTGTAAATAAGGAAAATGGTGGGCTGAGTGATGCACGTAATGCAGGTATGGCAGTCGCAACAGGTGATTATATTTTATATCTGGATAGTGATGATTTTATTCAACCTCAGACAATGGAAATTGCACATGGTTTGGCGTTGCGTGATGGGTCTGATATTGTGTCGTTTACATATGACAGAATTTATCGACCACAGTTGATGATTCGTCATATATTGAAGTTAAATACTGATAATGTTGTGCCACGGCGGTTTAATAAAATTTATGATTTAAAGTGTATCAAGACTTTAAAGACAGATGATGTTTATGAATATGCAACAGAAAAAACACATAACAAGGCAGGCAGAAAAAAGAAGTGGCTGATTAAACATTGTCAGGTGTGGAAAAATCTGTATAAGCGTGAATTGATTGCAGATGTTCCTTTTATCAAGGGGATTTTGTTCGAAGATTTTCCTTGGTGGAGCAATGTTATGTTGCGTAATCCAAGAACTACTATTGTGCCGTTGCCTTTGTATTTTTATATTCCTAATTTTGGTGGAATTGTTTTGAGTGCAAAACAACTGAGAATAATGAAAAGTTTGTGCGTCGGATTAGAAGATGCTTATACAAAGTATGCAAGTCAAGCATCGCAATATCAGATGAAAAAATGGTCCGAAAATTTTCAATGGTATTTTATCGCCAAGGCGTTTAGTAAAATTAAATATATTACAAGCGATGGTGAATTAGAAGAAGCACGTCAGGCTTTGCAACGCTTGGAACATATTGGGGCATTAGATAGACCGCCGTTTAAGTGGGCAAAGAAGGTCAGGGCAAATATTTGTGATTTTATAAAAACTTGCAGGTTTGAATAAATTAAATCCCCCATTTGGGGGATTTTTATTTTTCAAATTCACATTTGTTTGGAAAACGTTCAGCTAAAAATTTCGCATTGTTTTTCAATATTCTGTCGTCTGTATCACGTGAATCATTTATGCAAAATGTTGGTGCGTTTTTAAGTGCAAAACGTGCTGTTTGTGCATCTGTGCAATATACAGGTGAATTTTTGATAAACGGTGCAAAAATGCTGTTGTATATAAAATCACTGATTTTATGACGAGAATGCTTGCGTGCACGACTGTGAATGAACTTTGCACGGCCTGTGGTTAGGTCATACAAGTTAAACATCCAACGTTGGACTTCGTTATTTGTGCGGAATTTGTTCCTGATTTGCTTGTCAATTAAACCTGTCAATAATGGGTGGTTGCGACATTCAGACCAGGTGGATTTGAAGTATGGATCAATGCCGTGTGATGGGCGGTATTTATATACGTTGTGTCCAAATATTTTATCAATAAACTGGGCAGATAGTATCAAGGTCTGGGTGTATTCATCAACGTGGGTCATCCATTCACCAATGTTCTTGCTGCGGCCGGAATGGTTGCTGTATAAAACACGGGCCCGACCCTGGACGTCGTAGAAGAAGTCAGGAGATAGCGGACGATTGAAAAACATATCGTCGTTCATCAGCAAAAACCGTTCGGATAGACCTGGGATATTTGGAATACACATCTCTATCGCGGTCGCATTAAATGTCGGAATTGCGTCCGCAGGCATAATCTGTTCGTGCGGAACAATCGTGATTTTTGGATGATTGGTGTTTAGCCATGTTGGAACTTGATTAAAGCCAGTTATGATATAAATGTGATTTACCCATGGTGCGTATTCGGCAACACTTCGTAGCGAGTATCTGAATTCGCCATTATCACGCCAGCGGGCAGCAATGGCTGCATCAGAATAGACAGGATGTTCGCCCTTGACGATTTCAAGCCATTTATCTTTCTGGGAACGCCAGTTTTCATCGTTGTCGTCAACCCACAGGTAAACAATATCTATTTTTTTGTTTTGCATATTTTTATACCTTTGATTTTTTAAAGCGTTGTGGAATTTTAACAATTGGTTTTAGGCCTAACATTCCGGGTTTGTCCAGTGCATATATTGGGCGGAAAATTCGTTGCATTATGCGGGCAATTTTTAACCAGTTTTCATTGTGGGCTGTGGAATTTGTAACAGCGTTTATTGTGCCGTTGCCACGACGACGAAGGTGGTTTACCCAGTCCGGACCACGGTTAGCCGCCTTGGCTACCAGCATATCCATATCAACCGCACCAAAGTGCAATAAATACAGGTTTTTATCAATGTGAAAATTATGACCGTTTATGCTGTGAAAACCGCTGCCCCAGCGAACAGGACGGTTTATTACAACGGGCTTGGTATAGCGGGTTGATAATAATGCATATTCACGTTGGTCTAGAAATGGTTTAGTTGTATCGAGTGGTTGTTCCAGCTTCATATGTTGACCAATGTCCAGACCTAAACCAGACAAGGTTGTATGAATCTTGGTGTTTGATAAGTATTCTGCCAGTGTTGTGTTCAGGGCAGGGTCAACAATTAAAAATTCATCACAATCACAACCGATTACAATGTCATAGCCTTGGGCAAATAAACTGGACGCCAGGTCGGACATTTTTCCAATACGGTATTTGTCGCCAGCACTGCGTGACATATCAGTGTGGGGTAATTTTGTTATGTGGGTAGAACCAGAATTTTCAGGAATTTCTTGGTCTGTGCCGTCCAGATAGATGTATAAGTTTTCTGTGCCAATCTGGTTGCCGTAATATGTTATCCAACGGGATAAAAAGAATTCATCATTGCGAGCCATTGTTATCGCAGCAATGCGTTTGGTTGGCGTTGATTTTGTGGTGTGGTTTGTCATAGTTGCCTCGAACAAATTTTTTGGGTTATGTGCTTTATTTGTCTGATAAATATTTTTATTGGGTTGTTGGTTAGCAACCAATCAATATATTTTGAACCGTATTGGCCACGTGCAGATATTAAAATTGCAATCCGAACATCGTCATCAAGGCGACGCAAGACATATAAAATCTGGCGACCCAGGGTGCCGTTGTGGCGTGAAAATGCAAGCTTTTTCATAAAAGGCATTTTCATATTGTAAAGTTTTTTTACCTTGTTATAAACTCCCCTGTTCTTTACCGTATATAGGCATTTCCAGGTCAGGTTGTTTTGGGTTATTAGTTTTGATAAACCGTGTTCGTATATCTTGGTTATTAGTCCTTTGGACGGTTGTTTGGATATACTGCGGATAAATTTATCAAACCAATCAGTTAAAAATACTGACTTGCGTAAACCGATAAACCAAGATTGAATATGCGGGTGGTCAGGCTTTGGATTTTTTACAATGCCAAATGCGTCTGTGCCAAATGATTCCATTTCATTAAAGTATGGGAGCATGTCATATAATGGCCCATAGACGGAATCGTTGACCAGATATACAAAATCATATTCTGAAATGTTCAGGTTTTCAGTTGCCCACTGATATGCACGCTTGTAAGATCCGAAATCGTATTCGCCGTGGCGTTCGCCAGATGCAAATAGGCAATATTTATCAAGTTTCGATAATTCAGAATCAGGACAGTCTGAATCCATAACCAAAGCAATATCGCCAAATTCAGATAGGGACTTTACATAGTGAATCAATGCAGGGTCGATTACACCAGATTTGTTATAGCCAGCAAATAAAAACAAACGCTTTTTAGACATATTTTCGATTCCTGTATGTTGATATATTATAATAGCTATGAATCTTTTGCAAGGTTATGATTGGTTATAAAATAAGCCCCCAAATGGGGGCCAGGGTTTATTCTTCAACGTGTTTTTTCAGTTTTTTACGTGTGTTGCTGTCCAGTTCCTTTTTACGTAAGCGAATTGTGTCAGGTGTGATTTCAACCAATTCGTCGTCTAGGATATAGGACAAGGCTTCTTCCAAAGAAATACGACGTGGAGGTGCTAGGAATAATTTTTCGTCTGCGGTAACAGAACGCATGTTCGTCAATTCTTTACCTTTTATCGGATTTACTTCTAGGTCGTTTTCTTTGCTGTGTTCGCCGATAATCATACCAGAGTAAACTTCGGTCTGGGGATCGATGAACAGCGTTCCACGTGGCTGCAAGTTAAATAGTGCGTATGTCGCAGCAGAACCTTTTTCCATGGAAACCAACACGCCAGGACGGTATTGTTGTATTGGACCACGATAGATGTCGTATTTATCAAATACACGGTTCATAATGCCTGTGCCACGGGTGTCTGTGCGGAATTCTGATAAATATCCAATCAGACCACGTGATGGGGCAGAAAATACAATGCGGGTTTTGCCAGCACCAGATGCCTTCATTTCAGAAATTGTGGCCTTGCGTTTAGTCATTTTTTCAATAACAACACCGCTGAATTCGTCGTCAACGTCAATCACAACGTCTTCGATTGGTTCTAGGCGGTTGCCGTTTTCGTCTGTCTGCATAACAACACGTGGTCGAGATACCGATAATTCAAATCCTTCACGACGCATTGTTTCAATCAAAATGCCTAGTTGCAATTCACCACGACCAGATACTTCGAATGCTTCGTTGTTTTCACTTTGTTCAACACGCAACGCAATGTTTGTTTCTGCTTCTTTGAATAGGCGTTCGCCAATCATACGTGATGTCAATTTCTTGCCTGATTTACCAGCCAATGGTGATGTGTTTACAAAAAATGTCATCGTCAGGGTTGGTGGATCAATTGGCATTGCTGGAATTGGTTCGTTGACAGATGGATCACACAATGTGTCCGCAACAGTTGCTTTGGAAAAACCAGCAATAACTACAATGTCGCCAGCAGATGCACAATCACGAGAAATCTTTTCAACACCACGGTGTTCGATGATTTTTGTAATCTTGGCATTTTCGATAAATTCACCGTTGCGATTGATTGCTTTGACCGATTGACCAACACGAACAGTGCCTGATTCAATCTTGCCTGTTAAAATACGGCCAACGTATGGGTCTGCTTCCAATGTTGTTGCCAGCATTGTAAATGGTGCGTCCAGTTGACAGCGACTGCCACCGCAATCAGGTGCAGGAACGTGGTCAACAATCAATTGGAATAATGGTGTTAGGTCTTTGCGTTCGTCGTTCAAATCACGAACAGCCCAACCATCACGACCAACAGAATACAAATATGGGAAATCTAGTTGGGAATCAGTTGCACCAAGTTTATCAAACAGGTCAAATGTTTCTGATAAGACTTCGTCTGGGCGGGCATCGCCACGGTCAACTTTGTTTATGCAAACAATTGGACGTAGTCCCAGTTTTAATGCCTTGGATAATACGAATTTTGTTTGTGGTAGTGGACCTTCGGCACTGTCAACCAACAGAACAACACCGTCAACCATTGATAAAATACGTTCTACTTCGCCACCAAAGTCCGCGTGCCCAGGTGTGTCAACAATGTTGATTTTGTATTCGCCCCACTGGATTGATGTAGGCTTGGCAGAAATGGTAATGCCACGTTCACGTTCAATGTCGCCACTGTCCATAACACGTTCTTCGACACGTTCGTTTTCACGGAAAGTGCCGGCTTGTTTTAACATGTTGTCAACCAAGGTCGTTTTCCCGTGGTCAACGTGTGCAATAATTGCAATGTTACGTATTTTCATTTGTTATCCTGTTTGCATTTTTGTTTATCAGGTATAGGGTATAACTAAAATTATGAATTTTCAACTTTTTTATGAGAAAATATTGACATTTGTTGTGTTTTGTCTATATTTGTAAGTGTGGGTGTTATAAAGAGATAACAAAAGGAGGCAAAATGATGGTGCAGAAGTTCACAGAGCAAGATGTTCGTTTGGCGATAAAGCGGGGCTTTGAAAGTTTGGTTTCTTTGTTTCGTGCCGAATTAAGAAAGAATTGGAAACGCACGCTGGTTGATGAACGCTATGCTGCGGGTCGTTCAATGGTTCAATTGCGTAATATTGCAAGAAATCCAGATGAACATTTTTCACGCAGTAAAACCTGGCAGGCGTGGCTGGGGCGTGCAGATGCCTGGGTCAAGGAAAATAATGTTGCCCCAGAAGATGCGCAGTTTGCGTTCTATATTGTTCACGGTCCGGCCGAAGTAGCATTGGGCAAGATGGATGGATTCTTTGGGGCGGTAAAAAACGGTGATTTACATTCAGAGTTTTATAATTTATGTAATTCTGTTCAGCGTTGGGAATATGGACGCACGTCTAAGGATGCAACAATTCAATGTGCGGCAAATGTGGATGCGGAAAAAATTATTGCGCAATCACAACGTTTGGTTGCCTTGGCCCAGGTGCAGTCTGCAAAACCCGTTATGAAACAAGTAAAGCAGTTTATGTATGACATAAAATATCAACGATAGGGGTAAAAAATGATAGATTATGATGCAACATTAAAAGAGTTTTTTAAGGAAATTATTGTTTTCTTGGAAAGACGTAAAAATAAAGCAAAAGATGAAATCGAACTTGGAAGAATCAAGACTGCAATCGCTGCGGTTTCAAAGATTGCTGAAAACCCAAAGCAATATGCGGACTATGATTATCGTGTGAAAATGGGAGTTGAAATTTGGCCTGATGCTTTTATGCCAACATCATTGGATAATTCTGTCTATTTGATATACAATCGTGTTTTGCATGCAATCCAAAATTTGGGCAGTGAATACGATTATTATCGTAAAGGAGCACAGGAAACGTTGTTAGAAATGTTGCGTGCAATTAAATATAAAAACTCAACAAATTTGTTTAAAGATTTAACCTTTTTGTTTAGAACGGGCAAAAGTTTTGCAGTAAAGGTAAATCAGAAATAATAAAAATGCCCAATTGGGCATTTTTTTTGTGTTATAATAATAGCAAAAGTAAAGGGAGTTTTAAATGACTAATAGTTATTCAGATGCAGAGGTGTTTTTGGCTGTAAAGTCAGCTTTTGTTGCATTAAAAAAATTGGCGGAAATTTCTTTGAAAAAGCATTCTTTGCCAAAAAGCCAAGCAGATGTAAAAAAATCAATGGAAAATATTGACTTGATTATAAAAAGACCACGTATTGCATTAGAGGCCTATAAAGATAAGGCTGGTAAAAAATCTGTTTCGGATAAAATAATTGATGATGTAGAAGGGATTTTAGGTGCTAGTTGTGATCATGAACTGTATGTTATGTTTCATAATTTTTCTGTTTATGTTGATCACTGGTTTACAGGTGATAAAAATGCACGCCAGGCCAAGAAGATTATTGAAGAATCAAAGCGTTTGAATAACTTGCTAGATTTACAAAAATCAAGTGTTCTGGTGCGTCCATTTAAAAAAGTTGCACAAATGTTTCAACGATAAAAAAAATCCCGCAAAATGCGGGATTTTTAATTTAGTGTTTGCCACCAATTTTTGTGCGACCGCCCATCAAGGCTTGTAAGCATTTTGGTATGTTTACAGAACCGTCTGGGTTTTGGTGATTTTCAATTACTGGCACAATCGCACGGGGCAGGGCAATACCTGTGTTGTTCAGGGTTGCACAGAACTGCATGTTGCCATTTTTATCACGATAGCGTGTGTTTGTGCGACGAGCCTGGAATTGACCAATCGATGAACATGAACCAAGTTCACGATATGTGTTTTCACTTGGAAACCAGGCTTCTACGTCGTGCATCTTGATTTTGTTAAAGCCCATGTCGCCAGTGCAGGCCGCAATTACACGGTATGGTAATTCCAGGTCTGCCATGACTTCACATAAATTATTTAACAAATGTTCGTGCATTTCGTCTGATTGTTCAGGTGTGCAATAGATGTATTGTTCAACCTTGTTAAATTGGTGAATACGCACGATTCCACGGGTGTCACGACCAGCAGCACCGGCTTCTTTGCGGAAGCATGGCGAAAATCCTGCGTATTTGATTGGCAGGTCTTTTTCATTTAAGACTTCATCACTGTGCAGAGAATTTAGGATAATTTCAGCAGTCCCAGCCAGGCAACGATCAGTGTCTGTCAGCATAAATACGTCGTTTGCCATAACTGATTGGTCCGCACCCATAAAGTGCCCTGCGTTAAAGATTGTTTGTGGCTTTGTAATCGATGGGCAGTTTACAAATGTAAAACCTTTGGCTATCAGTTTTTGTAATACATAGGTTTGAATCGCCAATTCCAGTTCTGCGGCTTCGCCAAACAGGGCATAGGTGCGTGTTCCACAGATAGATGCAATCTTTTCTGGTTTCCACCAGCCGTTCATTTCCAGCAATTCCCACTGTGGACGTGGGGTAAAATCAAATTCACGTGGCGTGCCAACACGGCGGACTTCTATATTTTCACTGTCGTCACGACCAATAGGGGCGTCAGCTGATGGAATTTGTGGAACACGGTGCATCAGGTCGTTTAATTGTGTCTCTTTGTTGGCCAGTTCATCCAGGTCAGCCGCAATTTCTGCACCTATTTCACGTGAACGTGCAATCAATGGGGCTTTGTCCGTTGCTGTTGGAATTTCACGTGTAATTTTATTCTTTTCTGCGGTCTTGGACTGGGTGATTGTCTTTAATTCACGAACACGGGCGTCCAGTGCTAAAATTTCATCGGTGTGGTCATCAAAACCCTTTAATTCACAGGCTTTTTTTATTGCGTCTGGGTTTTCACGAATAAATTTTATATCCAACATTGTTGTCTTTCCTTGGGTTTGTTATAAATTTATATTTAGTTATGATATTATGATGTTATATGAAAATTGCAAATATTTTATTCCCCAAAAGGGGATGAAGAAAATGATGATGAAAATGTAAAACTTAAAAACATTTCAGTGCTAATTATAAAACAATTAGTTGTTATTTGCAATAATTTCATTGTGCTGTTTTTGTTTGCGTGAATTTATGCCTTGTGTTATGCTGGGGAAAACAAAAGGAAGGTATCTTATGTATGATGTTATTATTTTAGGGTCTGGACCCGCAGGGTTGACAGCGGCGTTATATACGGCACGTGCAAATAAAAAAACTATCGTTTTAGGTGGTGATCGTTTGGGTGGACAGACCGCAGGTATCGCAGTTTTGGAGAATTATCCAGGTTGGGCAGGTAGTGGTTTGGAACTGGCACAGTTTATGAAAAATCAATGCGAAACATTTGGTGCACAGGTCGAATTTGTATCTGCAAAAAGCGTTTCTGGTAATGCAAATAATGGATTTGTTGTTGTTGCAGATAATGGAACAGAATATCAAGGTCGCACAGTCATCGTTGCAACAGGAGCAAGCCCAAGAAAACTGGAAATAGAAGGGGCTCGTGAATTTATGGGGCGTGGCGTGTCTTATTGTGCGACGTGTGATGGATTCTTTTACAGCGGAAAGACAGTTATTGTTTTAGGCGGCGGAAACAGTGCATTAAATGATGCTTTGTATCTGGCTGATTTGGCAAAAACTGTTAAAATTGTATATCGCAAGGGGGCGTTTACCAGGGCAGAGGCGGTGTTGCGTGAACGGGTCGAGGCTCGTGAAAATATTGAATGCTTGTTTAATACAGACTTGGCAAAAATCGCCGCAAAGCCGGATTCTAATGATGGTGAACTGATTGTAACAACAACAGATGGCAATGAAATGGTTGTTGATGGGGTCTTTGTTGCCATCGGGCATGAGGCAAACACAGATTATTTGTCCGAAGATATCAAGCGGGATTCGTTGGGGCGTTTGGCACCAGAAAATTTACCAGATGGTATCTTTGTTGCTGGTGATGTTCACAGTAATATAAAAATGCAGATTGCAACAGCTGTCGGAACAGGCTGCACAGCGGGTATGGATGCAGTCGCATTCTTGAACAAATTATAATAAAATCTAATGGCGTATCTATAAGCGTGAGTGTCAACTCATGTAGCGTTAAGTACACTACGTTGACTCTTTCACTTATATCTACGCCATTATCTTTTATTCTGTAATAATCTTGGGGCAGATGCTGATAACTTTTTATTGCAAATAGGATTTTTATAGAATAATATCAGGATATTGAAAAAAATTTAGTGCGATGATGTGCCTGACAACCACGGAGTGCGATTTTTTTATGAAAGTTATAAATCAGGGTGGCACCGCGCAGCCATTATAGACTTGCGCCCCTGAAGTTTAACAATTAAATCGGGTGCCGAATTACAATCTTGAATTCGTTGCCCAAAATAAAAAAGGGACCAAAATGTTATCTTTGAAATCAAAGTATAGAACACATACGTGTGGTGAACTGAACACACAAAACGTTGGCGAAACTGTTGTTTTGTCGGGGTGGGTGCATCGTAAACGTGATCACGGGGCTTTGTTGTTTGTTGACCTGCGTGATAATTATGGTATTACACAGATTGTTTTTGATGGCGGAAATGAAGCACTGGAAAAAGTGCGTCCAGAATCTGTGATTAAAGTAGTGGGAAAGGTTGTGGCACGTGATGCCGCCGCCGTGAACGATAAAATCCCAACAGGTGGTATCGAAATTCAGGCTGAATCTTTTGAGGTGTTGACTAATGCTGATGTTCTGCCGTTCCAGGTTTTTGGCGATGATGATTCTGTGGCCGAAGATTTAAGATTGAAATATCGTTATATCGATTTGCGTCGTGAAAGTTTGCATAAAAATATCTTGTTCCGCAATCGGGTGATGAAGTTTATTCGTGATAAAATGTGGGGTATGGGTTTTTCAGAATTCCAGACACCTATTTTGACAGCGTCTAGCCCAGAAGGGGCTCGTGATTTTATCGTGCCAAGTCGTAATCATCATGGTATGTTCTATGCATTGCCACAGGCACCACAGCAGTTTAAGCAGTTTATTCAGATTTCTGGTTTTGACCGCTATTTCCAGATTGCACCTTGCTTCCGTGATGAAGATTTGCGTGCAGACAGATTGCTGGAATTCTATCAGTTGGATTTGGAAATGTCCTTTGTTGACCTGCCAGATATTCAGGCGGTGGGTAATAAATTGATGCCAGAAATGATCCGTGAATTTGTGCCAGATGCGATTATTCACCCAGAAATTCCACATATTCCTTTTGATGAGGCTATGTTAAAGTATGGATCTGATAAGCCAGATTTGCGTAACCCTATTGTTATCAGTGATGTGACGGAAATATTCCGTGGGTCTGATTTTGGTATCTTTGCAAATGCTGTCGAAAATGGCAGTGTTGTTCGTGCTATTCCTGCACCTAATTCAGCAGATAAACCACGTTCTTGGTTCGATAAACTGGGTGAATTCGCAGTCAAAGAACTAGGTCTGGGTGGTTTGGGATATATCGTTTTTGCAGAAGAAGCAAAAGGACCTGTGGCAAAAAAATTAGATGCAGAACGTATTGCAAAACTGCGTGAAATTGCAGGCGATAATTCTTCGTTGTTCTTTGTGTGCGACGAAAAGAACGCCGCAGCCAAGGCCGCAGGTAAGTTGCGTAATAAGTTAGGCGAAGATTTGAATTTGATAAATAAAAAAGAATTCAGATTCTGCTGGATTGAAGAATTCCCATTCTTTGAAGAAGATGAAGAATCACCAACAGGTATTGCGTTTACACATAATCCGTTCTCGTTCCCGATGGCAACATTGGAAGAATTAAATACAAAAAATCCATTGGAAATCAAAGCCGCTCAGTTTGATATGGTCTTGAATGGTGCAGAAATTTGCAGTGGTGGATTGCGTAACTTTAACCCAGAAGTTATGTTGAAATGCTTTGATATCACTGGGTACAGCGAAGATGTTGTAAAAGAAAAGTTCGGTGGTATGTATACTGCATTCCAATATGGTGCACCGCCACACGGTGGTTGTGCGTTCGGTTTGGATCGACTGGTTCAGATTATGCTGGACGAACCAAACTTGCGTCAGGTC
>JAZLBQ010000025.1:0-6959 GCA_045613785.1 Candidatus Enterousia sp. | reverse complement strand
TTCTACATAAGTATAAACTGCCTTCGCACTTGGTGCCTCAGTATCGGTTGATGTAGATGTAACAGAAGTTGCTATATTCTTCGTTGCCAGATTACCCAATCCAGTTATCTTTGATGTTGACAATGTTGGGATATCAGCTGCCGTCAACGATGAACTACCTGTTACCAAGCCCTTTGAATCATATGTTATCTTAGTGCCTGTGCCTGCTGTAATCGCTGCATTCGCAACAACTGCCGCATTCGCCTTTGCCAAAGCACTATCTGCTGTCGATTGTGCAGTAGCTGCATTTGTCTTCGCAGTATTTGCTGTTGACTGTGCAGTAGCTGCTTCCCCTGCAACTTCCTTAATCGCAGTAACAACTGTTGTTGCAGTAGTCCCCATATTAGCCGCAGTTACTGTGCCAATAGAATCTTTGTCAGCCTTATCATCCAATTCACCAGAAACACCCTCATTCAATTCACCACGAACCTGTTCTACATAAGTATAAACTGCCTTCGCACTTGGATACTGCACATCCGTTGAGGTGGCCGTAACAGACGTGGACTTATTAGCCAACGCCTCCTTTGTTGCCAAAGCATCATTGGCTGCCTTTGCACTTTCTGCCGCTGCATCTGCAGATGCCTGAGCTGCATCAGCACTTGCTTGTGCATTATCCGCACTTGTCTGTGCATTACTTGCTGATGTCTGTGCCGCACTTGCCGCACTCGTTGCAGTGGCAACCCCCTTATCAACATAAGAAGTTGCCGCAATTTTCGCATTAGCAACACCAACAGCCATCATAGCCACAAAAGATACTGCAAAAACAAACTCTGTCTTAATCATGCAAACCCCACCAATTTAATTTTTCTTTCTCTGTTCTTGATATACACCATAGCCCAAAATACAAATCCTGCACAAGGGCAAAATGACATATATTATAAAAATTTAGTAAAAATTTTCACAATACAACCAGAACATAAATCCGGATGGATGGAACCACCCACCCGGACTAATCAGACCTAAATTAACGGCCGATCTGTTCCCATTTATAACCAGAAACAGTTCCATTACTTACAGTTGCTGTCAAAGCATATTGACCATCACTGCCAGTTGTTCCTTTTGTAATTGATTCACGGAACGCTTTATCAGCATCAACAATTGTTTCATATGACTTAGCCGCATAAGCTGCATCGCCAGCAGTTTTCGCCGCTGCAATCGCATCCGCCTCTGCAGTATCAGCATATGATTTCAAAGATGTTTCCAACGCTGTATCAGCTGCCGCATATGCCGCTTCTACTTTATCAATTTCGCCATCTGTATATGTTTTAGCAGAAGCAACAGCATCAGTTTGTGCTTTAGCAACCGCAGCATCATTAGATGTTTTATAAGCATCTATATCACCTTGTGCCTTATTTGCTGCCGCCTGTGCTGCCTGAACCGCTGCATCATTTGTTGTCTTATAATCATTCAAGGCTGTTGAAGCACCTGTTGAAGCAGCTGTTTTTGCCTCTTCAATCAATCCAACAACAGTTTTACCTTCTGCAACAGTTCCGATTGAATCTGAAATCTTCTTATCTGCTGCCACATATGCTGCTTCTACTTTATCAATTTCGCCATCTGTATATGTCTTAGCAGAAGAAATCGCATCTGCTTCTGCAGTATCAGCATATGATTTCAATGATGTTTCCAAGGCTGTATCAGCTGCTTTATATGCATTTGTAATTGCTGTTGTCTGTGCCGTATCCTTTTCATCAGCATAAGTCTTTGCATCAGCCAAAGCATTTGCCGCCGCTGTCTTTGCTTCAGCAATACCAGTTTCCGCTGCTGTTTTGTTTGCTGAAACTGCTGCTTCCAAATCACCAATTTCACCTGAAACACCTTCATTCAATTCAGTACGAACCGCTTGTACATAATTATAAACTGCCTTCGCACTTGGATACTGGGCATCAGTTGATTCTGGCGTAACACCTGTCGACTTGTTTGACTTGTCTTCCTTCAATGCCAACCCCTCAGACAATTCTGTCTTGGTTGCTGACGTTGTCTTTAAAGTTGAAATTTCACCAGCATTTGCATCAGCTTTACCATCAACAGCATCGATATTGCCCTGCAATTCTGTTTTAGCTGAATTGATTGCAGAATTCATATTAGTTGTATTGGTATAATCTTCCAAAGCACTTGAAATCTGTTCAGCAACAGACCCTTCACCTTCACCAGCAACTGTATCAACCTTGCCAGCCAAAGTATTAACAGCAACCGTCAAGTCAGCAGACCCCGCAACTGAACCTGTAAAAGTTGTGTTACCGGTTCTATCAGTAACATATTTGGTTGATGCGATATCAGCATTTGCTGCAGTAGCTGCCATAACCGCAACCAAAGACACTGTAAATATTTTTTTCATGTATTTTCCTTTCTTTCTTTTCTTGTCATGTTTTGCACCTGTGGTGTCTTACGTCACAGGTGCATTTTTTTATTGCGTTACAGTTTCATCTGTTCCACGTTCAATTACTTCCCAAGCATATCCGTTTTCACCGGAAACCAATACACACTTATTGCCCTTGTTCGAACATTCAGGCGTTGGTGCAGGAATCGCTGCCTCTGCCTTAGCCAAGGCACTATCAGCTGTGCTTTGTGCTGCATCTGCATCTGCCTGAGCTGCATCTGCTGCCCCCTGTGCACCAGAAATCTGACCCGCATATGCATCATATGCAGTAACCTTTTCCGATGTAATCCCAGATTTCATCGCTGCACTATCATTGATTGTCTGAATTGCAGTTGCATTTGTACCAACCTGACCAACAGTTGCTGCTGTAACACCAGATTTCATAACATCACTTTCATTGATAGTTTTAATTGCTTCTTCATTAGTAGTAACTTTTTCTGACAATTCAGACAAATTTGTCGAAGTTCCACTCAATGACTGTTCCAACTTATCAATTTCTGTATCAGTATAATCTTGTGCCTGTTTCAAAACACCTGATTCAGAATTAGTAATCGCTGAAATAGCATCTGCATTAGCACTAACCGCCGCATCATTTGCTTCCTTATATGCAGCCAATGCATCAGAAGCTGTTTTTTCAGCTGCTGCCTGTGCCGCCGCTGCAGAACCAGCCGCATCATAATCATCTGCTAAACTATCTGCATAATCCTTAGCATTTTGTTCTGCTGTCGCCGCTGCACCCTTTGCATCATATGCATTTGATAAATCTAAAGCTGTAATTGCATCTGCAATTTTCTTAGCAACCGACCCATCAACAGATGCTTCACCATTTAAAATCTGCAAAGCACCTTCATTCGCAGTAACACGCCCATCCAAAGCTGAATCTGCAGCCTCACGTGCCGATTTTTCACTTGCCAATGCTGTTTCTGCTGCTGTTTTGTTATCTGCAACCGTCTGAGTCAACGTCTCGATAGCTGATGCATTATCACCAATCATAGCGTCAACATACCCCTTTGATGCCACTGCTGCTTCTGCTGAATTAACAGATACCAAACCCATTAAAACAGAGAAGATTCCTGCTGTTAATTTTTTCATGATATTTCCCCTTCCTTCGGTTGCAATCATTTTATCATTTTTTGCCTAGACGCGTCCAGACAAAAAATGAAGAAAATGAATTTTTTTTATCAATTACCTAAATATTCATCAACAGGTTCTGTTAGTGGAACCCAAGAAATCGTTTCACCATTGATAGACAAAACACAATTCGTAGCATTACATGCTTCTGGTTTTGTAATCTTAGTTGCTAAATCTGTCTGCAATTGTGTAATGCTTTCTGCGTTTGCATCAGCGGTAGCCTGTGCATCTTCACCAGCTTTCTGTGCAGCCTCAATTGCAGCTGTATTTTCAGTTTTAAATGTTGTCATTTCTGTTTCTGAAACAAAACTTGAATCCAAATCAGATGTCTTAGTATAATCTGCCAATTTTGCTTCAACTGCTGCTGCAGAACCATCAGCATATGCTTTGGCCGCATCTAAAGTAGCAGTATCTTTTGCATCAACCTGTTCTGTCGTAGAATAAGGTTTCAATGCTTCTGCAATAGAATTTGCAACAGAGCCAATAGTTGCTGCTTCTGCATTCAATTTATCAATTGCTGTTTTATTGGCACTTACCTGTGTTGTCAAGCCACTAACGTCGCCAGCTGTTCCGCCCAACAAATCAGACAAAACTTTAATTTCATTTTTAACAGATCCAACAGTATCTTCATCACCATTCAAAGTAGCAATTGCAGCCGCATTTTTTGAAATATCTTCATTCTGCTTTGCATCTACCGCTTCTTGAGCAGTTTTATCAACTTTTGTTGCCAAGCCTTCTGACAAAGCTGTATCAGTTGCATAGGTTTCATCCAATGCAGCAATAGCTGCCTTGTTATCTGCAACATCCTTGATTAGTCCATCAGCTTCACTTCCAACAACATTAGTAATTTGTTCTGTAACCTGCGTTTCAGTCAAATAAGTATCCGCTGCATCAGTTTTTGTTAAATAATTATTTGTAACATTAGACTCCACAGCACTAACCTTGGCATCAACATACCCCTGAGATGCAACACTAATAGCAGCAGATGCACCAGTTGCACTCATCAAGATTGCACCCATAACACCAGAAAATACGATGTTTTTGACTTTCATTTCTTCTTCCTTTCTTTCGTTTTTATTTCTGAATAATCTCTGATTCTATTCATAAAGAAATCAGAGATTTTTAATTATCATTTTATTTTACAGCAGCTGTTGTTAAATCAATCGGCTGACCTTTTTCATCAAGTACCTCTACCGCTGCATAAGAGGCATTACCTTCGGAATCAAAGTTCACCAAATAACTGCCTGCCGCCCTTACACCAACAACATAACCAGCCCCCTGCAACGATTCGATTGCCGCCTTGTTATCCGCAATGCCAGAAGCATTTTCAGCAATCGCCCCCTCGTTTGCAGAAACACGTGCCGCCAAAGCTGTATCATCGTATTCTTCGATTGCCTCAATTGCCGCATCAACTTCTGCCTTGGTATAAACATTTTCAAAAGCTGCATCAACATCTGCCTTAACTGCTGCTGCATTTGCAACGGTGCTAACAGCCAAAACTTCTGACTTTGTTGCCAAATCAGCTGTAGCCGTCGTAATAGCCCCCTGAACATCATCAGATGTTTGATATCCTGCTGCCTTAATTTCTGCAATATCTGCAGTATTTGTTCCAACCTGAGTCTGCAATGTTGACAAATCACCAGCTACTTCATTTACCTTGGTAACAGCCGCATTTGCAATTGTCTGTGCAACAGCTACTGACGGGAACTTCGCAGCCTTCTCTTCCGAAGACATACCTTCAATCTGTTCTGCAGTCGCTGCTGTCAACTTATTTGCTGCATCTTCCTTCAACAATAAGGAAGCTTCAACATCTGCAACCTTTGCATAGGCCGACAAATCCATTGTTTTCACAGCATTATCAACAGATTCTATCGCAGCCTGCAAGGCTTCATCCGCGGCAGTCATCTCTGACTTCTTTGCATAATCATTTGCAATTGATTCTACTGTTGTCTGCAATGTTTCAACAACTGTCTTGTCTGCACTGCCAGATTGCAACGTTTCTACTGTTGCCTGCAAGGCTTCCAATTCGCTAGCTGCTGCATAGTCGCCTTTTGCCTGCTTTTCTGCAATCGCTGCTTCCAATGTCGTCTGCAAGTTTGATAATTCTTCACTTGTTGCCAAACCTACAATCGATGGAATTTCTGGCAAACCTTCCAAATCGCTATACAACCCAGTTGTTGCGACCTTTGCCAAATCCGAACTCTTTACATAATCTGCCAAACTTGGAATATCAATCGCATCAATTGCTGCCTGCAATCTTTCTTCAGCAGATGTCAATTCTTCCTTGGTAGCATAATCATTTACAATCGACTCAACTGTAGTTTGCAGTGTTTCGATAACCGCTTTATCTGTGCTGCCCGACTGCAGTGCTTCAACAGCTGTTCTCAACGCTTCCAATTCACTAGCTGCAGCATAATCGCCCTTATCTTGCTTGTCAGCAATTACAGCTTCCAATGCTGTTTGTGCCGCCTTTAATTCATTGATAGCCGGAATAGCCAGTTTTGCATCGGTATCCAAGGTCGTCCAGTTACCAGACGAATCCTTGACGTTCAACATATCACGCAACAAAAGTATGTTAGTTTGCAAACTTTTGTCTTGTCTATCAACGTATGTTTTCGATACGGTCACCGAATACGCAGGACTAACGACCAAAGCCGAAATTAAAGAGAATATTAAAAAATTTGTTTTCTTAGCCATTTTTTGCACCAATTTTACAATTGCTCCCGTTTATTTGTAAGAGAAACAGCATTTTGCCACTCTCCAATCCTACATATCAAAGCCACTATCTCCCATCAAATCCAGAGTATCCAGCCAGCTATAACCTTCTGACTCGCCTGCTTCATTGATATTCAAAATCAAAACATATTCTCCAAATGTAGTTGGTTGTTCTGCTGGCTTTGTAATAAGAGATGACGTATCAACATCAGCAGAAATCGTATTATCTGTAATAGTAATACCTGCCCCCGCTGTCAATTTATCCTGCTTACCACTAACCAGTGCAGTCAATGCATCCAATGCTGATGTTGTCGCATATCCTGACAAGTCAACACTACCACCCGAAGCTGCATCAGCAATCTTCTGATCAACTTCTGCCTTGGTATAAACATCTTTCTTTAATGTGCTCAATTCATTAGCAACATTTTGCAAAGATTCAGCCTGGGCATAATCTCCAGCCGCCTGCTTTTTCGCAATTTCTGCTTGCAATGCTGTGTTTAATGCCGACAATTGTTCGCTTGTAACCAAATTATTCAATTCAGTTTTATCAGCCTTCAATGCCAATGCCGCATCAACATCTGCTGTTTTTGCATAATCTGCTAAACTTGGAATATCAATTGCATCAATTGCTGCCTGCAATCTTTCTTCAGCTGATGTCAATTCTGACTTCTTTGCATAATCATTTGCAATTGAT
>JAZLBQ010000024.1:0-113571 GCA_045613785.1 Candidatus Enterousia sp. | reverse complement strand
TGTCTGCAATGTTTCAACAACTGTCTTGTCTGCACTGCCAGATTGCAATGTTTCTACTGTTGCCTGCAAGGCTTCCAATTCGCTAGCTGCTGCATAGTCGCCTTTTGCCTGCTTTTCTGCAATCGCTGCTTCCAATGTCGTCTGCAAGTTTGATAATTCTTCAGCCGAAACACCACCAACCGCAGAAATAACATTTCCATCGATTGTGATATTTGTTCCTGCTGTCAACGTATTTTGCTTGCCCGATTTCAAATCAGCGATATCAGTTGTATTTACGTTCACCTGGGTCGCAACCAGATTCAAAGATTCTTGTGTTGCTTTCTTCCCAACAGTTGTTTCCAATTCTTTCAAGTCGATTAAATCTGCTTTAGATTGTAATGCCTCATCGACATACCCTTTACTGGCCAAATTTACAGACGCTGCAAAAGCATTGCCACAAACCCCCGCCAAAATAGCAGCTGCGAAACCTGAAAATGCAATATTTCTTACTTTCATATTCTCTTCCCTTTTCTTTCACACAGTTTGTTGCAATCGTTATTCTGCATCAACCGTAACCGATACCCATGTTGACGTTCCGTCACCATTTGACATCAGCATAACCATTTCACCTTCATTACCTGAACCAGTATTTATCTTTTCTGCTGTTACAGCACCATCTTGTATTTTTTCTGGTGTGATTGAACCATCTGGAATTTCAAATGTATTCAAAGCATTTGTAATAGATTCAGAAACTGCTGTATTTGTCACATACTGTTCCAAACTTGGTTTATCTTTCAAATCATTATACGAACCAGATGTTGCAACAGTTGCCAATTCAGACTTCTTTACATAATCTGTCAAAGAATCTGTCAAAACAGCCAAACCATCAGAAATTTCTTTATCTTTTGCTTCCAACGAGGCTTTTACTTCGTTCAAAGCAGTCGATGTAGCATATCCAGACAAATCAATGTTTCCACCTGAAATAGCATCAGCAATCTTTTGATCGATTTGTGCCTTGGTATAAACATCATCTGTCAAATCAGCCAACGCATCAGAAACTTCCTTCAATGCACCAGATGTAGCAAAATCACCTGCTTCTGCTTTACCTTCAATTTGTGCTTCCAGTGCAGAACGCAAAGAATTCAAATCAGCCTGGGTAATCAATGTTGGTTGATCCAACAAATCATTATATGAACCAGACGTTGCAACCGCTGCCAAATCTGCAGACTTTGCATATGGTGTCAACGCAGAATCTGTGATATAACCAGCTTCTTGCAGTTCTTTTATATCTGCTGCATTCAAGTCAGCCATATTTTGTGCTGAACTTGCCGCCAATTTTGCGTCTGCCGCTTCACCAGCTGCTGCCTGGACAGCCGCATCCAAAGAAACAATATCTGCGGCATTTTCACCAATACTAACCACATTTGCATCAATTGCATTCTGAATATCAACCAGTGATGCGTCAGTAATATAACCTGCATCATTATTAAATGCAGACAAATCTGTTGGCACAACCGGTAATTCTGACTTAGTAGCAAACTTTGCGTCAGCTTCAGCCCTGGTGTAATAACTAGTCAACTCAACCTGGCCGGCATTGATATTATCAATTGCAGCCTGCAATTCTGACTTTGTAGCTTGCAATTCAGCTTTTGTTGCCAAATTTGATGTCGCATTTGCAATCGCTGTTGTCATATCACCAGATTTTACAAAGTCCACAACATCATCTGCTGTCAACAAATCCTTTGTCGCTTCTTCAATCGCATCTGAAACCTCAGACGAAGTCACAAAATCTGCAACTGAATCTTTTGTTGCCAACTTCGCAATTTCTTCTTGCAATTTACCAGATGTCACAAAATCTTTTATTTCATCTTGTCCTGCCAAACCAGCAATCGCAGCTTCAATTTTTGAATCAACAGTGTCTGATGTCACAAAATCTTTAATTTCTTCTTTAGTTGCCGCATTAGCAATCAAAGCTTCCAGACCTGCAACTGTTTGTTCCATCGCCAAATCTGCCAATTCCAAACCAGAAATAGCACTGTTCAAACCATCGATAGCTGCATCAACATACGCTTTATCAACATCTGGTTGAGCAATTGCATCAATCGCATTCTGCAATGCTGAATCCGCCTGCTCCAAACCAGCAACCAAGCCATCAACATAACTCTTGTCAACCAAACCATCAGTCGAAGGCGTCGATTTTTTCAATTCATCAATCGCAGCTTGCAAGCCCTCATCAACAGACTTCAATTCATTAACTTTTGAATCTAAATCATCCTTGGAAACCATACCACCCTGCAAAGATTTAATTGCAGCATTCATTGATTCATCTGCCAATTCCAAAGCAGAAACCACATCTTCCAATTCAGACAATTCCGCAGAAGTCAAGAAACCTTCCAAATCAGTCAATTTTGCATAACCTTCTAAGCTTGGAATTACGATTGAATCAATCGCAGCCTGCAAAGCTTCAACTTCTGACTTATCCGCAAAATCTTTTGTTAAATCAAAAACAGTATCTTTACCGTCCTGAGTAACAGTCAACTCACCATCTTCGTAAACAACACTGGTAACTGCACCCGTCAAAGCAGCCAAATCTGCTTCTAACGCTTCAACATCCAATCGAATATCCTTCAACTGTTCTGGAATATTATCCCCACCAGAAGAATAACCCATAAACTGTTCCAGAACCTTGATACGTTCTTGCAAGTTTCCAGACGTCGTATTACCCGAACCACCATTTCCCGACTGTTCTGGACGCAACGATGAACCACCACTAACAGCAGTTGACCCGCCCAAATATTTACCAATCGACAAACGTGGTGCTGTTGCAGCACGTGCTGTTCCGACACGACTTGTTGACGTTGATGCGTTATCACCTACACGCATTGACCCACCACGCACAGAATTTTGTGCACTACTACCTGTCGATGTTGACTTTGCGGCCGCCGCACTTGACGCACTTGAATACGTCCCCGCTCCACCCAAGGAACGCACAGACGATGCACCAAACGCAGGTGCAGCAACTGCCGCACACAGCACACAAACAATAGACAGTGTTGATATTTTCAGTTCGTTTTTCATATGTTCTCTCTACTGGTTTTTAGTTTATCACAAATTGCGAATCGGGGTCAACACCTTTTTCCGATATTTCCTATAATTCTAGAATTCGTAACGGACACCAACCGATATCGAATTATCCAAAATCAACCCAATTTCATTTTTGAAATCATACCCATTATCTAACGTGCGTTCATGTTCTGTTCCACCAAACGCCGCCAAGCGATAACGCAAATCTAATGTCAAATTATAATCCAAACTCTTGGCCCAACCAACCATCAATGCACCCATTGGTGAAACGGTGCGTTCACTACGACCACCTGAAACAAAAGCAGCACCATCTAACTCTGTCTTTGGCATTGCGACACCCAAACCGGCACCAACATATAAACCATTCGCAAAATCATAATAACCATTTGCCACCAAATAAGGCACAGCCATTTTAAATCCAAAGCCATCATCCTTGTCTTCAAACTGACCAATAAAACCCGCTTCTAATTCAGCACGCCAAAAGTATTCAAAAGTGTGTCCAACAAAGAAATTTCCACCATAAACAGATTCAAATGAATATTCGTCATTATTATAGGCATTGTCAGCCAACGGATCATTTGAACTATATTCATTTTCCCAGTTCATCAAGCTCAAACTGGCACGTGCACCCACATACCAACCTGTTTTTGCTTTGTCTTTATAATCGTATGTAACGTCATAACCACCTTTTACATTACGTGCAATATGGCTTGGTGCTGCATTTGCTGCTGTTGCTGTCAATGCTACCAAGACCGCCAAAGATACTATTTTTTTCATGATAATAACCCTCCAATTTTTCCTAATTATAACACAAATTAAATCAAATTAAAAACACAAAAATCAGATATTGACATCTTTTTATAAATTCTGTTAAATATAATACATAAAAAAACAGAGTTTATTTACACAAAAAGGAAGGAAATGAAAAAAATTATTTTATGCTTGCTTGCCACATCTATTGCCGCATGCACACACGCCCCAAAAGAACTAGAAGGTCAACAGGTATTTTTTGCTTTTGATTCTGCCGAAATTTCATCAGACGCTAAAAAGAATTTACAAGGCCAGGCATTATATATGAAACAAAACCCCGAAACAAACATCACAATCCAGGGTCGTTGTGACGAACGTGGTTCTACAGAATACAACCTGGCACTAGGTGCTCTACGTGCTGGCAATGCTGCCCACGTCATTATCCACGACGGCGTTGAACCAGAACGCATCAAAACAATTTCATACGGCAAAGAAAAACCAATTTATCCTGGCACAGGCGAAGAAGTTTGGGCAAAAAACCGTAATGCAACAACAGTTGTTCAAAAATAACAACAAAACAATCTAAAAAATAAAAATGCCCCAAACGGGGTATTTTTATTTGACGATATTCAGTTTTTTTATTATATTCCAAAACATGGAAGAAAAGACAGCAATCTCGTTCGCAAATGTTGCGGCAAAATATGACGGCACACCAGACATATTGACTGATGTTTCATTTAACATCAGCAATGGTTCATTTTACTTTTTATCTGGTGCATCTGGTGCCGGCAAGACCACTTTACTAAGGCTTATATACCAATTACACAAACCGGCACGTGGTCAAATAAAACTATTTGGTCATATAACAAACGACCTTAGTCGTGATGATATAACAAAATTACGCCAAAAAATGGCAATTGTTTTTCAATCATATTCACTGTTGTCGCATTTATCAGTATTTGACAACGTTGCCCTGCCCCTGCGTGTCCGTGGCGTCCCAGAAACAAAAATAAAAAAACTTGTTGCCAAGGTTCTAGACTGGGTTGGTTTGGGCAAATACGCCGACGCAAACCCCATGTCTTTATCAGGTGGCCAACAACAGCGTGTATCTGTTGCCCGTGCAATTATTATTCAGCCATCAATTTTGCTAGCCGACGAACCGACAGGCAACCTTGACGACGAAAACGCATCACGCCTGATGGAATTGTTTATTCAAATGAACAAGATGTTCGGCACAACAATTATTTTAGCGACTCACAATAAAAAATTGATGGAAACATATAAGTTTCCAGTAATTCAGGTCGAAAACCACCGTGTCAGTTTCATTGGCCAACAAAAATCTACAACACCTGCCCCAGAAGCAAAAAAAATCTGGAAAGGGCCAAAACCGCAAACATATTTTGCAGAATTATCAAAACAATTTGACGATATTGGGAATAATTAAACAATGAAAAAGCCTGTTGTATTTTCGCTTGTCCGTGAACAATCCATGTTTATGACCGCAATAATGTCATTACTGACCTTTTTATCAGTATTAGCACTGGGCGTTGCCTTATCTATCGGCACTGGTGTTATGCGTTGGAATTCCCAGTGGGAACTATTTGCAACAGTTCAAACCACCGACACCACCCAGGCAAAAGAAACAAAAAAAATCCTGTCTGACAACCAAAACAAAATAAAATCACTAACCGAAATCACATCTGACGAAATGCAAGAATTGATGTCCCCATGGATATCAGGTAGCAACGTGCTAAAAAATTACCTGCCACAAATGTGGGAAATTCAATTCAAAACACCAGAAGATTTAAAAAATGTCGGCGAACAACTATCCAAAAACGCACGCTTTTTAACCCACGCTACCGCATTAAAACCATCAACTGGTGCTGGTTGGCAAATGATTTTAATGTCTGCATTGGTATTGGCACTAACACTGGCATCAATCGGGATATGCATATCGTATATCGCCCGCAATACCGCAATGTTGCACCGTCGCGAACTAGAAATCCTGAATCAAATCGGTGCTTCTGACGGCTTTATTGCACGCCAAATGCAAATCATAGTAACAAAAATTTGCTTAAACGCATCTGGCATTGGTTTTATTGCTGCGGTCCCTATTTTATTACTGATAATATCTGCGGCACATTCAGCACGTGTTGGACTTATGGCAATGTTAGGATTATCTGGGACAGGCTGGCTATGCCTGGCACTATTACCGATATGCATCACCCTAGTTTCAATAATTATAACCCGTCGCACAACAATCAAAATACTACAAAACAGTTAAAAATGCGTCGCCTACTAACCCCATCATTCATCATATTCAGCTGCTTTATTCTGGGCGGTATGATTTTCAAGGCGACCGCACCTGTTCACTGCGACACAATTTTGCCTAACGACAGTATATTTGTTCTAACTGGCGACGAACGCCGCATACCATTTGCGATGCGAAAAATGCGTGAATTTCCAGAGGCAGACCTTTACATCATAGGTGCAGGCGCACAAGGAAAAATTGATGTTCCACGTCCTGCAATTATTGAATCTAAATCCAAATCAACCTATCAAAACGCACTGGCAATCAAAGAAATTGCCACTATGCGTAGCCTTGAACGACTGGTTGTAATCACAACCGAAGACCACATGAACCGGGCTCGTTATCTTATCCGCAGCGAACTACCTGACACCCAGGTCATCGCCTGCCCTGCAACCCTTTACGGTATGCCCCCTGGAAAAAGACTTGAAAGATGGGCAACAGAATATATAAAATACCTGGTCACCATGCTAGGAATCAAAGAAAGTTAAACAAAAAAAAAGGGAAATCAACAATGTTCAGAACAATATTATTTAAAATCACGCTACCAATATACTTTTTATTATGGTCACCATTGTTATTGATTGGCCTGATATCAAGAAAAATGTCACACAAACTGGTATTTGCAGACGCTGCTGGGGTCTTGGTTTTAGCACGCCTAATTGGTGGCATTAAATACCAGGTTCACTATCCCAAGACCGAAGAAAACGGCATACCTACAATGCCAGACGGCAACAAACGCCTTGACGGCAAGGCAATAATTGCAGCAAAACACATGTCTATCTTAGAAATAGCAATAATATCCCGTGTTGTTCCGAACTCATTTTTCATAATGAAACGTGAACTGCTGTGGATTCCTATTTATGGCTGGGCATTTTGGCGATGCGGAATGCTGGGCGTAAATCGTGCCCGTGGCAAAACAAACATGAAAAAATTAGCCGCTGCTGTTGAAAACCGTGTCTTAAACGGCCACACCCTGGTAATATTCCCCGAAGGCACACGTGCAAAACCAGGCGAACGAATTCCATTAAAACGTGGCTTATTACTGTTGGCTCATACGCTAAAATTACCAATTTTACCAGTTGGCACAGACGCTGGTCTTTATTGGCCAAAACACGGCAGAATGCACCCAGGCACCGCAAACGTATGGTTTGAACCTCTGCTGCCATCAAACGCATCACTGGACGAAATCAGCGAAGCAATAAACCGCCACAGTGCATAGCAATAAAAACCTGCCATACACGGCAGGATTTTTTTATTTACACCAACTTTTTCTACGTTCCCCTTTATACGGACGTGCAAGTCCAGAATCAATCATAACATCACCAACATCACGCCCATCAGACAAAATAACATTGGCATTTATACGCCCCAAATACTTGTCATCTTTGATATTTTGCAGATCAACGACCGTCCCACGAGGCAACAAAATCGCCAACAAATCCTTAGCCGATTGTGCCATAACCTTTTCTGCATTGCACTTGCCGTTCATTTCTGGGGTATCGATATTTATCAAACGCACACGCACAGTAATCTGAACATCATCTTCCAGCTTTACCCCTGCGGAAAAGGTATCACCATCGAATATATAATCTACCACGGCCGGCACAGCAACCGCAGCCCCGCCCCAAAATAACGCACAGAAAAGACACAAAAATCTAAACATTACACAAACATCCTTTACAAAAAACCGCCAACGGCGGTTTTTAATTTTTTTATGGCAATCTTGGCGACCAAGTTGGTTCCACGCCATTTACACCATCTGGCAATTCAATATCATAAATATTCTGTCCAGTAATATCGACACTGCGAATATGACTAATACGTTCTACGCCATCTTCGTGTTTTTCTGTTTCATAATACACAATTCTACGAGAACCCGGTGCCCAAGACGGTGCTTCCATAAACCAACCGCCTGCCAAAATCTTTTCATTTCTGCCCCGTGGATCCATAATTCCGACATAAAAAGTATCATCTGCCATTTTTGTAAAAGCGATAAACTGCCCATCTGGCGACCAAGCCGGTGTTGCATAACGCCCTGCCCCATATGTTAAACGTTCCACCGCCCCTGTTTCCAGGTCCAGAAGATGAATCTGCTGACGTCCCGAGCGATCTGAATTAAAGGCCATTTTTTTGCCATCTGGCGAATAAGACGGGCTGGTATTCAAAGAATTTCCAAACGTCAACTGACGTAATTCTTTATTTTCTGTATTATATTCATAGATATGTGTAATACCATTTTTTACCAAAGACAACGCCACCCGTGTTCCATCTGGCGAAAAGCGTGGTGCAAAGTTCATCCCCCCAAACATTCCCAATCGTCTTTGTTCACCTGTTTCTAAATCCAGACTCCATACCATTGGGTCGTCATTATAATAAGACAAGAATACAATAGACTGCATATTTGGAGAGAAATGTGGCGACATAACAAAAGTCTTTTTATCGGACAAATAACGCATCCCATGACCGTCCTGATCCATAATTGCAAGTTGTTTAGTGCGATTATGAACAGGTCCAGTTTCTGCGATAAAGACAATTTGTGTATCAAAATAACCAATTTCACCGGTCAAACGTTCATAAATTGCGTCTGCCATAATATGTGCCAAGCGTCGTGCTGATTTACGAGATGCAACTAACGATTGTGCCTCTATCTGTTCACGTCCATTTACATCCCAAACAAAGAATTCTAATTTATACATATCGTTTGAGGCAGCGGACAAACGTGCCTGAACCAACACCTGTGTTTTAATTGCAGCCCAAGACTTAAAATTAGGCATTTCATGCATATCAACGAATTCTGGGAAAGCATCATGATTTACGATACGGAACAAACCTGTTCTTTTTAAATCATCTTCGACAACCTGTCGCATCATCACAACATCTTTAGCACGCACTTCTCCCACGGTTTCAAACTTTTGAACTGCGATAGAAATCGGCTGTGCCGCACCCGCTACAATATCAACTTTTAATTCAGCCCGACCTGGCATTGCCAGACAAAGCCCCATTAACAAACCAACCAAGAACTTTTTTAACATAATAAATCCCTTCCATATAAATATACGACTAATTTTATATGCTAAACAGATAAAAATCAAACTTAAATAACCATAAAAAGACATAACAAATCACAATTTTAACAACAAAAGCACCCAATACACCCAGCAACACAACCGCCCACACCACCGCCATCACAACAGTCTTTACGACCGTCAATATATTTGTATTGACAATTGTATTTACAATAGTATAGTGTATTGTAATGACCGCAGTATTGTGGTTTGTATAGAGGGTTGTCAATATGCCGAACGTAATGCAACAACTGTTCATAATGAACATTGAATCTTTGCTAAAAGAATACGCCGCCTACAAGGCGTTTAACAAATCCGACTGTGTTATCAACATGCGAATACCTCGTCCGATTTTAGACAAGATAAAAGAACTAGCCGATGCTCAACACGTGCCATACCAATCACTGATATCATCAGTGCTGTTTTCGCTAGCAAATATCGAAGACAATAAATAACCCCACCCCACCAAACCAAAGGAATCAAAAATGACCCTGCCAAAAAAATCTGTTATTTTCGAAACCTTGAACAAAACCCAACAACCACCACGCACAACCCTACAACTAGACCTATTCCCCGAACTGTGCGACGCCAACACAACAAATACAGATTACTGGTATTATTCTGATTTACATAACTTATTTGGCACAGCATACTTCCCAACAGAACCCGACTTTCACAGCCACATTTGGCAAAAACTAGTTATGCCTGTTGGCCAGAAAACAAAACAAAGTTTTCCACAACTCGCCCCAACAAACATCGATTTTTATAACCAGCACATCACAACAATACACCACCCATACACATTAAACGGCCACACCTTTAAAAACGCCAAGGACTTAAAAGTTTCACGCTATGCCGCCTGGTGTCTATGTCGCCAAAATCCATATTTAATATTTGCACGCACATATTTCATCGCACCAGCAATATCACCTAATTTGTCATTCGACGAATTAAAAGGCCACTCTTATCAATTCGCCCGCCTTTACCTGCGAAACGAACTTGCCAAGAACGAAAAAGCAATCTCTGCGATATCACTACGTTACGGTGGCGAATACAACCTAATAAACACCCTGACCTGCAACGCAATGTTTGAAGGTCACAGTATCCGCAGTTTAAAAAATATAAACAGAATCCCCAACAAACAACACGACCCACTATCAAACTATCTAGGTGCTGCAACTTTAAACGCCAAAAGCTTCGCAATTAAAAAAGCAATTAAACGCTTTGACCAATCAAACACAAAAAACCTTGATGCACTATGTGAAATTTTTTATGACGAATTGACAAAGCAACGAATAAAATTAAAAACAGAACAAAACATTATTCCTCTGGACGATATTTACCAAACTCCAATCACCCAGGTTCAATCACTGCTAACACGAACAGAACGTGATTTTATCCTAAAATACGCAAACACACACATCCGCTAAAAATTTTTTCACACATAAAAAAAAATCCCCCATTTGGGGGATTAAATTTTACTTTTGTTTTTTTAATTGAACATATTGGCTACACAACCCAGCGAACCACCATCACCGGCCATTGACATAAATATTTCCAAAACCACACCAATACCAAACAGCAATATAAAACCAAGCAACATTGCCACACCTTTTTCTTTTACTTCCTTGACAACGTCAACTGCCTTACCACCTTGAATATATCCCCAGGCCCAACCAGCAATAATTATACCTGCACCAATAAATGCCAAGGTCCGCAAAAGACTAAAAATACTACCAAATTCTTCGGCTAATTTACACAACGCACCATCCATCCCGGATGCCGCCATCGCTGGTGCAAAAGATGCCATTAAACCAATTACAGCAAAATTTAATTTTTTCATCAGTTTTTTCATTTAAAAACTCCTTTTCCTTTTCGTTATATTTTATCACAAAATCCCCAGCATTTCAAACAATATAAAACAAAAAGTCCACCAAATGGCGGACTTTACATTATTTCACGAACACGTATTTTTTCTTGCCGCATTTTTTCGCACAACCTGTGCATTCTTTTTTTACCACAGGTGTCAAAACACTGCGTTCTGTGCGTTGTGCCTGACCAAAATTATCACGCAGATACAAATCACTGCATTTTGTATTGCGATAAACAATCTTTTTATCTGTATTCAACGAACGAATTTCATCAGAATAATAGCGACCACGTTCCGCAGCATAGAACACACAATCATCACCATCCTGGGTATATCTGACGCCACCCTTGTAATAATCATAGTATGTCGCACAACCCGTCAAAACCAACAAACCAAACAACGCAAACAAAGTTTTTTTCATATCCGAACCTTTTGTCCAAAAAAGTGCCTGTTCTCTGTCCGGCCCCCGATTCGCAATAATTGTGGCACAAATGACCCCATTGTCAATAAAAACCCGTTAAAAAAAGAACGAAACTACGAATATTTGTGCTATAATTGACAACAAAAGGAAACATAAAAATGAGATACTCAGAACTTGGACTTGTAAACACAAACGACATTTTTGCAGATGCCTTGGCCAGAAAATATGCTGTGCCAGCATTTAACTTTTATAATCTGGAAACACTAAGTGCCATACTTGACGCTGCTCGCCAAACACACAGCCCGGCAATTCTGGCAGTATCTGAATCCGCATTAAAATACATGGGGGCAGACATGCTGCTGGGGCTGATTTCTGGTGCAAAAATACACCCCAATGAAAAGATTGCCCTACACTTGGATCACGGCACATCTGTCGAAACATGCACCCAAGCAATTGAACTAGGCTTTTCATCTGTTATGATTGACGCCAGCAAATTACCATTCGAAGAAAACATTGAAACAACAAAACAAGTAGTTGATATTGCACATAAACACAATGTGTCTGTTGAATCAGAACTTGGCACCCTGGCTGGCATCGAAGACGAAAACACATTTGGCACTGATTCCAGTTATACCAATCCAAACGACGTTGAAAAATTTGCCCAATCCACCGGCACAGATTCTCTGGCCATCGCCATCGGCACCAGCCATGGGGCATACAAGCGTAAAACACCCGACCAAGAATTACGCTTTGACATCTTGGCAGAAATTGCAAAACGCCTGCCAAACTTTCCACTTGTTTTGCACGGTGCATCAAACATTCCACAGAAATTGATTACAACAATAAACGAATTTGGTGGTAAAATTTCCGGGGCCTATGGCATTGACACTGCACAACTTCGCCACGCCACAGAAATGAACATTTGCAAAATAAACGTGGACAGCGACCTACGTCTGGCATTTGTTGCTGCAACCCGCAAATCACTACACGAAAATCCGACAAATTTTAATCCACGTGATTTCTTGTCATCTGCCCGTGCCACAATGACAAACATTTGCATAGACGAAATAAAAAATATTATGGGCAGCGAAAACAAAATCTAATCTAGAATGATTTAAATATGTGAAAATCCGTTGGCGTAGTGTATTGAACGGACATGAGCCAACGGATTTACGCATAGATGAATTATCAGCAACTAGATAAAATTAAATAGAATAGTTTAGATGCGGACTGTGCCGTCCCCGCAGTGTCCAGAAGCGACATAAGGGAACGGCACAGTCCGCAGATGAATTATTCTATTTAATTTTTTATTTTGCACGTTCTACGTATTCCAAAGTCTCCGTATTTACGACAATTTTTTCACCTTGTTCGATAAACAACGGAACCTGAACACGAACACCATTATCCAAAATAGCTGGTTTTCCACCACTGCTAGAAACTGTCTGACCTTTTAATGCAGGTTCTGTTTCTTCGACAGTTGCGATAACAGTCTTTGGCAAAGAAATTGATACAGGCTGTCCTTCGACAAAGTTCGCTTTAACAACCATTTCAGGTGCCAAGAACTTCATTGCTTCGCCCAATGAATCAACGGCCATTGTAAACTGTTCATAATCAGACAAATTCATAAAGAACGCATCTGTGCCATCTGCATACAAATACTGACAATCAAAATCTTCGACCATCAACTTTTCAACTTTATCTTCTGCACGCCAGCGATCACCACCTTTGTTACCAGAATCAATATCACGCAAATCTGCCTGAACGAACGCCCCACCTTTACCTGGTTTTACTTTGGTAATAGATGTAACAGAATAACGTTTACCATTATGCGAAATAACCCAACCCACACGCATATCGTTTGCAATATAAGATGCCATTTTAATACCTCTTTTAATCTAAGACTTTTTGATTATAAAAATCCGCCATCGAAACGCAAGTGCTTTATTGCATTTCACGCTTGTGCTTCCAATAACGATCAATACTTTCCATAATCAATTTATCAGCAGCTTCACGATCAGCCCAGCCCAGAATTTTTGACCAAGCATTAGACTGCAAATCCTTGTAGTGCTGAAAGAAATATTCAATTTTAGAACGCAAAATTTCAGGCAATTGTTCAACAAATTCAATCTTTTCATAATAAGGATCAATTTTATCACGTGGAACACAGATAATTTTTTCGTCTCCACCTGCCTGATCTTCCATCAACAAAGCACCAATTGGACGCACTTCAATCAAAACACCTGGACGCAACGGAGCATTACACACAACCACACAATCCAAAGGGTCGCCATCATCACCTAATGTTCCTGGGAAATAACCATAGTTTGCAGGATATGCCATTGGTGCATGCAAAATACGATCCACCTTTAACAAGCCCGTTTCTTTATCAATTTCATACTTTACATGACCATTTTCAGGAATTTCAATAATTGCGTTCATTTTCTTTGGAGGCAACTTTCCTGCGGCCAGATTTTCAAGTGTCATATTTATACCCTCTTATTTATGTTGACAAAATAATAACATAAAAAAATCCGTTTGCAATTATTTTAGAACAAACCAGCATCACTGCAAAACAATTACATCAGCAAGATAAAAAAACCGCCATACGGCGGTTTTCTTGTATTTTTTTTACATTCTCATCGGCATCAAAACATATAACGCATCTGTATCTTTATCAACCGAATTGATTTTAGTTGGTGCCAATGGGTCTTGCATTTCCATCTGGAATTTTTCGCCTTCGACCTGACCAGCAACGTCTAACAAGAACTTTACATTAAACACAACTGTAAATGAACTATCGCCATTATATTCGATATCCAGTTCCTGGGTTGCAGTTCCTGCATCTGGGCTAGACGCATTGATAACCAACTTATTCATACTAAATGTCAACTGCACTGACTTTGTCTTATCCACGCTAGCAACTGAAACCAAGTCAACAGCATTGATGAATTGTTTTCTGTCCAAGACAGCAATCTTGTCATTACCTTTTGGGATAACGACACGATAGTTTGGATACTGTGCATCAACCAATTTGCTGGTCAATGTTGCAGCCCCAACTGTAAAGCGAGCCTTTGTATCAGACAATTCAACCATAACATCATCAACATTTGCATCTTCCAACAACTTTGACAATTCACCAATCACACGACGTGGCAAAATAACTGCTGGCATTTCTGCACTGCCTGCTGGTGCTGGCATTGCACACAACGCCATACGCTGTGCGTCTGTTGCAACAGCAGTCAGTTTCTTTACATCGCCTTCGTCTGCAATATGGAAATAGATACCCCCTAAATGATAACGAACATCATCTGTTGGGATAGCAAATTTTGTTTGATTGATTAAATGAGCCAAATCCCCAGTTGTCATCTGGAACTTAGTTGTCAAATTACTGCCTGCCATTGCTGGGAAATTTTCTGCTGGCAAAGTTGGCAAACGAAATACTGCACGACCACTTGAAACAACCAACTGATCCCCAGACTGTTTAAAAGAAATTTCTGCATCATCTGGCAATTTACGAACAATATCATACAGCATTTGCACAGGCACTGTGATTTTACCGCCCAATGTAATATCTGCTGCAACATGTTCAACTAATTCCAAATCAACATTAGTTGCCGACAGAATCAAATCATCTGCTGCTTCTATTTTAACATTCATCAAAATCGGCAATGTAGCACGCTTTTCTACAATCGATTGCATATGCCCCAGCGCACGTATTAAAACCTGACGAAACACTGAAAATTCCATGATAACACTCCTGTTTCCTTTATATATTATACTCTTTTGCTTTTACCATACCAAAATTTCCCGATTCGGTGCAAGACCAAAAGCACACAAAAAAAAAGCACCCACTGTTATGGGTGCTTAGTTTTATTCTCGGCTCAAAACCTTTTCCAACCTAGCTCTCAACTTTTTTACATCATCATATTTGGTAATTTTACCTTTTTCAGCAATTGAAATATCGCCACTTTCCTCGGACACGACCAAAACCACAGCTCTGGAGACCTCACTCACCCCCAGTGCAGCCCGATGACGTGTTCCATATTTCCAGTTCAAATTATTCTGCGACAAAGGCAAAATCGCACCTGCATATGCAATACGATTATTTTCAATAATGACCGCCCCATCATGCAAAGGCGTTTTATTAAAGAAAATCGTCAATAATAATTCGCTACTAATTTTCGCATCAATTCTGACACCTTTTCTATCGATTGCACTTTCGTCCAAAGTGCTAGGAAACACAATCAAAGCCCCTGTATGCTTACTTGACATATATTCAACAGCTGTAACCAAATCATCAAGCGATGCAGTATCACGTTTTTGCACCCCGCCACGTTTAAAGACTCTTCTCCAACCTTGAACATTACCCATCAAGGCCATAAACTTACGCAATTCTGGCTGAAACACGACAATCAAACTCAACGACAAGAACAAAGCCGTCCAATGCAAGAATGTTGCCAACAGATTCAGATGAACAGAAGATAAAATGAAACTAATCACCCAAAGTCCTGCCAACCCCAGCAGTCCCCGCACCAATTTTTCTGACTGTGTGTTTTCGATAAAACTGCGATAAAAGAAATAAATCGCCACACCAATAATTACAACCTGAATTAAATCAATCCAACTAAACATTTTCTTCCCCTTTTCTATTTTGTTTAATTTTTCAAGACCACACTAAGTAGTTCGGACACAGGTCTGCCCATCCATTCTGGGTCATCACGATACAGCGGTGCACCACGCTTCATTGCTGTTTCACATGGTTCACTATCTGCCAACCAGTTTTCCAACAAATCCCCTGCAATCAAACCAACGCCTGTTCCTGCGACCAAACCAATACCACCAGTAAACGGTGCCAGCAACAAACCAATTCCTGTTGCAGATGCAACCTTACCGGCAACAGCAGCACCACTTATTTGAATATCTGGTTCTGCCAAATTACCTGTCAATTCGATAGAATTTACGACATTTCCTGTCAAAGATAACTTCAAGCCCCGAACAGGCACTGTGGTCAAAGACAAATGCATATCTTCCTTACCCAGATCCAAACTACCTGCCAAACGCAAATTTATGGCATTAGTTTCAATTGCGACACCATTTTGTGTCTCAACCAATCCATCACGCAACTTCACATTTACTGCGACACAGGATATTTTCATCTGATTATATTTTTTTTCTGAACTAAACAAATCCTGAATACCATGTCGCAAAGTAGTTAGAAAATCCGTTCCATAAATATAAGAAACCAAAGAAGAATGAGCATATCCTGGTGCAACAGAATAAACCTGAACAGGACCAGTTATTGTCTGCATAACCTCTGACAGATTTTTTCCATTTGCCTGAACATAGAATTCAAGATTTACTGGCAATTCTGAAATAAATTCAGACTGGTGAATTTCCTTTAAAAGTTCCCCAACAAAAATATCCTTACCTTTTGCTGCCGCATGTCCCCACAAATGTCCAGAGCCATCAACATCAGCCTCGATTCCAACATCAACATTTCCATCAGCAATTTTAGTTCCTATATCCATACGCAAATGATTATCTTTCACATTTGCCGTCAAAGCTAATTTTCCCAGATTCAAATCCTTGTAAACAATAAAATTATCTATATTTACCTTCAAATTCACATCTCTGTTCAACATATATTCACCAAACAAAGGAATATTCTTAAATACATTTAATTTGCGATTCGGCTTTTCATGTTCTGCCCCATACAACCCCGGGATTAAATCCGCCAATTTTAGATGTGCCGACGAGATATTTAAATTAAAAACAGTTCCTTTTTTTGACCAATCATAGTCCCCCGACAAAACAAATTTTGTTCCATTGACAAAAATCTTAGAACGACGCAAAGTTATTTTTTTCCAATCAAACCCACCAGCCAAGTCCAAATTCACAGATGGCAACCAAGACAAATCGACACCAAAAAAACGTCCAACATTTTCAGGTTTTGGCAAATCTCCCTTTATAACAAAATCAATTGGTGCTTTACTTTTTCCTTCTAATGCGACGTTTGCAATCAACGCCTGCCCCCCTGTTGACATTGCAATTCTTACAGGATAAACCTTACGTTGAGCATTATACTCACTAAAATTGATAATAAAAGGCGAAACATCTGTATCAACCTTAATCCAGCCAGAATATTCTCTGCCTTTTGCCATCGGCATCAAACGAATATGGAAACCTGACAACGAATATTTCTGCCCAAAAATATCCGCCTTTAAATTCTTGATTTCGAACCCACCAAGCCCTGCATCTTTAAAAGGATACTTTTCAGGTTCAACTGATTTTCCAGTTTGTTCTTGTTCTGTCACAGCCCTTGAAATCCGCTGTATAGAGTATTGTCCATCTGAATTTTTTTCAATATTTAACCTTGCGTCATAAACCTTGACATTTTGAACAGTTGGCCGATTACGAAACAACGAGATTAGATTTAAGCGGACATCAATTTTTTCTGCACTAAAAGCATCTTTATTTTTTGCCCAACTTTGGTTTGCGATTCTAACTTTGTTTAATTCCACATGTGGCCGCAGCGACAACTTCCACGACACAGCACCATCGATTTCGATTGGCATATCTGTTGCATCACGCAACAAAGTCAACAAATTTCCACGCAAAGTTTCCAGATTGACCTGCCGCAGTGCAACAACAATAGCCACGACCATACCGACAAGACACAGGCCCAAAATTCGCATAATTGAAAAAAAGATACTTTTTCTTATTTTTTTCATGGCAATTGAAATTCTAAAAACCGCATCACAGGCTGCATAAATCCTGGCACTTCTGCCCGCAGCGTCATCATACGCCCAGTCGACGGGTGCTGAAATGTTAGCTTATACGCAAATAAAAACAAGTTATTTGTTTCCAGCATCAGTCCTAACGCACCGTCGTCCAGGTTCTGTCGTCCACCATACAACGCATCACCAACGATTGGTGCCCCCAGCGAGTATGCACTATGTAATCTTAATTGATGGGTTCGGCCTGTTTTTGGCGAGAAACGCACCCACGAAACACACCCTGCCGCACACGACAACACAGAATACTCTGTTATTGCCCGTTGTGGTCGTGGCCCCGTACCATTATTCAAACGTGCAGGATTATCAAAGACCTGCCCCTTCAACACATAGTTATCAATCAACCCCTTCTTTGGATTGACATCACCTTTTAACAAGGCCAAATATTCCTTGTGTGCTGTTTTATTCTGAAACTGATTTGACAAGTTCTGTGCAGCCCGTTGATTTTTTGCCACAACCAACAAACCACTTGTTTCCTTGTCCAAACGATGAACCAAAGCAATCTTGTCGTATGGGAACAAAGCCGCCGCCATTTTATCGATTGACTTTCGTATTCCTGTTCCGCCCTGCACAGCCAATCCAGCAGGCTTGTTAAACACAACAATATCTTCATCATTGTGAATAATACATTTACGCAACGATTCCAAATCCCCCAACGAGAACACAATACCACTTTCTGTTTTTTTGGGTTTTTCCTGTGCATATCCAGCGACAGTAGGAGGAATTCGCACTGCATCACCAGTTTTCAAAATTTCTGTTCCACGAACACGTTTTGAATTTACCCTAATCTGTCCACCACGACAAAGTTCATAAAACTCACGCTGTGGCATTGCTGGGAAATGCCGCAAGAACCACCGCAACAGCCGTGTTCCATCTTCTACCTTGGAAACTTCAATAAAATCAGCCATTATTCACCATACACAATCTGAACATAATTTGTTCCATTTTGCCCCTTACAACTTCCTGTTGCACCGCCTTCTTTACCACCAGAGCTCTGATACCCAATCGAATCGGACCAGGCCTTGGCAACCAGTGATTCGCACTCGGCCTGTCCCAATCCATTTATCGTGACAACAAATTGCCGAGGATTAGATTGATTGACTGACAACTCATAAGAACCACCGTATGGATTTTTATTACTCATACCAATTGCACCAAAAATTGTCTGACCGTTCATATTCGAAAAATCATCATATTCGCCGTGAATATTGCGAACCATAGTTACCATTTGGATAACTTCATCATTTACTTCGGTCAACTTCTGTGTTCGCATTGCAGTTGAAATCATACCGATAGCTCCTACGGTAATGATTCCCATAATTGCCAACACACCCAACATCTCAATCATCGAACGTCCAGATTCTTGATTCATTGAAAAACCTCTTATTTGCTATTCTATAAATATTATTTTATCATAAAGATTATGAATATTCAATTTTCAGATTTAATCGCAAACGCACCACACGCCCCAGGCGTGTATTTGATGTTCGATTGCGAAGATAACCTGCTGTATGTCGGCAAGGCCAAGAACCTAAACAATCGGCTTCGTCAATACCAGGACATATCAAGACTTGAATTACACAAACAAGTTATACGTTCATTGGTTTGCCGTGTTGATTGGGAAACCGTCCAGACAGAATCGGACGCCCTACTTCGTGAACAAGAACTAATAAAAACACAAAAGCCCAAATATAACATTATGCTAACGGACGGAAAAATGTATCCAATGTTGGCATTGACATCTGGGGACTTTCCACGTCTGTTAAAATTTCGTGGCAAAATTTCACAACGTCGTGATGTCTACGGACCATACCCGTCCGTTTCCGCATTAAACGAAACGATAAAAACGATACAACGTGTTTGTCAGATTCGCACCTGCACAGACATCCAAATGCGAAACCGCACACGTCCATGTCTGTTGCACCAAATTGGTCGTTGCAGTGCACCATGTTGTTTTCCTGACAAACAAAAATACGCAGAAAACGTGCGTATAGCACGAAAAATTTTAACCGGCGACAGCACACCAATAATTGCAGATTTAACAGAACAAATGAAAACATTTTCTGAAAATATGGATTATGAATCTGCTGCAATTGTCCGTGATAAAATTGCCGCACTTACACACACATCAAATCGTGGCATACGCCAGAAACCAACGCATACATCAAATCTTGACTGGGACAAAAATGTTTCAGAACTTGAAAACCTATTAAACCTAAAATTAAATCTTGTTGGGGTATTTGATAACTCGCACCTGTTCGGCAAACAATCCGTTGGTGCAATGATAACTTTTGGACACACGGGCTTTGAAAAAGCAGGATATCGCCACTTTAAATTGCAAGACAAATCACGTGCAGGAAACGACATTGCAATGATGTCAGAATTTATCAAACGTGCCGTTGAACGTGGTCCAAAACTTGATTTAATTATCGTTGACGGTGGAATCGCACAATGGAACATTGCGAATCGCAACTCTGGTGGCATTCCAGTCCTGGGCGTCACCAAGGGTCAGGTTCGAAATGGCGACGAACATTTTATTCTACCAGACGGCAGCATTCTTGACACCCTGCCCAAAGACTCACCATTATTTTTAATGCTACGCACTGTCCGTGACGAAGCCCACCGTTTTGTAATTACATACCATCGCAATGTCCGTGCCAAGCAACTAACCGCATCTGTTCTGGACGAAATTGACGGGGTTGGGCCAACTCGCAAACGTGCATTATTGCAACACTTTGGGTCTGTCCGTGCAATAATGGACGCAGACCTAAACGCCTTGCAACATGTCCCAGGCTTAGGAATAAGTGCTGCAAAAAAAATATATGCCCATTTCCACTCGGAAATGATATAATAAGACCATTCATATATAATTATAAATAAAGGAGACGTATATGAAATTTTTTGTAAACTTTTTATCTGCATTTCGTATTGCTGCATCATTTGCAATAATACCAACCTTGATGTTCCAAATGTATTGGACAACTTTTATTTTGTTTATGCTGGCTGCATTATCAGATTGGTTTGATGGCTACTTGGCACGCAAATATAACGTCTGCTCTAAAATAGGCGGCGTCATGGATCACATTGGCGACAAACTGTTAGTCGTAAACACATTGATTATGTTGACAGTTATGATGCCAGTATGGTTTGTTGTTGTTCCTGTAATTATAATGATTGCACGTGAACTTTACATCTCTGGCCTTCGTGAATTTTTAGGCACTCAGAAAATTGAAATGCCTGTTCCAAAAGCACGTTTCTCAATGGGCAAAATTAAAACCACACTTCAAATGATTTCGATTGCTGCATTTCTGTTGATATTTGTTATCGGCACAATGATAACTCCAAGCAGCGACAGCAGCTTTATAATGTGGGCAATCACCATTTTACCATACATTGGAATCTGGGGCTTGTGGCTGTCATTGGTTGCATCTGTTTGGTCTGCAACACAATACACACAAACATTTATCGGCCACATGAAAAAAATAAAATAAAAAAACGTGCTATACGCATAAAAACCGGCACAATTGCCGGTTTTTATTTTTTCACAATCAAATTATTTACTTACCTAAAACCAACCTTTTTTCTCTGTCTTGGTTTCTGCAAATTCATTTAATAATTTCTTTTGTTTATCAGACAGTTTTGTTGGGATTTTAATCGCCACTTCTATATACAAATCTCCAAAACTACCTGCCCTGCGAACAGATGGCATACCATGCCCACGAACACGCAGCTTTTCACCAACCTGCGTTCCACCGGGCACCTTGACCGACAACTTTTTATCATCAATTGTTTGGACTTCAATTTCACCACCCAAGGCCAACGTTGTAAACGGCACATCAACACGCATAATCAAATCATTTCCACGGCGTTCAAACCGCTTGTCTGGACGAATTCTGACATCTAAATAAAAATCCCCTGCTGGTCCACCATTGGCACCTGCTTCACCTTGTCCTGCCAAACGCAACCGTGCACCATCTTCAATACCCGCAGGTATTTTTACTTCCAATGTTCGTTGTTTGTGTTCTGTTCCACTGCCATCACACTGACTGCACTTTTTTGAAATCTTGCGTCCTAACCCATTACATTCTGGACATGGTGCCTCCATTGCAAAGAACCCCTGACGAGTTTGAATAAAGCCACTGCCCCCACACCTTGAACACAGCGGAGCCTGCTTTCCATCTGCAGTTCCGTTTCCATGGCATTTTTCACACTGAACATTGCTTGAAAAATTTACAGTATGTGTTTTTCCAAAATAAGCATCTTTTAAATCGATAACAACCTCGTCCAGCAAATCACGACCACCACGCTGTGGTGCACCACGTTGTGGCCCACCGCCAAAGTCGCCAAAACCAAAACCTCTCATTGCTTCACGCAGGATGTCTTCCATACCGGCACCACCACCCATATTAAAGTGGAAACCACCATTACCAAACGGATTGCCACCGCCGAATCCAGCACCTGCCCCATTACCATTTGCAAACGCAGCATCCCCAAACCGGTCATATGCCGCACGTTTCTGTGGGTCTTTCAAGATATCAAAGGCATTATTGACTTCTTTAAATTTTTCTTCTGCGTCTTTGTTATCTGGATTTCTATCAGGATGATACTTCATCACCAATTTATGATACGCCTTTTTAATATCTGCATCTGACGCATCACGTGCCACCCCCAGCACTTCATAAGGATTTTTATTCATATCTGGATTCCATATATTTATTAAATTACGATACCAAATATATAAGACCGACAGAAAGAAATTCAACCCCAAAATGCAATTTAGGCTTAAATTCTTTAGGCTTGCACAAATTTTAAAAATGTTCTAATAATAATAGCATTATGACAGAGAAAAAGACACAAACATACGACGCATCCGACATCCAGGTTCTCGAAGGGCTTGAGCCCGTTCGTCTACGTCCTGGAATGTATATTGGTGGCACAGATGAAAAAGCATGGCATCACCTGCCGATTGAAATAATGGACAATTCGATTGACGAAGCGGTTGCTGGCTTTGCCAAGAAAATAACTGTGCATTTAATTGATTCCAAGACTATTGAGATTGCGGACGACGGCCGTGGTATTCCCGTGGACGAGCATCCAAAATATCCTGGCAAATCTGCCCTAGAAGTAATTTTGACCACATTGCATTCTGGCGGTAAATTTAATAACAACGTATATAAAACCAGTGGTGGTCTGCACGGGGTTGGATCTGCGGTTGTGAACGCTTTGTCATCAGAAATGATTGTTGACATTGCCCGTGATGGATATAACTGGCACCAGACATTTTCACGTGGTCAGACCACATCTCCTATGACCCGTGGCGAAGCGACAAAATCTCACGGGACAAAAATACGCTTTACAATTGACGACGAAATCTTTGGCACATCTGCTGTGTTCAAACCGATAAAGATTTATCGTATGGCTCGTGCCAAGGCGTTTTTATCACGTGGTGTAAAAATCGATTGGCGCTGCAATCCGGAATTACTAACAGAGGATATGAATATCCCTGCCAACACCACATTTTATTATCCAAATGGCGTTGCTGATTTCCTGGCCGAAAAGACAGATTCCAAGCCACGCATTTTACCACGCATATTCAGTGGCAGCGTTGACTTTCCTGACGACAGTGGCCGTGTAGAATGGGCATTGACATTTTTAACCGATGAAAATGGTGCGGCATCTGACGACGGATTTTTCTCGTCCTATTGTAATACGATTGCAACGATTGACGGTGGAACGCACGAAACAGGATTTAAATCTGCGATTACCAAAGGGATAAAGGCATACGGCGAAAAAGTAAACAATAAATCCGCTGCAACAATTATTGGTGATGACGTATTCGATTCGGTTGCTGCGATTGTTTCTGTCTTTTATAAAACGCCACAGTTCTTGGGTCAAACCAAGGAAAAATTATCTAATCCAGAGGTTGCTCGTTTCACAGAAAACGCCCTGCGTGATCCATGGGAAATGTTTTTGGCGTCCGACCCAAAGACAGCAAATGCACTGCTTGATTTTGTCATAAACCTGGCGAATGCCCGTATAAAGACAAAACAAGTCAAAGATGTCGCACGCAAAACCCCGACCAAACGTATTCGTATGCCTGCAAAATTGGCAGACTGTTCCAAGCACGGTATTGCTGGCACAGAACTGTTTATCGTCGAAGGTGAATCGGCTGGTGGAACTGCAAAACAGGCACGTGATCGTGCAACCCAGGCAATTATGCCCCTGCGTGGCAAGGTGCTAAATGTAATATCAAATTCTGATGAACGCTTTGGTGCGAACAAAGAATTAAATGACTTGGTCGATATTATTGGTGCTGGCACTGCCAACAATTGGAATGATGATAAATTACGTTATGAAAAAATCATCATCATGACCGATGCTGACGTTGACGGCAGTCATATTGCATCACTGCTGATGGCATTTTTCTATCAACACATGCCTCAGTTGATTTATGGCGGTCATCTGTATTTATCCTGTCCACCATTGTATAAATTGACATCTGGCACCGAATCGATTTACGTTGATTCTGACGAAGAACTAGAAACACTAAAAACAACAAAATATAAAAACAAACGTGTTGAAATATCTCGATTCAAAGGGCTTGGTGAAATGATGCCCAACCAACTAAAAGAAACAACAATGTCGCCCAAGACACGACGTTTAATACGTGTTGACCTGCCCCCACGCACCGAAGAAGGTGCCGAAGACACAGAAAAAACACGAACAATTGTTTCTGAACTGATGGGTAAAAAACCTGAATTTCGTTTTAAATTCATCACTGAACACGCCCAATTCGTCAAAGATTTGTTCGTATAAAAAGACTTTTATAAAAATACAACAGCACCTATTTCAGGTGCTTTTCTTTACTCAAAAGTTTGACAAACAAAAGATACGTCCTATAATAAAAATATAACATAAAAGATAAATAAGGATAAAATATGAATATATTTGAATATTTTAAATCAAAAAAAACTAACCAACAACCTATCGAGGCTATTCCTGCCGAAGTTGCCCCTGTTGCAAAAACTATTCCTGCAAACCACATCAGCAAAAAGAAAAAGAACACATACAAAATTATGTTTAATCCATTTACTGCCTATGAAATGTTTGCGTTATGCAAGAACACCCCATTGGCAATTATTGAATTAAATGGCATCCGCCAGGACACACAATCAGGTTGGGTTTCCGCCAAAGATTTTCCAAACCCATGTGCCACTGACATGGCTGCCCAGCAAGAACTAATAAAAAAAATAACCGGCGAAAAAATCGCAACAACAATCATTGAATATCTAGACAAAAGCACTGGCAAACCTGTTATTCAAATATACCCAGGAATGATACACATATTCGATGAATACGAACAAGATTACGAATCACACTTAAATCATAAATCACGCCGTGATTTAAAATACCAAATTGCCCTGCGTGAAAAATTATGGGCAGAATTTGCAAAAAGCCAAAACCAAAAATAAACGAAAAGGTCGGAAAATTCCGACCTTTTTATTTATCTTTTTTATTATACGGACAAATATTTGCAACAGGACAATTCTTACAATCTGGCCGCAAAGCCTTGCATACATAACGCCCATGCAAAACCATCACATGGTTTACAATTGAGTGATATTTTTTAGGGATAAATTCCAACAACCTACGTTCAACTTTTTCTGGTGTATTATCTGCATCACTAACCCACCCATAACGATGTGCATTGCGAAAAACATGCGTATCCACACCAATGTTAGGTGCCCCCCACAAAACATTACAAACAACATTTGCGGTCTTTTGCCCAATGCCCGGCAACTGCATCAAATTATCTCGATTGTGATATTTTTCAGGGAACACATCTTCAACATTTTCAGCAACCAACCGTTCTGCCAACGCAATAATATTCTTTGCTTTGTTATTAAAGAATGAAATGACCCTGATATGCTCTTTTAAACCGTCCAGCCCCAACTCCAACATCTTTTTAGGCGTTGGTGCCACACGAAACAATTCAGGCGTCACCTCATTTACCTTTTTATCGGTTGCCTGTGCAGACAGAATAACCGCCACGGCAAAATTAAATTCATTTGTATGATACAGTTCCGACCGAATCGTCATATCAACGATCGGAATAACTGCATCAAAATATTGTGCCGGTTTCATTATTTTAATTTCTGTAATTGTTGCAATGCCAGTTCTTCAATAATCTGTTTATTTTGTTTCAAGATTTCCAGATTTTGTGCCTTTACAACACGAAAACTGTCCAGTACTGCGAACTGTTCATTATCCAAATACAATTTGTGTGAACACCAACTAGAAGAACAACATTCGCGCGGACATACTCGCATTTCATTTTGTTCACATTTGTATCTATCGTATTTTTCTGGGTAAAAATATTTTTTACAATAATATTTTGCCACAACTTATCTCTTATTTCATTGTTACCTATTTCTGTTTCTGCAACAGTTCCAAAATTTGTGCATTTTGTATTTGAATTGCACACATGTTGCGCAACAACAGCTCAGTTTCTTTTGATATCCCAAACTTAAAACAGGCTTTATACCCACAATGTTCTGATGTTACACAATCTCCTGTTCTTGCTGCACGGTATTTACATTTTTGTAACGGGTTTAAACAATATTTTTCTGCCATAACTTACTCCTTTATGCCTTGTTAACAGAAATACTCAGGTTGTATCCTTCGATATCGGTGTTATATTCACCATCGCCGGTATTCATTTCAACAACCAGCGCATCACGCATAATGCGACGCTTGTGCTGTTCAATTGCATTTGCCAATGCTGGTTCTGCCGTATATGTCAAAATAATTCTATCTGACACATCCAGCCCTGCTGCCTTGCGAGTATCCTGGATAAAACGCAATGCGTCATTGGCCAATCCTTCGGCGACCAACTCGGCACTGATTTCGGTATCCAGCACAACAACAGCAGTATTATCTGACAATGCTGCCCCCGTAATTCCAGGACGCACTGTCAAACGCATTTCAAATTCATCTGCGTTCAGCACATGCCCTGCGGCAACCAACTTATCGCCATCGATTTCATAATCACCACGTTTTACTGCTGGGATAATTTCTTTCAAAGCACCACCCAATCTACCACCAATTTTTGGTGTAATCAAATAGACAAAGCTATCAGCAACCGTTTCGATATTGGCATCAAACTTTATCGATTTCACATTTAATTCGTCCTTGATAATATCTGCATACTTTTCCAGATTTACCCCTGCCACAGTCAACATATTCAATGGCAAACGATTACGCAGACCATATTGTTCACGCAATTGCTTTCCGACAGACACAATTGCCTGCACACGACGCATATCATCAACGATTTTGTTATCGACATCACCTGGCACAGGGAACTTAGTCAAATGCACAGATTCATCACCTGTCAAATTTGTAAAGATATATTCAGAAACGAACGGTGCGAAAGGTGCCAAAACCCTGCATACGCCGGTCAGCACTGTCCACAGCGTATCGAACGCATCTTGTTCTTCGTCCCAAAATCTTGCACGACCACGTCTGATATACCAGTTATTTAATATATCCAAGAAACGCACAAATTCCTTGATTGCAGCATCTGGTTTATATTCGTCCAAAGACTTTTTCACTGTTGCAATCAGCACATTTAATTCTGCCAAGATATATTTATCCAGTGCATTTTCTGGATTTACCATTTCACGTGCTGTGATATTTCCTGCATTGGCATACAATGTAAAGAAGTGATATGCATTCCACAACGGTGTTTGAATAGTTTTTGTTGATTCAACGAAAACTTTACCATCTTTATCGACAGGCACAGGTTCAGCCTTCATAAAGTTAGACCCCAAGATATACAAACGCACTGCATCTGCACCATACTGTTCAATCTGTTCGCTTGGATCAACAAAGTTCCGCAAAGATTTCGAGAACTTCTTTTTATTTTCATCGACCACCATACCATTTGCGGACACAACTCTAAACGCAGGCTTATCAAACAAAGCCGTTGCCAGAACCATCAACGCATAGAACCAACCACGTGTTTGGTCTTGTCCTTCGATAATATAGTCTGCTGGGAACGTTGCGTTAAAACGGTCAACATTTTCAAATGGATAGTGCAACGAAGCCCACGGCATAGACCCTGATTCCACCCAGCAATCCAAAACATCTGGGATACGCACCCATCCGTCTTTGGTCAGTTTATCCAACGTTGGGCGATGCAAATCATCAACAGTCACACCAAAGAATTCTTCTAATTCTGCAATAGAACCAAAGATTTTATATTCGCCATCTTTTTCCCATATTGGCAAAGGCATACCCCAGAAACGGTTTCTGGATATTGACCAAGGACGTGCATTTTCAATCCACGAACGGAAACGTTCCCCTGCACTAGTCCAATTTACCATTGCATTATTTGCCAATAATTTATCTTTGATTTTTGGCACATCGATATACCACGAATCGGTTGCACGCTGAATCAATTTTTCTTTGGATCTATCTCCAAATGGATACGAGTGTTTATATTGTTCTTTTTTGACCAAGCGACCATTTGCCTTTAACCAATCCATAATTTTTGGTGTTGCGGCAAAGATATTTTCCCCTGCGAAATCGACAACTGTTTCATCAAAGTTCCCATATGTTCCGACATTTAACAGCACAGGGAATTTTGGATCGACATTTTTTGCTGCCCAAAAGTCTTCTGCCCCATATGCTGGTGCGATATGAACAATACCTGTTCCATCAGAATCAGAAACATAATCTGCTGGGATTACCTGGAACAACAAATCAGATTGCCCTGCATAATATGGGAACAACGGCTCATAGTGCAATCCAACCAAGTCAGCCCCTTTGACAGAACCAATCTGCGTTGCATTTGCGAACTGTTTTTCATATGCCTTTAATCGACTTGCTGCGACGACATAGACCGCCCCATCACTATCCTGCATACGCAGATATTCCATATTTGGATTTACCGCCAACGCAGAATTTGCAGGCAACGTCCATGGTGTAGTTGTCCATGCAATTGCACGATCACCATTTTCCAGTTTGAACCAAACAGTTACAGCATCATCAACAATTTCACGATAATCACTGGACGCCTCTGAATTAGAAATCACCGTCCCATTTACCCAATCATATGGATTCACACTGTAATCTTTGTATAACAAGCCCTTTTCATACAGCGACTTTAACGTCCACAACATAGATTCCATATAGTTCTTATTCATGGTTTTATAACCATATTGATCACCTATATCGACCCAACGTCCCATACGCTGAATAAAATGATTCCATTCATTAGTATATGTCATAACATCTGTTCTGCACATATCACAGAATGCTGCAATTCCGTCATTTGCAACAATATCCTTGGCGGCTCGCCCCTGTTTTTTTTCAACCGAGTTTTCCGCAGGCAATCCATGGCAATCCCAGCCCAATTCACGACGAACGAAACGTCCGTTCATTGTCTGGAAACGTGCGACCATATCCTTGACCACTGACACACCCAAATGTCCCCAGTGTGGCAAACCATTTGCAAAAGGCGGCCCATCATAGAAACTAAACGGATGTCCCTGTTTAGTCTGTTCCAACGACTTATGGAAAGTATTTTCATCTGCCCACTTTTTCAAGACACCTTGTTCCAAGGCTGTAAAATCTGGACGTGCATCAGTTTTTGTATAAGCCATATTCATCACCTGTTTTTAAATTAAAAACGGGCGCCCATGCGCCCCAGCCACCGCCAAAGCGCAGTCGCCAGTTATTTAATAATAATTATTGTTGTCTGAATCATCACGCACCAGGATAAAACAAAAACCTCAAAAAATCAAGTAATTGTATAAATTTCCCTACCCATAAAAAGCCGGCAAAAGCACAGTCAAAAAATTTCAAATAAAAAAACCCCGGACTGGGATTTTTTTATTTGGTTTTCCTCATCATTTTATTGGATACCGACGCGGAACTCATCGCCCCAGTTAGAAATCACCTGACCTCCAACAGTGCATTGAATATCTTCGAAACCATCTTCGATTTGGTTCTTTTTTACAATATTACTGGTTATCAACCCCCCAGCAGTTCCCAAAACAACCCCTGCCACAGAATCTGATACCAAACGTGAAGTATTAAAATTACCTTTTTCGTCTTTCCAGACACTGACCTTGAATCCAGAACGAATCGAATCCAACACATCTGCCGCACTGGTTATACGTTTTTGAATCGCCGACACTTCAGCCTCCGCTTCCAATTTTTCACGCTTCGCACGTGCATCAGCCGATTCAACACAAGCGGTTCCCGCATCATTTAATACCTTGCCTTCATCTACACAACGACAATCCGCTTCCGCCACATTCCAAACCGCCCCTGGAATATTTTCACAAGATACGATTGCAGGATTCAAAACACATTTCTTACCCCGATAAATATTACGTGGATTATCGCATTTACATTGACCTGTTTCCCAATATGCTCCTGTTCCAGACGCAGCCTCACATTCACGTCGTGCAGTGGCTTCATCTGTCAAATCACATTTGTTTCCATTGCGTTTGTAATTATCATCTAAGCAAACACAAACACCACCATCTTCACGTAAATTTTTAGCATTATCACATTTGCACAAACTACCTTTCCACTCCCCACCAGAATCACGACATCTTTTTGCTTTTTGTTGATTTTGTTGTTCCTGTCGCTGCCGTCTAGATTCGTCTTCTGTTGCTTTTTTCTTTTGCTTTGACGCTTCTGTTTCGACGCATCCCTCGCTTGCAGACTTAAATTCATAATCATTATTGATACATTCACAAGCGGTTCTGTCTGCTTTTAATTTCAAATTTTTTCCTGCATCACAAGAACAAGTATTATTCGACCAAACGCCACCAGACGTTTCACAAACATTTTGCCGATTGTCCTCTATACAATCTGTTTTATCTGTATTTGGAATATACCCATCATTACACGCATAATAAACACAGGTATCATTCCCTGCCAATGTAATATTATTATCCCCACCTGTCTCTACGGTATGGGTTGCTTTTGTTCCTTCTAATAAATACCTAACACGTCCATTATTTGGCGCCTCTTGTTTCAAAGGCGAATTTTTACAAATCATCGTTGGATTAAATGAGCGCCACTCATCCCAAGCCCCAGTAGCATCTACACACTGAAACAAATGAATAATTTCACCATCATGCACATCACGTTGCCCAATAATATGCCCATAACCACACTCTTGCCCATTTCCAAACGCCCCATTATCACTATCACAAGAATAACATTGGTCGCTATCTGGGGTCGAACGAATGTATTCTTTGTTTTCACCAATATACGAATCTTCCTTTGGACAGGCTGCTAATATACACTTTTGCAAAGAGCTTCCCGCCGAAGAAGTTACTGGTGGCATCCCATACCCAAATGTCGGACTTGCAAAACTTGCCCCACCTGCAAGCATAAAGATTCCACAAAAAACTGACAGCATCAGAATTTTTTTCATATCCTTTCCCCTTTGAATCTAGATATCATTATTGCTTTTATTTTACCATAATTACTCCATCAATCCAAATATAAAAACGCCCAAACGGGCGGTTTTTATTTGCATTCATTTACAAACTGTTGAATCTGGGCGGCCAAAACCAAATCATTTGCCTTTTGCTTTTCAATTTGTTTGATTGCATACAAAACCGTTGCATGATCACGACCACCAACAAAATTACCAATTTCTGACAAAGACAACTGTGTCGCTTCTTTTAATACAACCATCATAATCTGACGAGCCAAAACCAATGAACGACTGCGACCACTGCCACAAACTGCATCATATGAAACAGCCAATTTTTCACACATATCTTTGACCATTGCTGTTGGTGTTTTTGCAGTCTGCAACGTATCTGCCAACAAACGCTGTGCAATTTCCATATCAACATTTGCACCCATCAATTCAACATATGCTTTGATTTTTGTTGCAACACCTGCGATTTGATGTCCATCATTTGCAATACGTTTTACCAAAACATCTGCAACATCTGATTTTACACCTGCACGTTTCAACATAACTGACTTTACATATGTATTTGGTGCAACGACATCTGCAACCAAACCTGATGCCAACAACCCCTGGGCATGACGATCAAAACCTGTCAAATTGCTTGGTGCTGCATTTGCAGTGATAACAATATTTTTGCCAGCATTGCGTAAATCAACAACCAACTGCAAGAATTCTTCTGTTGATGCTTTTTTACCACTTAATGCCTGAACATCGTCCAAGATAAAAGTTTCACAATTACGGCAGAAATCTTTAAAAGCGAAAACATTGTGTTCTTTCAGGCTACGTGTAAATTCAGAAACGAACTGTGCACCACTCATCTTTACAACTTTTGAATTTGCAGCACCACAAATGCATTCTGCCAACAAAGATTTACCACAACCTGCTGCACCATAGATAAACAAAGGAGAAAACGCAACCACACCTGCTGCAACTTTCTTGCATGCAGAAACAACGAACATATTTTCATCTGATGTAACAAAAGCATCAAAAGCAACGTTTGTAGCAACTGGTGTTGCGACTGGTGCGAATGCCTGTGCCTTGTTGTCATTTGCAACTGGTGCTGCAGCAACTTTGGCATTACGAACAACAACTTTTACGCCCAAACCAAAAGATGCAGCAACATCTGACAAAACACCTGCATGAACACTGTTGATAAAATCTGCAGAAAACTGATTTTGTGCACCTAATACCAAAACACCATCTACAACATCAAAAGACAAAGGTGCAATCCAAGAAGTAAATGTAGCAGAATCGACTTTTGCAGCAATGGCCCCTTTGATTGTTTCCAGGTTTGTCATCTGAATTTTTGCTGCTGTCTGCATTCTGTTTCTCCTTTCCTTCCCTAAAAGAGAGCCTTCCGAACCAGGTTGTAAAAGTCACCTGCACAAAACATCATTTTCTGCCTTCCCGTTCAGAATTCTGATATTTTTATTGTCCTACTTTTAACTCTCTCGCCGTTAAAATTTTCGAACTTCATTTTATTTTTGGTCATTGCACCTAAATAAAAATCCATCCATTTTCTCAGAACGTTATTTTGAAATCTCTCTCAAAACCCCGCCCCATTTTTTTGTTTGTTTTTCGTTTTGGATACGTCAAATAAGTTAAATGATATTTTCCAGTTTACAACCAAACTTTAACCAATTTTTTCACTTTTATTTTTTGACAACGATTCGTTTTTTTACCCATTTTCCGCCGCTTGTATATACAGCGTATATACATAAAAAGAATCAGTTTCGAACATAGCCACCGTCAACTTTTCGCACTAAACCCTGCAATTCCAAGACAACCAATTCGCTTTTAATTTCCGAAATCGTTTTTTTGGCAACACCTGTCAATACAGATTCAGACACAGGAACAGTTCCTATTGCGTCAATTAGATTAAATTCCGCATCAGATTTTTTTGATATTTTTTTCACATTTGATTTTTTTTCATCAGTTGCAAAAAAATCATCTACCCCCATACACAGTTTTGCATCACCACTCCGAATCAGTGTATTAGGCCCCAACGCCCGGGAATCTGCGGGGTGCGATGGAATTGCCCACACATCACGTCCAAAATCGATTGCGAATCGTGCTGTTGTCATTGAACCTGATTTCAAATCTGCCTCACCCAGAATCAAGCGATTTGCGAATCCTGCGACGATTCGGTTTCGCTGAACAAAATTAGTTGCAACAGGGACATAACCAACCGGCATTTCGCTAACAACAGCACCCCGCTCTAATATCTGGTGATACAAACGTTCGTTTTCCAGTGGCCAAATATAATCTACCCCGCCAGCCAAAACCGCAATCGTTTGAGAATCCCCACTCGCACGCAATGCCCCACGATGTGCAGCCGTATCTGTTCCGATTGCCATACCAGATATAACCGCCACATTATTTTCTGCGAATCGTTGTGCAATATCGGCGACTAATTCCATACCTGCGGCTGTTGCGTGCCTTGTTCCAACAATAGCGACAGCCTGTTTCTTCAAGACATCTAAATTTCCACGCACTGAAATAACAGGCGGATGGTTTTTTATTTCCTTCAACGCCACAGGATAACGTTCATCTTCATCATCTATATAATATATATGTTGTTTCTTAGCGGCCTCCATCTCATGCAGAACCGAATCACAAAACGCTAAATCTGAATTCAAAGATTGTGCAGCTGTCGCCACAGAACCGAAACGTTCAACCAATGCCCTATACTTTACTGGTCCAATACCCGGCGTTCTCAAAATCAACAACTTATTATATATATCTGACATAGTCGGACTATACGATAATTTTGAAATTTAATTCAAGTGCATTTAATTATGGCAAAAGCGTTCATAAAAAAAATCCGCTTATGCGGATTTCTTTTATTATTCTGACAGAATCACGAAATACGGTTCCCACTTTTTACAGGCATCTGGTTTTTTTGTCGCCTCTGTATCCCAAACCTTATCATTACAGTCTTCCTTCAATGACTTTAAATTACCAATAAAACGTCCATATTCTGTTTCATTATCTTTTTGTAGAACAGCCAACTGTGAACGCAACAAGCCGACCTGATCATTACGTTCCAAATGTTTCTGTCCTTCTACACTACCACCAATCAATCTGTTTCCAAACAATTCCATTGCACCAACACCAACAGCTGCACCACCGACTGCCCCACCAACTGTTGCCCATGTTCGTGCAGATTTTTTAGCATCTAAAATACGTTTTTTCAGTGTATCCTTATTTGCCCATTCACCACAGGTTATAATTCTGCCCATTTCATAGTATTTTGGCAAAACGTCCGCCACACTAATTCTTGAATCATTTGATTTTAATTCGACTTTTACAAAACAAGTATTGTTATCTGGTTCTTCGACATCTTCAATCATTGTTGAATAACTGCCCAAGTTGCTATAACGAGATGCCCAAACAAAAGTATTTCCAACACCAATATTATTCTGCAAGCAAGCACGTTTTTCTTTTTCACGCATATCTTTTTCTACAGGTTTCATCTCTTCTGGTTTTACGGCCAGACTTGCATCAACGTCTTCCACCTTGACACTTGGCTTATTTACCGTCACAGACTCTGGTGTCAATGCCGCCCCCGCTGAAATCTGAGCCTTTGATGCAACCGCACGAGGTGCAGCCATCATCTGATTTGACATAGATGCCCTTCCACGCCCCGTCGCTGGTGTCAATGTTGGCACAGACGCCACTGCAGGCCCAATTCCCAAGATTAAAAGAAACACTGAAAAAAATCTGCTCATCGCTCACTTCCCTCTTGATATCTTACAACATATTATACCACAAAAAGCATAAAAAATAAAGAATAAATAAAAAACAAAAGGGGCGAAACACCCCTTTTACCGATTATTTTTTCCACTTCCACTCAATTTTAGATTCTTTACCGACCAACAAACGCTTGATATTTTCCCGATGCCGCCACATGCACAACAAACCAATTGCCAGGAAAGCCCAACCCACCATCGGACTGATTAAGAACCCCAACACAGGGATATAGCAAAAAACAAACAACGCCCCAAGCGAAGAAATCCCACTACTCAACGCCACAATCAACCACAACGCCCCACATGTCAGAAAAGAAATAGGACTGACAGCCAACAACACGCCAAACAGCGAAGAAATCCCCTTACCTCCCTTAAACTTCAGCCAAATTGGATAGCAATGCCCAACGATTGCGGCAAATCCACACCACGCACCGAATGCCTCACCTGCGATATATTTTCCCAAGAAAACAGCAGCGATTGCCTTGGCCATATCCAGAATCCAGACCAACCCTGCCATACGCAAACCACCGACCCGCATAACATTTGTTGCCCCGATATTACCACTGCCGACCTTACGCAAATCGCCCTTGCCTGCGATTTTTGTCAGGATTAAACCCATTGGCACACTGCCAAACAAATAAGAAATAATTATTCCAATAAAGTTCACCATGTTATTTTTCCTTGATTTTATGTTTGTTTTTTATAAAATAGCAAAATCAAAACAAAAATAAAAGGAAAATAACGTGGCAAATCACAAGTCATCTGAAAAAAGAATTTTGGTAACTGCCAAGAAAAATGCAATCAACACATCACGTCGCAGTGCTGTTAAAACAGCGACGAAGAAAGCATTGGTCGCCATTGAATCTGGGGACAAGGCTGCTGCAACAACAGCGGCTCGCAATGCAGAAAGCAAGATTATGAAATCTGCTGGCAAAATCATGCCAAAGAAGCGTGCAGCTCGCAAGATTTCTCGCTTGGCTAAAAAAGTTGCTAAAATGGCATAATTGCCATTTCAGAAAAAATTAAAAATCCCCTGTTTGGGGATTTTTTTTATTCAACAAATAACGAAATAAAAAAAACTTATAAACCTAAGCGATAAATTTTGACATAACTGGTTGAACTTGAACCAATCCCACCACTGCCACCAACACCGCCGTTTGCATTTACACCAATTCCAAACAAACCACCCATTGATGCACCACCGCCACCGCCGCCACCATAAGAATAAAAAGTCTGACCGCCACACGAATATGCAACATTTGCACCACCTGCCCCGCCACTCGACGAACTAGTTCCTAACAATCCGCCAATTGACGAACTTCCACCATCACCACCCGACGTGTCCGTTGCATCCAATCCTGCTGAGCCATTATACAAGAAACCCGACGACTTATTACCACCTTTTCCACCCAGCGAACCACCGCCACCTGCACCACAAACAAAGCCTTTAGCATCCCAAGCATCCGCACCAACAGACCCCATGCCTGATTGAGCCCCACTTATACCGCCGCCACCACCTGCTGCACAATCCTGTGCCGTACCATCAGACTTTGTTGCGACAGCACCAGTTCCACCTGTTCCACCCTGGGAAATAATATATTTACCATCAACGGCAAAAAAACTTGGCACACCAGATGCACCGCCACCGCCGCCAGAATACAAACCACCCGACGAATTCACGCCACCTGCCTTACCATCACTGCCACGTAAAAGATAAACATCAGTTGTCTGATATAAATTAAAACTCAAATACTCTTCTGTAGTTACAGAGCCTTCATCTCCATTATTACCACCAGCACCACCTTTACCACCCATAAGCACAACCGAATAACACCCCGGACTTAAACTTACCTTTTCACACGAGTCAAATTTTGTTGCCTCATAAACCAATGTTGATTTTCCGATTGTCCACGATGCATCACCATCACCAACGACTAAACTGTCAGCACAGGCCCCCAAATGAGCTTCTGCATAGTAAAGATTTCCAGAAGAATCCATGAACTTAAGTGCCGGTTGTGTTGTCTGAACCGTCTGCAAAACAATTTGAATATCAGCAATATTTATTGCAGGCATTACACAACCCTAATTAAACCAGACATAAACCTGTCCTTCTGGCGGTGTGCCTGTTGGTGCAACAGTCGGAATTGTTCCAAAACGCACATCATCACCAGCCGCCACAGTATTAGCGGTATTACCAACCGGCAAACGACCATACGCAACTGTTCCAGAAGATAAATTACCAGCATTAGTCTGGTCAACATTTTTCACATTACCCAAACCAACTTGTGCTGCTGTAACTGCATGTGGGTTAGAATTATTACTTGCATGACTATTAAATTCAGTCTTATCGACTTTACTGCTTGCAACAGCTGCTACAATTGCATCTACATAACCCTTGGAAGTTAAATTTGCATAAGAAACACCTGGGAAATAAAATCCCCCCAGGCAAAATATACAAATTGCAACAATCCGTTTTAACATCATAAATTCCCGTTTAATGAAAATGCCACCAAAATAACCACCAGCACTTCATTCAATCCTACGACACCATTATAAGAAAAAAACCGAATCTGTCGCAACAAAAAAATCAGCTTTCTTATCAGCATAAAAAAACACATATAAACAACAACTTAGCACACAACAAACAAAACATACTAATGTGCTAAACTTTATATAAAACATGACAATTTATAAAGACACGAGTTTTCAACACAAAAAAATTAAATAAAATGATTTAGATGCGGACAGTGTCGTCCCCGCAGTGCCCAGAAGCGACACAAGGAAACGACACCATTCACAGATGAATTATCAACAAATAAGTGAAATTAAATAGAATTATTTAGATATGTGAAAATCCGCTGGCGTAGTGCATTGAACATACATGAGCCAGCGGATTTACGCATAGATGAATTATTATATTTAATTTAGTTCAGTGGTGCACCCCAGTGCTGTTGTATCCCACGTTCTACATCCATTGGGCTAACCAAAACCTGTGGAGTCAAGATAACCACCAAGACCTCACGAGTTGCCGATGTTTCACGAGAACCAGACAACGCCATAAAGTCAGGATCACCTAAGCCATAACGAGTATCTTCATTAGTCTGTTTTTCAAATCCTGAAACAACCAGCATTTGGCCAGATTCCATAATTACTTCCTGCATAAAGCTACGTTCTTCAACCTCTGGCAACTGCAAAGTTACTTCACCAATTGTCTGGGTTGACATACGCAACAATTCACGAACAGACATACGGAACAACAACAAGATTCGACCATTTTCTAATACATTTGGCAACAGCTGCATTGTAAATCCTGTTTCCAAATCATCTTGGTCAACAGTGCTAGATTCGACTGTTGTAAAGTTTCTAGATTCGAAACGTTTGATATAACCAGTTGTTCTGGTATTGCTGACTGGTGCAACACGATTTGAACGTGTTGTAACGCCAACATTTGTGACCAAAGAAACCTTACCTTGCTTTGCCAACGCCTGAATCAAAGCATTACTACCAGCCGCCCCTGACAAAGAACCATTCATAATCTGGTCGTTAGTATATGCCCCTTCAACGGTTGAAGAGCCTTCCTGATGTGTCGCACCAGTCAATGCAGAAACTGTATTTGACAGAACCGCAATATTCATCGAACTAGCCTCAGTTGATGCCAAATTATTTTTTGGATTTGCAACAATATTCAACCCAGAAGCAGAATTTATTGCTGCCGCCAAGTTCAAACCAAATGCAGAATCATTTGAAATTGTAACCTGCAAAACCTTTACATCAATTGTAATCAACTGGCTTAAACGTTTATTTTGACGTTCAATATATTCGCCAACACGTGCCAAAATGGACGGTGATGCCGTCACTGTGATTGTTCCCAAACTACGAGAAACAGTAAAGTCTGCATTTGAAGCCTTACCAATAATTGAAGAAATCGCACTTTCAACTTCATCCCACTCTTTCAACGTAGATTCCAAAGACACTTCATTAGAATTATCTGTCGAAACAGATGTCTGATATGCAACTTCTGTTCCTAATGCATACAAAGTAAATGTTTTCGTTTCTGTTTCATAGAACACAATAGAATTTTTATCATAATACCACAGCAAATCCAAATCAGTTGCGACCTGGCTCAACAATCCTGACAATTTTCCGGTATAAGCGATATTTACCTGTTTTTTTAATTTTTCTGCTGAAACCTGACCATCGATTTTAACGGGGATACCTGTTATCGAATAAATATCATTTGCCAAAACCTGCAAAGAAACAGGTTCATCTAATAAAATTGTTACACCTGTATCAGTTTCAAATTTAGAAGGCAAATTATTACGATGTTCCAAAACCATCGATTTACTGCCCAACCAAACACCCTCTGACATAGAAACTGTATCACCTGTTGCGACTTTGGCTCTTGGGTTTTTAGCCATTTCGAATGCATCATAAGCATTTATAAAATCCTGATCAACAGATGCCGCGACCTTGGCAGACTCTTTTCTGGCACAGCCTGTCATTGTTGCAAAAATCAAACTGCCCAAAATTAAAAGTTTAAATGGAATTTTCATAATTATTTTCTCCTACGACATCTTGTTCCAGAAAATTATTCTTCTGTTGTTGAAATGACCAACACTCTATTACCTTTATAGAATTTTGCATATGGGACAGGTGTCGCACGTCCAAAGTTACGAACCAACGCAGACGCAACATCGACAAAACGCCCTTTAAACACTGCACTTGCCTCTATTGGGTATTCACGAGAAGTTGTCCAAACCAAATCCCAGCCTTCCTTATCACACCAAGACTGCAAAACTTCACGCAAGGTCTGACCATTTGCCACAACCCATGAACGAACTTGATCTGTCAAGACAGCTGGTGCTTCTGCATCTGCCGATGTATCAACTGCAATTTCTGTTTCTTCTTCGATAACGACTGTGCCATCACCCGTTGTATTAGAAATACGCATACCATCTGCAGTTACACCTTCTACCTTCATACCATTACGGACTGCAAAGGCTTCATATCCATCTGCATATTTTCCACATGTTTTACGACTACTACGTGAAACAGCCAAAACATTACCGCCATCATCTTCCAGAACCTCACGATGCAACAACGGCATTTCCGAAGAGCCATCACATTCATCTGCGAATCCAACAGGAATTTGGTTTCCATGCAGCATATTTGCCCCACCTGACCAGCCAGCAAATTCACCACGTGCCCCCAGGTTAAAATTATTTTCGACAACTAAATCAGCCCCGACTTTGGACACGATACGAATATTATCCTGCTGTTTAGTCTTAGAACACAACGCCCCTTCGCAAGCCACTTCTACGTCTGCATCAGACCCTGCCAATGGCCATGCAGGCACTTCACGTGCGACCTGAACATTTTCTTCGACATCGACCTGTGTTGTATCAACCTGTTCATCGACAATTCTGTCTTGTTCATAGAACACATGAGACGTAACAACCTGCGGCAAAGAATTTGCAGCAAAACAATATCCAGCCGCCGTTGCAAACATTGCTACAATCAAAATTTTGCGGAACATAACCGTCTTCCTTTCCTAATATATATCCTTATTTAATAAATATTATAACAATTTGACCGAATCTGTGCAAGACCTAAAACACACATAAAACAATCAAAAAATTTCTGATTATATAAATCCGCACGAATCGCAAAATTTATGTTATACTAGGCACAATCAAGACACACAAACACACCAGGGGGTAAATTTATGGAAAACGCCATTATATTTGGGGGCTTATTTTTAATCACGTTGATTTCAGGCACAATCCTTTTCTACATCTATCGCATCAACGCCCAAATTGGCAACATTACCAAAACCCAAGACCATCAATACGCCCTGATTGTAAAAATCCAATCAGTGTTAAAGACCAAATCTGCGACCAATGCGGTTGCTGAAAACGCCGAAATGATATACCAAGACTTACTACAAAACCTGATACCGATAATGGCATCAATTGACATTATGCCACGCAACACCCCTGAACACCCACTATGGCGTGCACTAGGGGGAATAATGGACGAGTATGCAAAAAATCCATTTGCCCTTGAAAAATTACGCCGTGCAATCAAACTAGACTCTGAAGTTGCCCGCAACATCGACAACTATATCCGTCGTGCAGATAATTTCTTGCACCATTTGACAACGACCGAACCAGATGGTTTACTGTCAAATACATTTACGGACGGATTGCTGGGGCAATCGATGACATTTTTTGCCCAGGCAAAGCAACTTGCCGCCCAAAGCAGTTAAACCAAAGAAATGACAAAACTATGTGAAAATCTTATTCGCCAAATATCTGCCACCCGAAACGAGCCTGCGTGGTTACTACAATGGCGTATTGATGCATTTCACACCTGGAAGAAATTATCTGAACCACATTGGGGCGACATAGACTATCAGCCCATAAACTATGACGAATTAAATTATTACAACGAACCTGCCCCTATTGACAATTCTGATTTAGCATCTGTCTATGATAAAATGGGGCTACCAGAAAGCGAAAAGCAAGCCCTTCTAGGCATGGCAACAGACACCGTAATCGACAGCCGTTCTGTTCACACTTCATACACCGCAGAACTTGAAAAACTAGGCATAATATTCCTACCTTTTTCTGACGCTGTCCAACAACATCCAGACCTGGTAAAAAAATATCTAGGCAGCGTTGTTCCTGCATCCGACAACTTTTTCGCCGCATTAAACGCTGCTGTATTTTCTGATGGAACATTTGTCTATATTCCACCAAACACAAAATGTCCAATTGACCTAGCCAGTTATTTCAGAATTGAAACTGCAAAAATCGGTCAATTTGAACGCACACTTATCATCGCAGACCAAGGCTCTGAACTTAGTTATATGGAAGGTTGCAGTGCCCCACGTCGCCCCAACCACCAATTACACAGTGGGGTTGTAGAAATAGTTGCTTTGGATAACGCTACTGTAAAATACTCGACCGTCCAAAATTGGTTTGCAGGCGATTTTGACGGCACAAAAAATACTGGTGGCATATTAAACTTTGTAACCAAGCGTGGAAAATGCCACGACAATGCAAAATTACTTTGGACACAAATAGAAGTCGGCAGTGCCCTAACCTGGAAATATCCATCTACGATTTTACTTGGAAACAATGCGTACAGCGACTTTTATTCACTGTCAATCACACACGGTGCCCAAATGGCAGATACTGGCACAAAAATGATTCACATTGGTGATAATTCAACATCAAATATTGTTTCATATGGCGTTGCCACAGACATATCATCACAAACGTTTCGCAGTCTGGTATCATTTTCCGGCAACAACTGCACTAACGCATCAAAATGCGACAGTCGCCTGCTAACCAGCACCGCAACTGCAAACACCCTGCCCCGAATAATTCACAACGGCAACAACAACACCCAATCACACGAGGCAACAACAGGCACAATCGACGCTGCAACACTGGTATACCTAAATGCTGCTGGGCTTGAAACAGATACAGCAATTGCACTAATCATTGGTGCTGCTGCGACCCCAATTCTATCACGTCTGCCGATGGAATTTTTGGTTGAGTCTAAACAACTAATTCAAATGGCATTATCAAAGGACTAAACGAATGCTAAAAATCGAAAATCTAAACGTCAACCTAGGCGACACAAAATTACTATCGGACATAAACCTAAACATAGCACCTGGCGAACGCCACCTGCTTTGCGGTCATAACGGTTCTGGCAAATCGACCCTGGCACAAACAATTGCTGGCAACCCAGAATACACAATCTCATCTGGCAAAATCATATTTGACGGCCACGATATAACACACGAAAACATTACAACACGTGCATTACTAGGATTATTTATCGGTTCTCAAAACGTTCCAGAAATCCCAGGTCTGACAGTTATCAGTTTTCTGAAACACTCACTTGTTGCACACACGCATTTCCGCACAGGCCACGATTTATCTATGGGCGAATTTCTGCAAAATTTAGAAAACGCACGAAGTGCCCTAGACATTCCAAAACAATGGTTAAACCGCAGTATAAACGTTGGATTTTCTGGCGGTGAACGCAAACGTTTGATGTTATTACAACTGCTTTTAACCCAACCAAAGTTAGCAATCCTTGACGAACCAGACTCTGGTGCAGACACAAAAACCCAACAACTGATTGCGGACACAATTCACACAATGTCAAACACAACATTTTTATTTATATCGCACCAATCAAAGTTCACAGAACTAGTCGCACCAACAAACACGACAACTTTATCCAATGGAAAAATTGTGATAGAATAAAGAACAAAAAAGGAAGGAAAAAATGAAATCAAACACCACACAACGTTTATCAACCTGGACATTTTGGTCGCCTTTAAAATTCGCACTGATTTCGTTTGGCACAATGATTGTGGTCGCTTTCATTTTCAGCCTAATGTTTAACCCCACACAAATAAGTCGCACATCCGTGCTAACAATAACAACGCTTTCCTTGATATTTGGGGCTTTTGTTCAAGTTCGAACACTACCAAAAACAAATCTGGATCAATCATCTTTTATCACAATACATAATTCTCAAACCCTGATTTTGACTTCTGCATTTTTACTTTCTTCTTTCTTCGTAATTAAATATGCTCAGCAAATTTTATTCAATCTACTGATGCTTGAAACACAAATCTCATCAGGCTTTCTACTAGCCTTGATTGCAGGCCTGATGTTCTATTTATTTATAATTGGACTGCTCATTGCAAATGCATATGCTAAATTCCGCAAAATTCGTGCATTTAATATCCCGACCTGGAAAATAATACTTTGTGTTCCTTTTGGTTTTTCCGCCCTGTGGACACCTGGTTATATCCTGAACACACCAACACAGAACACTTCTTCTATCATACCAACAACACCGACCTATAAAAAAATCCACGATTGGATTATTGCACATCCAACACATACAATCACATCTTACATATTCATCACATTGATTTCCGGTTTTTTCTTTGGTTTTGGCACAACACTTCTAACCTTTTCCCTTGCACTGATATTTGGTCTTTGGGTTATTCAAAGTGGGCAAAAAAAGTTCATAAAAAGCATTGATAAAAAATATTCAACTGCAACAATGATATTTAATCTGACGATATTGATAAGCACAATTTTATACATAACACTTATCCCCGCAACTTCACAAAATGTTCAGATAACAATTTCAGACACATACGAACAATCTGAACCAACAAACACACAATAAAAAAAACGTCTATACGCACAGTTTCAAAGCAAACAAAGGATTTTATCATGCACGGAATTATAATTTTTACAGCACTTATTTTTTTATTATGGGTCGCTCGTTCTATACTGATTCCATTACTAATCGCTGGTTTTTTGTGGTATCTGACCAACGCAACATCCGAGTATTATCGTCGGGCTCTGCCATATCGCACACCAACAAACAAACGCACAAAAATATATTCGAGTTTCTTTGATTGGGTTTCATACATTGCAACATTTATTACAATATTTATTGTTGGTTATCTGTTTGCCACCCAGATTCGTCCTATGTTCAGCGAACTGTTCAACGCCCTGCCCGCAATCCAAGAACGCCTAACAACACTTGGCACCTACCTATCTCAATCACTTGGCATAAAGTTTGATGCAAATCTGATTCCAAACATTACCAAGATAGCAACAAACATCGGTTCTTCGATTGCAAGTATTGCAGCATCTATGGGCATGGTCATTGTTTATATGATATTTATGTTTGTAGAACAAAGCACATTTAACAAAAAATTTTCAGCAATGTTCCCGGGTCGTCGTCAGTATAAAAAAATGCGATATATTCTGGACAGTATCGACACAAACATGAAGAAGTATTTATTTGTAAAAACCGCCATATCTGCGATCACTGGCGTTGCATCATTTATATGGCTTCAAATGATTGGTGTTGAATTTGCAGGCGTTTGGGCGTTCATCGTTTTTATTACCAGTTATATTCCAACAATTGGTGCGATTGTTGCTTGCTCGTTGCCAATATTATATTCATTAGTTTCTGCACCATCATTACAGCAACCTGTTTTGACAGCTATTGGACTTATTACAATGCAAATATTATTCGGCAATATCATAGAACCAAAACTGACAGGCAAGACATTAAACCTGTCAACATTGGCAATTTTGATAAACCTGGTTGTTTGGGGTCTGATTTGGGGAATTCCTGGCATGTTTTTCAGCGTTCCAATTCTGGTTGCTGTATATATCATCTGTGCCCAATTTGACTCAACTCGTTGGATTGCAGTCCTGTTATCTGCTGACGGCAATATCCCAGACAAAAACGAAGAACAATAACAAAATAAAAACACGCTATACACATAAAAACCGGGCTTTTTATCTAAGCCCGATTTATCATTGCAATTGCATTTTCTAAAATCACACGTGCAGATTCTGAATCTAATTTTTTCTTTATATCGCTAACCCTAACCCGTCCCATTTCTTCCTGTGCTGCCTGGGAAGTTAAATTCTCTTCAATAAAAATAATTGGTTGTGAAATAACTTTTTCTAATTCTGCCACAAACTCTCTTACCAACTGTGTTGTTTCAGACTCTGTCCCATCAGACCGAACAGGCAAACCTACAACAACTGCATTGACATTTTCTTGATGAACAACCGCGCCTACCAATCGTGCTGCATCTGCCCCTTTTGGCACAGCAATCACATCACGAACAAAGACAAATTCCCTATCCAAACTGCTGACTGCAACCCCTATTCGTCGCAATCCCCAATCAATTCCCAAAATGCGTCCTGACGGCGGAAAAGCCTTGAAATCTGGCAAAATCATTGTATAATTCCTTTTACTTTGTAAATATAGGATTGAAAATGGCATTTAGCAAGCAACAATTACAAAAATTCGCCGATTTGATAAAGATTGAAATCTCGGACGAAAAACTGGAACAAATGAACATTGATTCTGTTGTCGAATGGCTGGACAAATTACAACAGATTGACACAACTGGCGTTCAACCGATGTTAAATCCAGCAGAACATAAATTACCTCAACGTGAAGACATTGTTACCGACGGCAACATTCGTGATTTGGTCTTGGCCAACACGCCTGATAACGCTGGTACATCACGTGGTTATTTTGCAGTTCCCAAGGTTATGGATGGCGAATAAATGTCAAACACAGAAAAAAACATTCCTGTAAATTTTGTTCAATATGAACAGTATGAACACTTCCCAAATCACATTGCGTCATTGGGTTGTATCACACGCATTGAACTTGACGCTTTGATGGAAAAATTATCTACACGAAACGTTGCCCCCAACGCCTGTATAAAGACACTAAATTTGGAATACAGCGAACACACAGGATTTGGCAATGTCTTTGGTGGCAACGAACGTCGTCGTTCACTGTCCATTGATGGAATGTTTTATTTTGATCAATACCCACAATGTGGCAAGAAAAATTGCACCCTAAGCGAGGCAGATAAAATAAAACGCTGTGCCCGCAATTTAAAGAACGGCCAATGCTGTGATGAATTTATACGCAACACACTGGGTGCGATTTTATATCCACAACATTATGCAAAAGACAAACAGAAATAAGAACTAAAATTTCACAAAATCAGGGACGAAGAAAAGATGATAAACCTAACATTGACCGAAGCTTTAAAGAAACTAAACAACGGTGAAATTTCCGCTGTTGAATTGACACGGTGCTATCTGGATCGAATTGAAAAATATGGTTCAGATTTGAATTGTTACATTACAACAACACCTGAACGTGCGATGGCCGATGCAGCAGCATCTGATGCCAGACGCAGTGCTGGCGAGGCAAAATTCCTGGACGGTGCACCAATCGCAATGAAGGATTTATTTGCAACACGTGGCATTCGCACAACGGCGGCATCACGTATGCTGGAAAAATTTGTTCCAGAATATGAATCGACAGTATCACAAAACTTGATTGATGCTGGCACAGTCCTGCTGGGCAAGGCAAACCTTGACGAATTTGCAATGGGCACATTCAGCCAAACCTCATACTTTGGTGCACCAATCAACCCATGGCAACTGGACAAGCAATTGACCGCTGGTGGTTCATCTGGTGGATCTACATCTGCTGTGGCTGGTGGTCTTGCAATTGCAGCAACAGGCACAGACACAGGTGGTTCAATTCGTTTCCCTGCTGCAATCACAGGTATGGTTGGAATGAAGCCAACATACGGTCTATGTTCACGTTGGGGTTGCGTTGCATTTGCGTCCAGCCTGGACACCCCAGGTCCAATCACACGCACTGTTGATGATGCAGCATTATTATTATCTGCAATGGCCAGCCACGATGTCAAAGATTCAACCAGTGCAACAAATGGTTTTGATTGCAAAACACCACTAGAACCAATCTTGGGCGATGGCAAGAAATTACGCATTGGCATCATCCGTGAATTTAATGACGTTAAAATTTCTGACGATATGAAGACCCTGTTTGAAAAACGAATCGCAGATTTAAAATCACTTGGTGCAGAAATTGTTGAAATATCGATTCCAAACATTTTGGACGCATTGGCGGCATACTACATCATTGCCCCAGCCGAAGCATCATCAAACCTGGCACGTTATGACGGAATGCGTTATGGTCTGCGTGTTGAAGGTTCTGACATCTATGACACATTCAAGAAATCACGTGCAGCGGGCTTTGGCGACGAAGTTCAACGTCGTATGATTATTGGCACAGCTGTTTTATCCAGTGAATCCTATGATGTTTACTTTATGCAGGCGGCACGTGTTCGTCGCAAAATCGCAGACAGCTTTAATTCAGCATTTGAACAGTGCGATTTAATCATATGCCCATCCAGTGCTGGCACAGCAATGCCACTAAGTTCTGACCTGTCACCATTGGAATACTATGCATTGGATTTATTTACAGTTGCAATGAATCTGGCTGGCGTTCCTGCATGCAGTGTTCCATGTGGTCTGGCAACAAACGGTCTGCCTTTGGGCGTCCAGGTTGTTGGCCGTCGTTTTGACGACAAACGTGTTTTACAGTTGGCAAAACACATAGAAACAGCAGCAGACATTGACAACCGCCCAACAACAATTATGGGGAAATAAAGAAATGAAATTACCGTCCACTTCTTTTGGCAATAAAAAAACGACCACAAAGGTCGCTATAAAAGAAGTGGTGGCTAGGGACGGAATCGAACCGCCGACACAGGGATTTTCAGTCCCTTGCTCTACCAACTGAGCTACCTAGCCAACTGCGGGACAAATAATAAGATACTAAAAATAAAAAAGCAAGGGAAAAAGATAAAATGTTTACAATAAAAGGCAAAACAGGCGATTGGGAATTAGTAATTGGTCTGGAAACACACATCGAAGTGCTGTCCGAATCGAAATTATTCAGTGGTGCATCTGCGGATTACAACCCCACAGTTTCCCCAAACACCCAGGTTTCAATGGTTGATGTTGCAATGCCTGGTATGTTGCCAGTTCTGAACAAATATTGCGTTGACCAGGCTATAAAAATGGGATTGGGGCTAAATGCTGAAATTTCACATCACAGTCGTTTTGCACGCAAGCAATACTTCTACCCCGACCTGCCCCAAGGCTATCAGATTTCACAACCAGCGGACGAACCACCTGTTGTTGGCCGTGGCTGGGTTGAAATTATGGGCGACGATGGCAATCCTAAAAAGATTTTCATTGAACGTGCTCACTTGGAACAAGACGCTGGAAAATTGAAACACGACGTTCATCCAACAAAATCCTTTGCTGACTATAACCGCACAGGGGTTGCCTTGCTAGAAATCGTCACATATTTGGACACAAAAAATCCAGAAAACAATTCTTACATTTCTTCCCCAGACGAAGCAGAACGCTATCTTCGTGAAATTCGTGAAATTGCACGTGCCCTGGGCGTATCCAAGGCAAACATGGAAGAAGGCTCTATGCGTGCGGACGTAAATGTATCTGTTCGCCCTGTTGGATCAACCGAATTCCGCACCCGCACCGAAACAAAAAATATGGTTTCATTTAAGTTTATAAAAACAGCGATTGAATATGAAGCACGCCGCCAGATAGAGGCTTATGAAAACGGCGGCACTGTTTCCCAAGACACAATGCGTTTTCACCAGGACGACGGCACAACATCTGTAATGCGAAGCAAGGAAGACGCACTGGATTATCGTTATTTCCCAGACCCAGACCTGTTGCCTGTGGAAATCACCGACGAACAAATCGAACGCATACGTTCAACAATGCCAGAACTACCATCAGCGACCCGTGCACGCTATACAGCGGATTTCGGGCTGTCCGAATATGATGCGGCAAGACTTACCGAAACAGTTGACATTTCACACTGGTATGACGCCGCTGTAAACGGCAAAAAACAGAACGCAAAATCAATCGCCAACTGGATGATAAGTGAACTGTTTGCACACCCTGAAAATTGGGATGTAAAAAATCAGAAATCAGGTATTGTCGATGAAATGCGTATAATCACCCCATCTGACTTATCAGAACTGGTCGATATGATTAGCGAAAACACAATCAACGGCAAACAGGCCAAAGAAATCTTCATCAAAATGCTGGACGGCGAATCGGGAACACCACGTGAAATTGCTGACAAATACGGCATGAAACAAATGACAGACACTGGTGCAATCGAAGCAATCGTTGACGAAGTCATCGCTGCCAATCCATCTCAGGTAGAACAATACAAATCAGGCAAGGTTGGCCTCTTGGGTTTCTTTGTTGGAAATGTTATGAAGAAAACAGGTGGCACTGCAAACCCAGCCGTTGTAAACGAAATCTTACGCGCAAAATTAGCATAAAAACAAAAAGGAAAAATTATGACCAAAGTTATCAAAATCATTGAAAACAACTGCATCACAGGCGTTCAATACGGACTAGTAGAAATTCCTGACATTGTCGAAACAACTTCTATTCACACACCAAACAAAAAAACATCTATTGCAGCTGCACCACAACCTGCCCCACAACAGGCTCCTGTTATTAAACAGCCAGGTCGTTCATGGCAAACTAAAATGTCTGCGGCAAAAAAACGCATACAGGACGCAACCAGAACAAAACACAGATAAGCCAATGACCCAAAAAGAAATTATGGCGATGCTGCAACAAATGAGCATGCACGAATCGCAAAGTAAAATTCTTGCAAAGTCTGAAAAATACCAACGGCAATATGCCTTGCGGGCTTTTAACACAAAACAAAAACAGATAAACAAAAAAATTATCAACACACGAACCAAGAACAAATAAGAAACAAATGAAAAAATTCTTTATCCAAACTTTTGGCTGTCAAATGAATGTTTATGATGGGTGGCGTATTGCAGCAATGCTGACGCATCATGGTCTGACCCAGACGGACAACATTCCCGATGCAGATATAATTATCCTAAATACCTGTGCCGTTCGTGCCAAGGCCACGGACAAAGTTTTTTCAGCCCTGGGTCGCATACGTCGTGCAAAAAAGCCGACCGCCCTGTTTGGAATTGTTGGTTGTGTTGCCCGTGAATCAGGCAGCGATGCATTTCGTCGCATTCCTGATTTGAACTTTGTCCTAGGCCCACAAAGTTATCATAAACTGCCACAAATTCTGGAAAATCCAGACGCACGTCTGTTAAACATTGATTTGGGCGGTTTGGAAAAATTTGATTCTCTGCCCCAGATGGAACGCAGTCCACGTGTTGCCTATATTCCAATCCAAGAAGGTTGTAATCACTGTTGCACATATTGCATTGTTCCATACACACGTGGCCGTGAAATATCTCGATCATTCGAATCGGTTATTACCGAAACATTACACGCATCTAAAACAGGTGCAATTGAAATTTGTTTCCTGGGTCAGAACGTAAATGGCTATAAATACACCGATAAAAACGGCACGACATATCGCCTGTCTGATTTGATTCGTGAAACAGCAAAAATGCCAGAAATCCAACGTATACGTTTCACTTCTAGTTATCCAACAGAAATGACTGATGACCTGATTGAAATGTTCAAAATCGAACCAAAACTATTACCATTTTTGAACATGCCAATCCAAAGTGGCTCACAAAACGTTCTATCACGAATGAACCGTCCATACAGTCTGGAATTATACTGCGACATTATAAACAAATTAAAATTGGCACGTCCTGACATTCAAATCTCGTCTGATTTTATTGTTGGTTTTCCTGGTGAAACTGATGAAGACTTTGAACAAACAATGAAGATTGCCCAGCAAATAAAATATATCAATTCATATTCGTTCAAATATTCACCACGTCCGCACACAGCAGCGGCACTAATGCCAGATCAAATCCCAGAATCAACCAAGGCCGCACGCTTGGCACGTCTGGACACATATCTAAACGAAGTTCAACGTGAATTTAACGAAAGTTGCATTGATAAAACCCTGCAATGCTTACTCGAAGGCCCCGACAAGACAGGCAAACATTTGGTATATCGCACACCTTTTATGCAACAGTGCATTGTTCCATCTGTCGATAACGCCCCAGAACTTGCCAACATTACAATTACATCAGCAAACAAAGCATCATTACGTGGTAAATTTTCGGATTAAATCAAAATCCGATATTTACCCCAACTGATAATTGCCAGGCCTTTACATTCCCTGTCTGTAATGCACCTATGCTTATTTGGCCACCTGCCATATCAAATTCAGACCATACAGACATACGACCTAAAACACTATATTGATTTTCTGTTCCAACTTCGGTCAAAATACCATAGTCATACCGCAACCCCAGTGATTCAAAACTATATCCAAACTCAGCCCCTGCACGACCAGACCAATTAAATTCTATTTCATCTGCAACCTTGTCTAAATACGCTGTGATACCAACCTGCGGTCTAACAAAAATCGAATCGCTTAAATTTAAATTCCACCCATAATCAAATGTCGCAACACCTGACAACACATCTGGATTCGAAATAAATTTATTATCATACAAGACTTCGTTTATATCGGTTTTAATTTTTATTCCCTGAAAACTTATATTGATAAAATCATCTTTTGGGAACTGATATTCTGCCGCAATCCTAATACCATTGAACCAAGCATTAAACGCATCAATTTCAGACCTATATTTTAATTCACCAGTGCGAATACGTCCGTCTATCTTTAACCTGCTATCAAAATTATAAACAGCTCCAACATCCAGCCCATAAGCAATAAAATCATCTGCGAACAAACCAAAAGGACGAATATCAAGTTTATTCGTCATTGAATTATTTATCATCAACCCCATATTTAACATTCGACCAGCAGAAACCAACACATCTGAATTAAAATGCACAGAATGCCGCATTATATTTTCCAGACCTGCCCTATCCTGTGCCGTATCCAAGGCAGCAAACAAATTATCATTTGCTTTACTTGTCCTCAATCGATTTAGCAGCATCGCACGTTTATCATTTCCCAGCACACGAACATAATTTTTCTCACGTTCACGATGCACCTCTATTACACCATCCTTAACAATACCGACATCAACAAACATTGAATCTGTTGAATTATCAAGGAAAGTAACTGTTCCACAACCAGAAAGATTTTCAAGAATACCAGCAGCATAAAACTCTGTTAAATCATCCAGATAAAAACTAACATTTCCGTCTAATTCTATACTAATATCAGATTCTAAATTTAGCCCTGTAATATCTACAAAACTGTCATTTAATATAATTCGATTTGCCTCAGAAAAATTTTCAACAACATCGCCCAAACTAATACCATCTGCACCACGTACCAAAACACTATATTCCGAATCGATATTCAGGTTTGAAATATCCGCCTGCTCTGCAACAACTGCGATTACCTGTGCATTGTTTCCCAACTGGACTTTTGCAGTAAAATCGCCACTATTTCTCACATATAAATTACACCCATCACACACAACAATATCGCTGTGAAACATACCACGATTTTCAATCTGCACAGACCCTTGAATCATCACTGAATCCGGCCCAAAAGAAACATTTTCCATAATAATAAAATCAGTCCGACAACTTATTGGTCCGCCATAAACGTCAGACACAACTGTTGCCCCAAAAGAGGCATCAACAGTCATAAAACATACCGCCCAAAAAAAGCAAAATAATCTCATTCTTTTTCTCTGGCGACATACTAACACACCTGAATATATTCTTAAAGAACTAAAAGAAAAACGCCCCAACTTTCTGGGGCGATTTATCAACAGCAGTTATAAATAAGTTCAAAAGATTATTTTTCCAACTTACCCCAACCTGCTTTATATCCACCATCACGTTCCAGATAGATATTTGCACCATTTAATTGTGCGGCACTCATACCCTGAATCATATAAGTCTGATTCAACCGACCACTTTTTCCAGTCTGTAACATTGGCAAATTCATATCAAAGCGTTTTGCTTCATTGCAACACTTTGCATCATTGTGGCACGATGCACATTGATACAGTTTAACATAATATTGAACACCTGGTCGCATATCTTTCAAATCAACCATCATTTTCAGCCCATTATCAGTATCTTTGAACTTGATATGTCCCATTTTAGATTCGCCGCCATGGCTACTATGAGTATACATTTTTGCATAAACGCTATTTATATCTGCATTTTCGTATGTCTGATAAACGACGATTGCTTCAGTTTCCTCAACTATTTCTACTGGATGTGCACGTTGAACCTTTTTATGATGAGCCATTTTTTTATTTGGACATTCCATCATACAACCAGACAACAAAACTGCTGCCCCTAACATTGACGCAAACATAAAGATTTTTTTTGTAAAGTTTTTCATAATTTTCTCCTTTTTGTTCCTTTGTGTGGACGCAACATAGTTTACTATATTTTTTTATTGATTACCCCAGGTTTGAATACCTAATTTTTCCCAGAAGCCTTGCGTATAGCGGTATTTTCAGAAACCAATCCTATATACATAAAAAAGCAATTTTGATACTTTATAAAATGCTTTACAGCTACAAACCAAAAGGAACAAAAATGTATGAATTAATGCAACATTTAATTGCGTTTAAATATGCGTGCAAACTAAATCATTGGTCAACTGACGAGTATTCAGCACACTTGCTGTTTGACAGACTCCAAGAAGACATAGACACCTGGGTCGATTCAATTGCAGAAACATATTTTATGGCGAACGATAATAAAAAAGTTTTCAAACCAGACATCTTGAATCCAAAATATGTAAATCAAAACCTGGTCAAGGCTTGTGAAACAATCATTTCCCACCTTGAAGAATTGCAGACCGATGGCGAAAATAACGAAGGCGAGAAATCCTTACTTGGCGATATCGAATCTGGCTTTTTAAATAAACTTGCCCTGGCACAACTAACCTAAAATAATCACGACAAAAAGCCCCACAAAACTGTGGGGTTATTTTTTTATAAAACAAGGCACAAAGAAACGCCCCAAACGGGGCGTTCTTGTGATTTACATCAGAACATAAATCTGATACCAACATCACCACCAAAGTTATGCAATCCTGACTGGATATCAACATAAGTATAGCGTGCTGCCAAATCAACAGCAAAGCGTTCCATATCAAATGTCACACCCATTGTTCCCATTGCAGAAAAGCGTGTTTTGCTTTCGCTTTTACGCGGCACCAAATCACCATGACGTTTAACATCTGTCATTGCGATACCTGCACCTACACCAACAAATGGTCGAACCATTTTATAAGGTCCAAATTCCATATAGTTGTTCCACAACAAGGTCTGCATTTTTGCTTCTACATCAATGCCACCTGCTGCACCGAATTTTTCCTGGTCTGATGTTTTACCAAAGTATGTCCATTCAATTTCTGAACGCACAGTATCACAAACTTCCAAACCTAATGCGGCACGTCCTTGGAAAATATAATCAGTCATCGATTCCTTGTTGCCTTCATATTTATAATTTAAGTTTGTATAGCTCATACCCCCACGCATAGCAATATAAGGATCCATACCCCACATTTGCCAACTGCTACCCTGGTCAGGGTGATTCATTGCGAACGCTGGGCACGCAAGTAGCACCGCCAGTGTTGAAATAGCTAACTTTTTCATTTTCTCTCCTTTTTGTATTTTTGTTTTATATTAAAGTTTCATGTCAACACCTCTATTTTACCAATGCGAAAAACACTTTTGCATAGGTATGAATCCCTGCTATCGATTCGTTTTTTTAGGAAATAAAAAACCGGTCGCACTACGACCGGTAATTTCTGGTGGACGCGCAGGGACTCGAACCCTGGACCCACTGATTAAGAGTCAGTTGCTCTACCAACTGAGCTACGCATCCAGAACTATATTTTTCAATCAGCGCGATAATTATATCCTTTTTTCCAGAAAATGCAAGCCTTTATAATCTTATTTACATTTCCCATAAAATGCTTATAGAATACATACTTTTACACAATGGGAAAAGGAAAAAGCATATGGTAAACAATTCAGCAATATTAGAAAAAATTGGTTTCACAACCATCCCACACGACATATCCAATATTGACGCATCGCCAGACAAAATCAGAAATTGGTTAAATTCGATTGATTTTGATTCAGCCTTGCAATTTTACAATCTAAATGAGCACACAGAATTTCAAAAATTATTCCGTGAATATACAGCACAATTTAATTCTAATTCCAACTTACAAGCCGGCGCATACATTCTAAGCAATTATTTATTTGCACCAAACAAATACAACTGGACACATGATTTAAAACGAAAAACGATTGACCCCCTACCCGCATTAATACTGCTGTCAGGCTATAAAACACACCAAGATAACATGGAATCCAGAAAATTTGATGACTATCAAGAAAACAAACACAGATACAGAATAAATGAAACATGCACACGCGGTCTGGACGTATATAAAATACAAGGTTCTGAAATATCACAACTAATCTGGGGCAGTTTTTTTATCAATGCACACATTATCGAATTTGGACGTCTGCAATATGAATTGATAAAATACGATTACCAGATTCCAAACATTACCCCTAAACACGAATATTGCATAAACATTCATGTACCACGTGGTCAGAAATTATCAAACGATTCGGTTTCAAAATCACTGGCAAATGCCCACAAAAAGATCCCTACATATTTCCCAGAAGCCCCCAAACACCCCGACATGTTTATTGACAGTTGGCTGATGGATAAAAATCTAGAACCTTATCTGCCCACAGAATCAAACATCCGTTTATTTCGCGAGCGTTTTGAAACACTGCAACACCTGCCCGAATCCAGTCTATCAAAATTTTTATTTAACACATCATCATCCGACATATCCAAATACCCTTCTGACACATACCTACGTCAACGCATAAAAACAGCATTATTAAACGGCGAAAAATTTCATGATGGAATCGCCTTGCTAAAACAACCACATACGCGATAATAAAAAACCGCCTATACGGCGGTTTTAGTATCACAATTCATCACACTTGACCATCATGCACTTTGGTCGCAGCTCTACACTTTTTATTTCTTTTACAGTCTGTGTTCCAGCCAACCACATTACCCGTTTCAAGTCTTTTTTCAACCAATCAAAGACAGCCACAACACCACGCCAACCACCCAACGCCAAACCATAAATCACAGGTCGTCCAATTGCAACAACATCTGCACCGCTTGCAATTGCTTTGAAAACATCTTGACCACGCCGAACACCACTATCAAATATAATAGGCACCCGCTTATTTACTTTCCTTGCAATTTCCGGCAAAACTTCGAATGCCCCTGGTGCTCCATCAAGTTGCCGTCCACCATGATTTGAAACCCATATTGCATCTGCACCACTAATGATTGCAATTTCTGCATCATCAGGATGTTGAATGCCTTTGACAATTACGGGCAATCTAGTCATTGATTTTACCCTCATAACATCGTATGGGGTCAGTTCATTTTGTGCAGCCGCAAAGACTTTACTTACCCCACGTCCCTTTGTCTTGATTGAAGTTTTTGCAACATTTGGCAATTCCAATGGAAATTTAAAGTCATTTCGAACATCTGCAATTCGGTATCCTCCAACAGGTGCATCAACTGTCAGAATAATTGCACTATATCCCAAATCTTCCGCCTGTTTTATTATTTTACGATTAAAATCATCATCTTTACTCAAATATAATTGAAACCACTGCGGTGCACCCTTACCTGCTTTGGCAATTTCCGCCAGCGTAGAACTTGCATAATTACTAACACTCATTATTGTTCCTGCAACTGCCGCCCCACGTGCTGTTCCTGCCTCTGCGGAAACATGTGCCAACCCATGTGCCGCCGCTGGTGCAACAATTACAGGCAACGCAATATCAATTCCTAAAATAGATGTCCGTGTGCTGGGATCATTTACGCCCGTTAAAACACGAGGATAAATATCCACCATATCAAACGCTGTTTCATTTCTACGCATTGTGCTTTCTGTTTCTGCACCGCCCTGAATATATCCAAATCCACCTTCTGGGATAACCTGTGCGGCCATCTCTTCTAAATCAAGAATATCAACAATTTTCACATCTTCGTCCAATGTTGATGCCTGATACTCATCAATAGAATTAGTTGTTCCGCTGTGTAATCTTGAAACCAACCAAACAACCACCAACACAACTAAAATCACAGACAAGATAAAAACCAGTTTTTTCATTTTCTCGCTCCCTTTGTTATAATAAATTCTAACAAAACGGATTAAAAAAACTGATTTGACACTATTCACAAAAAGAAAGCCGCAACAAATGCGGCATTTTTATTTTTTCAAGTATTCTGTTGGATTATAAGCCTTCGTTCCTTTACGAATTTCAAAATGCAACTGCGGACTATCTACCTTGCCTGTTTTTCCAATAGCACCAATTTTCTGACCAACACTAACCTTAGCTCCACGACGCACAGTCATTGTATCCATATGTGCATAGACCGTCATCCAACCTGCATCGTGCTGAATAATAATTAAATTTCCCATACCTTTTACTTCATTTCCGGCATATGCTACCACGCCATTTTCCGCCGCTTTTACTGCTGTTCCCAATTTTGCACTAATATTTATCCCGTCATTAAACAAGCCGTTTGATTTAGCACCATATCCAGACAAAATTTTTCCACGCACTGGCCACGAAAACTTTGATGACGAGCGTGCTGTAATCTTTGGCAACTTCTTTGTAGGGTCCGAAGAAATCTTTTGCTCTGTCGTTGTTTTTACAACCTTGGTTTCTTTGACCGCTTCTACTGTTTTTACCGGTTCTGTCTTTTCAACCTTCACGACCTTTACGCTAGAATTCTGGGATTTTTCAGAAATCTTTTGTGTTGTTTTTATCTGTTCTGCCTTTGACGAAGCGGCAACTTTTTCTGAAACCTCTATCTTTGCCACAGGTGCCTGTGCCAGATTTGGAACACGAATTTTTTGTCCGACGCTTAAACTAAACGGCACGCTTAAATTATTCATCACCGCCAAGTCATTTACCGGCACAGAATACTTTCTAGACAGCGAATATAATGTATCCCCAGGTTTTACGACGACATCAACTAACTCAACACGAGTTGCCGTTTGCACACCTGAAACAGGCTTTGCTATTTTCAAGACATCTTTGTCAGATTCTGCGACCTTGACCTGCCCTGCGACCTGCAATTTCTGACCAACCTTTAATACGTATGGCACCTGTAATTTATTCAATGCAGCCAAGTCCTCAACCGAGGTTCTGTGTTGTTGTGCCAGTTTATACAACGTATCTCCCGGCTGAACAATAACTTCAGTTGTCTTTACTTCTGTCTGTGGACCACCATACATTGGCACTAACAAGAAATCAGTCGATGGTTGCGTCTGAATTACCTGCTCATCTGTTTCAACATCATCATTATCTTCTGCATCTGTAGATTCGTTTAAATCCTTAGTTTTGGCATCAACAGAAGACTCGACCTCATTTGTTGTAATAATCAAATTATCCTGTGGTGGCACAATATAATCATCAACAGACGCATAAACAACATAGTCATTTGATGTATCAGTTCCATATAATTCTGGCGAAGCATACACACCATAGTCTGTCACCGCAGAATTATAAATCTCTGGATAAACATTTGGGTCGGCCAACAAAGCAGGATATCTGTCTGAAATAAATTCACCGACGGAATCAGGCAAAGACATAATTTTTGGTTTCAAATCACACGCTGTCAGCGTGCAAAGAATACCACCTAAAATCAAACTGATTTTTTTCACGCTATAATTATAGCACAAAAAGCCTACTTTCGCATAAACAAAATACTAACCTCGAACAGCAACCACATTGGCACTGCCAGCACAACTTGGGAAACAATATCAGGTGGTGTTAAAATTGCAGCCAGAACAACAATAAAAATAATTGCATAGCGTCGCATTTTCAGAACCTGCGAGCGTTGTAAAATCCCAATTCTGTTTAATAAAACCATCACCAACGGTAATTGAAATGCCACACCAAAAACCTTTAACAGCCCGATTGCAAAGGTTAAATAATCCCGTGCAGCCGGCAACAAAACACTTGGCACAGCCGCTGTTTGATTTAATTCTACAAAGAACTTAAATACAATCGGGAACAAGAAATAAAAGGCAAATGCCGCCCCTGCACAAAATAAAATTGGCGACATCAGCAACACAGGCCAAATAAACCTTCTTTCATTTTCCTTTAATCCCGGTGCGACAAAAGCCCACAGATGCCACAACGCCACAGGCAAAATAACAACCAACGCAAACATTGCCGCTAATGAAAATTGAATCATCAATCCGTCAGACAGTCCAACATACAACAACGCACCATCAGGCCAAACATTTAATAATGGTTGTGTTAAAAAACTTTGAATAACTGGTGCTATCCACAACCCTATTCCAAACGCCAAAACAAAAATCAAGGCACACCACAAAATTCTGCGACGCAGTTCGGAAAAATGCTGCAACAAAGTCATTTTTTTCATTTTTGCTTTGCCTTTTTCTTTACTGTTTTTTTTGGTTTTGGCAACACCGATGAAAAACTGTCAATTACATCATCAGCAGTATTTTTCAACAAATCATCAATAGGTTTTTCCAGTTCAATTTGCTGTTTAATATTTTCAGACGCATCTGTAATTTTCCAAACTAACTGACGCACAAATTTGACACACCGTGCCAAGAATCGTGCAACATCAGGCCATAACCGTGCCGGCACAACCAGCACAGCCACCAATAAAATCACAAAAAATTCAGCCCAACTAATACCAAACATCGCATTATTTAATCATAGTAATCATCACCACCGCTGGTGCTGACTGTTTTATGTCTTTGAATCTGGAAAAAGTTTTTACCAAAACTTGATTTTTCCTTCAGATTTTTAAACACCACATCAGTTGTTGCACCTGTTGCGTCAACAACGGTCCACGAATTCAATTTCACAGGACTTTTATCAAAAACCACAACCATATGCCCCAAGCCTTCTTGACCTTTCAGATTCATTTTTAACGCAAAAGAATTTTTCCAGTCAGTTGTTTCAACAACATTTATATCAGCATTTGTCAGATTGATATTTTTTCTAATTAAAATACCTGCTGGTGTGCTTGTAATTGGCACAGTTGTAATTTGGTCTAATGACTTATCAAAGAAATACAAATCTTGTCCATCTGCAATCAACTGAACAGGCATATTATCATAATCCAACCGCACACGCCCTGGTCTCAGCATCGCAAAATCACCAGCCTGTTGATTACCATTGGCGGTCTGAACAAACTTACCCTCCAACCCGGTCACAGCATTTAGATAATTTTCCGCCTTGCTTACTAATTTTGAATCAACGCCAGCCCCTGCTCCTGATACAACGAAGATTGCCAATAATGCGAATAAAATTTTTCTCACCTTACGCCTCCTTAAATAAATCCAAGACCCGTTGACGAACATTTTCCATTGAATCCCGCACAACAGCCCCAGCCGCACGCTCATGCCCACCACCACCTAACGCCGCAGCAATTTGATCAATTGGTTTATTTCGACTGCGAATCGATATACCAATCTGTTCAGGCTTTTGTTCCTTTAACAAGACAACATAATCCACACCTTGGATTTGTCCTAACAAACTCAAAATCATTTCGCCACGTCCGTCCAGATATTTATAATCCTTTTTGCAAACCGTTGCCAACGCCAAACGTCCACGATAAAAAAATTCTGCATTTGCGGTTGTTCTTGCTTCTAACTGAACAGACTTACGAGGTTTATTTGCCATCAGTTCAATCAACGCACGAATATTTACACCACTATCAACCAAATCTGCAGCGATTCGCAACGCATCACCGTTTCGACAAAATTTAAAATTCCCAGTATCAGTCAGAATTCCCAGCATCAACAAATCTGCCGTAAAAGAATCCAAGTGCAAGCCCTCAAACCGCATCATATTATAGACAATCACTGCGGTTGCAGCAGCATTTTCATCATTTATGCACAACTGACCTATATAGTTATCATTTTTATGATGATCTATTTCAACGACAAACTTTGCCTTATCAAGAATCGGTTGTCCTCCACCGACATGAACAGGGTTGCCATAGTCCATAACGATTGCCATATCAAAAGGTTGAGACATATCAACACGTTCATAATATTTTATCCACGAACGCAACGGCACATTATCCAGTGCATCTGGAATATTACCATCATACAAACACACAGATCGAATTCCGAAATTTTTTTCAATCAGATTTGCCAACGCCAACACACTGCACAGCGAATCGCCATCAGGATTTTTATGTCCCATAATTGCGATTGTTTTTGCATTTCTTACACGTTCAAAAAAATCTTGTATCTTTTGTTCCATCATAATCTTCTGTTTTTACACTGCTATATCTTCCAGAAAGAATTGTGCACTTACACTACCCTTGTATTCATTGGATTTTAATCTACCCAACATCATTATTTTAGTGTTTGTATTTTCATCGTCCAGCAAAAAATCCCCGACTGGTGTTCCAACTAAATTGAACCCAACAAAAGCCAATTTTGTTCCGGCACTTGTTTTAACCATACCACGCAAATGATTACCATTACCCATTGTGCTGGCCCGCATCAAAGACGCCCCACGCAAGACCAATACCGGTTCTGGATTACCCTGACCGAACGGTTCCATCGCAGACAACAAATTAAACAGTCGCATATTTGCCGCCCCTGCATCCAGTTCTGCATCAACCAAGACCTGTGGTGCTGGCACTTGACCATTTAATTGTTCAACAACTGCAGCCTCTAAAAATTTGCAAAATTCTTCTTCATTTTCCGCAGGCAACGAAAATCCTGCAGCAGCGGCATGACCACCACCTTCGCTAACAATACCTTTGGCCAAAGCATCATGAATAATTTTACCTAAATCGACCCCTGGTATTGAACGTCCTGATCCATTTACAACACCATCTACCCTGGTTGCAACACACGAAGGCAGATTATACTTATCCTTTAATCGCCCTGCGATAATCCCCATAACACCACCGTGCCATTTATCGCCACAAACAAATAAACTGCACTTTCCGGCTGCACAGCATTTTTCAGCCATTTCTGTTGCCGTCAACATAATTGCATTTTGGATACCGATTCGTTCTTTGTTCATATCATGCAATTTTTCTGCTAATTCATCAGCAATCAATGCATTATCTGTCAGCAACAAATCCAACGCTGGTGCTGCAGAATCCAAACGTCCTGCCGCATTCAAACGAGGTCCCAACGCAAACCCTGCTGCATATACAGATGAATGTTGAATATTTGCTTTTTCCATCAACTTGGTCAATCCCAAGTTTTGTTTTTTACCCAGAATCTTCAATCCTGTTGCAACGAAAGCCCTATTCAGTTCAATCAAAGGCATCGTATCGCAAATTGTCCCCAACGCCACCAAGTCTGTATAATTTATCAGTTCTGATTTATCGATTCCGCCCCCTTTGGCATTCAGTTCTCTATTGACCGCAACAACAGTCAAGAAAGCGACACCAACGCCTGCCAGATAAGACAACCCCGACTCATCATCACTACGTTTTGGATTTACGACTGCATCAGCATCTGGCAAAACAGAATCAGGCGAATGATGGTCTGTCACCACCACTTTAAGTCCTAATTGTTTTGCACACAAAACTTCTTCGACACCACTGATACCACAATCAACAGTAATCAGCAACTTTGCACCTGTTTGTGCAATTTCCTCAACAGCGGTATTATTTAGCCCATAACCTTCACCCTCACGGGTTGGCAAGTGCCACATAACATCAACCCCCAACGCTCGCAAATACTTTACGAACACAGCAGTTGACGTAATACCATCAACATCATAGTCCCCATAAATAGCAATTTTTTCATTATTTAAAACAGATTCTGCAATAATTTTTGCAGCCAAATCCATATCCTTTAATACGGACGGGTCAGGCATATATCCCTTGATACAAGGATTTAAAAATTTCTGAATATCACTATCTGTTTCGATTCCACGCCGGATTAAAATTTTTTTTAATAAATCGTCTCCAGCCCCCAGCACATCACCATCTGCCACCCAGGCTTTACCCAGCTTGGATTTCTCTACTATCTTCTTCAACTTCTGCTCTTTTTTTTATTATCAGCAGCATTATAATCAAAAATTATTCAAATAGCAATGGCAGGATACTATCAAGAATTTTTCCCGTTGTTGGCACGGCGTTCCAGGCTGCAGTTCGCCACCCCCAAGATTCTTTTGTTCCCTGTGGTTCGTCCAGCACAACTAAAATAGTATATTGTGGTGCGTTTACTGGGAAGATTCCCACAAAAGCCGTAATATTTTTCTTTCTATCAATTTTTCCATTGATAATTTTTTCAGCAGTTGCTGTTTTTCCACCGATTTGAATACCTGCAACTCTGGCCTGTTTACCACTAGTTTCTTCGGCGACTCGCAACATAATTGGTCGCAACTTTGCAGAAATTTCATCTGCCAACACACGTTCACCACGCACAACCCCAACACTTCTTTTTTGCAACGTTGGATAGATATAAATCCCCCCATTTGTAACTGCATTTACAGCCAACATCAAATGCATTGGTGTTACTGCATACCCATGTCCAAAAGACACAGTTGCCCGTTCAACCTGCCCCCATTTACGTTGTGGGATAGAATTTTCAGTGCGTCCAAATTCCAAGCTCAATGCCTTGTCCATATTCAGACGTTCAAAAAATTCTTTTTGTGTTCCATCTGGTAAATCCAATGCGATTTGTGCACTTCCTGCATTACACGAATGCACCATAATTTCTTCGACTGTCAAATATGGCCGTGGCGGTTTAAAACTACGCACATCGCTAATTCTGGCTGCGACCCGTCCAAATTTATCTAAAACCTTGAAAGGTTCTTTAATATAATATTCCTTATCGATACCATTTTCCAACGCCATTGCAGTATTGAATATTTTGAAAATAGAGCCCATTTCATAAACACTACGCATTGGTTTGAACAAACGATTTGCAACAGGGTCTGCAGACAAGTTTTCTGGATCATAGTCTGGCAAAGACACCATAGCAATCATTTCGCCAGTTCGTGCATTCATCAGCATTCCCATAGCGGCCTTAGTCTGATATTTTTGCATTGCGAACGACAACTGGTCATAGAACACAGCCTGAATTCTTGAATCCAAGCTCAACCGCAAAGGGTCTTTGTTTTCCTTTAAATAGTCATTATAAACTCTCTCTGCCCCTTCCAGTCCATTACCATCAGCACCGACAAATCCGACCACATGTGAAAACAGTCTTCTTTTTGGATATTTTCTAGTCTGAATACGTTCGACTTCCAAACCTTCCAATCGTGCTTTTTTAATAATTTCACGTTGGCTATCACTGGCATATTTTTTCAATCGAACGAATCGTTTATCTGAATTTACCAACTCTATTGCTTCTGCCAAAGAATACTCGTATGGCAATGCCTGATGAATTGTTTGTGCGACTGCATCTCTATCTTTTTCACGCACGGCTCTATTACGCAAAATAATATGTCCAGACTCAACATTTTTTGCCAAGATATCACCATTTCTATCAACAATATCTGCACGTTGAACAGCCCACTCTCCGTCTGAGCCAGCCAATCTTGTTCTGTCTGTTCCCTGAATCCCCAACTGCAAAGTCCGCCCAATAAAACCTGCGAACATAACCAAGAAAGCCAAGTGCATAATCCACAATCTGCTACGTGCAGTAGCATCACTTTTTGCACCTGAAACCCCGTGTCTAAAAATATCCTTACCGATTTCGAACATTAGATTTCGTCCCTTAGTGGCAAATCATTTATTGTAACAAATTTATTAAATCCGATTGCTTCTGATTTTGGTTCGACACTTACAACCAAATTGCGTAAAATTTCTGGTCTAACATAAGATGCAAAATTAGCCTCTGCAACTGCGATTTTTTGTTGAGTCTGAACAATTTCACGTCTTGTTCTGTTCATTTGACGATTTTGAGTTCTAAATGCGACCTGTAAAATCACAGTCATCAACAGCACAATCCCCATTGACCAAATACCAATCTGAAACATTTTCTCATCATCACGCATTGCCCCACCCCCGTCAGACTACTTGTCCGCATTTTATCATAAATTTTTCAAAAAACGAATCATAGAATTCACACCATTTAACCTACCCACCCCCAGATTCAAATTCAGCGACGAAAACTCGGAATCCAAGTCCATATTTTTTATCTGTTCTGGTGTTTTTCCATCAACCATTGCGATAATAATTGCAACAATTCCCCGCACCAGCCCCGAATCGGCTGTTGCATAAAAATTATTTTCCTTGCGACAAATTTGAACAAACGATGCACACCCTTTGATTTCGGAACACACTGCCCCGTCAGGAACCGCTACTAAGCCACGCCCCAGTTCCATAACAAACTCTAATTTTTCTATTGGGCTTTGAACCAGTGATAACGCATTTTTTATTTCATCGTATGTCATAACTACCATCCCTGATTTGTCAAATCCAGTTCCAGTCGTGCCTCATCAGACATACGACTTAAATCCCACGGTGGATCCCAAACTAAATCAACCCGAACAGGTGTTGTTCCTGTAATATTTTGAACGACGCTACGCACCTGCTCTAACAATTCTTCCATCATTGGACAGGTTGGACTGGTAAACGTCATCTGCAAAACAACAATATCATCTGATATATCTATATTATAAATCAACCCCATATCCCAAATATTTACTGGGATTTCTGGGTCATAAATTGTTTTCAAACCTGCAATAATATCGTCTTTTGTCCACGTCATTTCACAATATCTTTTATTATATCAACAACTGCTTTTACTTCTTCGATTGTATTATATGCACCAACAGAAATTCGAATCGTTCCAGGCACACCTAATGCCTTGTGAATCCATGCAGCACACATTTGACCAACCCGCACACAAACATTTCTTGCCCCCAGCATTACACCAACATCCAAGCAATGCATACCATCGACAACAAAAGACAACACCGCTGCCCCATCAGAAGAAAGAACACGAACCTTGTCCAATTTTAATAATTCATCACGCATATATTTTATCAGCGATAAATCGGGTCGATTATTTTCAATTTCATCAACAGCGACTGCCAAACCTGCGATTTGCGTCAATGGCAAAGTCCCTGCCTCGAACCGCTCTGGCAGATTTGCCAATTCCCAATTAAACCCATCAACAGTTTGAACCATACCACCGCCAAACTTATCAGGACTAAACGCACCAGGATTTTTTATATACAAAATCCCAACACCTGTATCTGCACCAATTTTATGCCCTGAAAAGACAATAAAATCAGCCCCCCACTTTTCTGCATTTATTTTTTCATGAACAACATATTGTGCAGCATCAACAACGACGATGACATTCGGATTTTTTTCACGTGCCATGCGTATAATTTCTTGCACTTTTTGCGGAACGCCCAACACATTAGACATCGCTGTCAAAACCAAAACATCTGCCCATGGGATATTTTCAATATCAAAATTATATTGTGCGTCTAACGGACACATAACAACATTTGCCCCACTTGCCACCCACGGCAAACAAGCACTGTGATGATCCAGTTCCGACAACGCAACAGTTTTTGACTTATCCGGCCCAACCAATGCAACAACCCTGTTCATACCATCAGTTGTTCCAGACGTAAAAACAATATTTTCAGGTTTTGCACCAATAAAATCTGCCACACGAAGACGCACACCAGAAATCATATTATCTACAGCAACAGCCCTGGCACAAATCCCCCGTCCAGCATTAGCATAATTATTCTGCAAAAAATCGACCTGAGCATTTATAACAGCAGATGATTTTAGATAACTTGCGGCAGCGTCTAAGTATATGATTTTATTCATTTATGATTTCTCTTGCATTTTATGGTGATTATAATACACTCTTGCCGAATATCAATAACAGAAAGGAGAAAAATATGGCATTAGAACATGCAACTGACGCAACATTTGACAGTATGATTGGCACTGGCATAACCTTGGTTGATTTCTGGGCTGTTTGGTGTGGTCCATGCCGTATGTTTGGTCCAATTTTTGAATCAACATCTGAAAAAACCAACGATGCAAAATTTATAAAGTTTGAAATAGACGAATCGAATCGTCAAACTCCTGCGAAATACGGAATCCGCAGCATACCATCTGTTTTAGCATTTAAAAACGGCGAACTGGTCGAAGCACGCACAGGTGTTATGGACGAAGAAACACTACTATCCTGGATTCAAGAACTAAAAGGTTAAAAACAATGTCATCACAAGATTACAAGACGCTTGAACTACCTGCCAACTACAAACCTAAAAAGAGCGAGCCATACATGTGCCCGATGCAGTTGGCGTATTTCTATCGCATTTTAAAGGCTCAGAAAGAAGAAATCGAAAACAGCAAAGAATCTGTATTGAACGCTGTTCGCTTGGCTGAAAAAACCGATTCGCTAGGTGTTGGCGACGAATCTGACAACGCCACATTTAACCAAGACATCACAATGGATTTGCGTATGTATGACCGCAACAACAAACTATTGCAAAAAATAGAAGTTGCACTAACACGGATTGAAAACAGCACAAATCCAGATATGGAACTGTCCAAGAAATATGGTTACAGCGTTGTTTCTGGTGATGAAATCGGTATTCAACGAATGATGGCACGTCCATTGGCGACAATGACTGTTGACGAACAAGAAGAATACGAAGCACATAAAAACTAAACAAAAATCCCCTTAACCAGGGGATTTTTATTACTTTAAAAAATCCCCCAAATCGGGGGAATTTTTTTTATTTTTTCTTTGATTGCACTTTTTTCTTCACTGGTGCTTTTTTTTCTGTTTTTTTGGAATCAGACTTTATTTCTTTTTTAAAGATATTCAATCCATCTGCCAAATTTTTCATCATTCCTGGTATTTTGTTATGTCCGAACAAAATTATTACCAAGACAACAATTAAAAGAATTTCCATCCAACCTAATCTCATCGTTCGTCCTTTTTTTTATTTTGCTACATAACAATCCAATCCATCAGATTTTGCATTACGACAGAACCCATTTGCATCATTAGATGTCTTGAAAGCCACACGCAATCTGTATGTTGTTTTACCATCTTTTAACTGTGCTGCCAAGATAACGAATTGATGTCCTTCAAACAAGCTTTTGTGTGCATTTTGAATCTGGCGTTGTGCATTTTCTGCCAAAGCACGTGTGCTGTATGATCCAAACTGAACATACCAAGCCCCTGTGACAGGTTTTGCCACTGGCTTTGCTGCTGTTGTTTTCACTGCTGGTTTTGCAACGGACTTTGCAGCAGGTTTAGACGCAGACACAGCAGGCTTTGCTGCCACTGGTTTTGGTTTTTCGACAATCTTTGGTGCAGGCTCTGCAACAGCTTTTTCTGGGTTAAACACAACTTCTTTTCTTTCTTCTATTACCCGCACAGGCACACCAGCGGTCTGCTGTTGTGGTTGTGGCTGAACCACAGGCTGTGGATTTGGTTGCACGACCTGTTGCGGCTGCGGCTGAACCACAGGTTGTGGCACAACATTTACCGGCTGCACAGGCGGCATCACGTTCATATCAACCGGCACTGGTTGCCCTGCCCCTGAATCCACCATCACAGGCACATCTAAATCAACATCAATTGACGAAGAAGTTTCATCACCAATCGCTTGAATGATGATATATGTTGCCAAGACAATAACGACCAATCCGATTGTCAACAACAGCCACGGTTTTTTTGGACGTGGGTTTACAAAAGGTGTCGCATCAGGCAAAGTATCCATTGCCCCGTTATCGTCTAAATCTAATAAATCCAAGTTATTATCATCATTCATGATAAAATCCCCCCATATTTCATTATGGACATTATATCATAAAAAAAGCCAAAAACAAAACGCTTTGGCTTACTTTTTTTACTTTGGCATTTGTCCAAAATTTGGTGGCACAATCAATTTGTGATTTTGTTCGACGATTGGTTCGACTTCGCACTTTTTTGCACAGCCCCCACAAATCACAGGCAGCATTCCCAGCACGCACACAATCAAGATTTTTTTCATCTTTCCCCCTTTTTTTTCAAAAGGGGTGGTTTCCCACCCCTAAAAATTACAATGGCATTTTCACAGCATTTTTCATCATTTCAATGAATTCTGCCATTGGCATAACTTCCTGTTTTTCAACGCCCAAGCGACGCAGAGTAACATTTTTATCAGCCATTTCTTTTTCGCCTACAATTGCAATGATAGGTGTTTTTGCCAACGACAATTCACGGATTTTATAGTTTACTTTTTCATCACGCAAATCTGCACGTGCATTTACACCAGCAGCACGCAATTGTGCAACAATTTCATTAGCATACTGTGCATATTTTTCTGAAATTGGTGCGACAACGACTGGTTCTGGACTCAGCCACAAAGGCAAATTACCACCTGTTGATTCCAACAACACGCCCATAAATCTTTCAATAGACCCCAACATTGCACGATGCAACATAATTGGGCGATGTTTTTCACCATCTTCACCAACATAAGACAAATCGAATCGTTCTGGCAGATTCATATCCAACTGAACTGTTCCACACTGCCATACACGTCCCATAGAATCTTTCAGATAATTGTCAATCTTTGGTCCATAGAATGCCGCATCACCTTCGGCGATTTCGTATTCAATACCATTTGCGTCCAGTGCGTGCTTCAAAGCCCCTTCGGCCTTGTCCCAAATTTCATCAGACCCGATACGGAATTCAGATTCTTTACGTGTTGCCAACTTCATTGTGATATTTTCGAAACCGAACTTTCCATAAATATCCTTGATGAACTGCAAGATTTTAACAACTTCTTCTTCTAATTGTTCTTCTGTGCAGAAAATATGAGCATCATCCTGTGTAAATTCACGCACACGCATCAACCCAGACAAACCACCTGCCGCTTCATAGCGATGCACTTTACCAAATTCCGCCATATACAATGGCAAATCTTTGTATGAACGAAGTCCGTGTCCAAATACCAGCATACCACCTGGACAAGACATTGGTTTAATACAGAACACTTTCCCGTCCTGTGTTTTACCTGAATAATTATGTTCACCATATTTTGCCCAGTGCCCAGAACGTTCCCACAAACATCTGTCCATAACAGCAGGCGTTGAAATTTCCTGATATCCAGCCAATTCCTGACGATAACGGACATATTCAATCAACTTGCGATACATTTTGTATCCCTTGTCATGCCAGAACACAGATCCTGGTGCATATTCTGGTTCAAAATGGAACAAGTCCATATCTTTCCCCAATTTGCGATTATCACGTGCAGCGGCTTCTTCCTGCATTTTCAAGAACTGTTCTAATTCTTCTTTTGTTGCAAATGCATCGACATAAATACGCTGCAACATTTTATTTTTTGCATCACCCTTCCAATAAGCCCCTGCAACACTGCGAATTTTGAAAGCATCACGTGGCAAATCCTTGGAACTTTCAACGTGTGGCCCACGACACAAGTCAACAAAATCACGGAAAGTATAAATTGACAATGCCTCACCTGCGGCATCATATTCATTTAACCATTCCATTTTATATGGCTGATTTGCAAAAATTTCTTTTGCTTCATCTAATGAAACATTTCTCTGTTCAAAGCGACCATTTGACTTGATTAAATCACGCATTTCCTTTTCGATTTGTGCAAAATCTTCTTCAGAAAAACGATATTCTGTATCAAAGTCATAATAGAACCCATTTTCAATAGCAGGCCCCCCTGCAAATTTAACATCTGGGTGCAATTTTTTAACTGCGGCCGCCATAACATGTGCCAGCGAATGACGAATCAATTCAATATCATACGACATAATAAATCCTTATGCTTTTTTGTTTTTATTTTTATTTGATTAAATTTTAATTAAGAAATGCGTTTGAACGCAACACAGAAATTACACCCCCAACGGGGTTGTAGTAGTTGTTGTGAAGAAAATTTTAAACAAATTCATACCTAATATAGTATTCCCATTCCAAATAAAAATCAAGCGATATAATTTATCACACAAGACACAACCACAGCAAACCAATCTGTTATTCCAACTTATCTCATTTTGCTGTGTTTACAAGTCGCCCTGCACCACATCAATGCACTTTTATACCTATCTTCTGCCTCACGTAAGCATAACGAAGTATCACCTAAAACCTGAAACACTGTCAAATTACATCCATGTGGATAATATACATTTGGTCTGTTCACTGGAAATTCGAAGAACTTCTTATCCCCTGCATACATCTCGGGCACAACTTTGAAACGAACGGAATCAACACCACAACAAAATCTTGTATCTGTTGGCACAGTGCATAAATTCACAGACAACTGACATTTTTCCGCACAACCATCACACACATAGGGAAAATCTAATTCAAGATTCCTATATGGATTTTTCAGCAATTTTTCTTCATCCACCCCTGTATTTTTTTGATATTCATACGGCATAACATATACCTTACAAATCAAAAATACATCCGAACAGAACCGCAAAAAAGAAACACACACTGCCCCCAATTACGAACAAGTGCCACACAGCATGTGAAAACTTCATACGTCGCCACAGATAGAATATCACCCCGATTGTATATGCCAATCCACCAGCCAGAATAAACCACAATCCACGTTCTGGAATACTACGAATCATTGCAGGCAATATGAACAACAACGTCCACCCCATTGCAACATACAGAGCCACCATCCACTTAGGTTGTTGACGAGGATTCCGGATTTTCATATAAGCCCCAAACAACACAATTCCCCACAAAATTGCAAGAACCGTCCAGCCGATAACACCCCGCAAATTCACCAATAAAAATGGCGTATAAGTTCCTGCAATCAAAGCATATATTGCAACGCTATCCCATACTTCAAAAAAGCATTCATGTTTTTTTCCGATTGTTGCATGACACATTGTCGAACCAAAATACAAGGTTATCATTGTCACACCAAATACAGCACAAGAAACGATTGCCCACACATCACCCTTTATTCCTGCAAAAACAACTAACAAGGTCAATGCTGCAATGGCAAGTCCAATACCAATCCCATGCGTTAGAATATTTACAACTTCTTCAACATGCGTTGACGGTTTTTCCCAACGGAAAAGTCCTGTTGCACGCAAAACCTTTAACAGGTGTGAACCATGTTCATCTTTCTTTACAGCCTTGATTCTAGTCCGTTTAGACTCTGTCATTTTAATACCCCTTCGATTCGTTTTTGAACTCTATCACCGCCCATTACACTCATAATAGAATACAAATCAGGTGTATTTGTGCGTCCCGATAATGCCACACGCAAATTCATTGCCACATCACCATTTTTTACGCCCAAGCTTTCGGCAACAGCCACAATTTTTCCCCACCAAGTATCCTTGTCATCCGATTCGTTATACGTTTCCAAAAAGGCCTTTAAAACATCTGAATTAAATTCATATTCAGTATTTGGCACAAACAATTCATCCCAGAAAAACGCAACATTTTCCAACGTCTGTGACCACGTAATAAAGTCCTTACGAACACGTTTTGGATTATCACGTTCAATACCCAACACGCCTGTTAAATAAGCCACATCTGCAACCTGCATTTTATTGACGTCATTTCCATATTCATTTGCCCAATTTACAACACGATTGACCAATTCTGGCACTGGCAACGCACCAATAAATTCCTTGGCCCACCATTCCAATTTTTTCATATCAAACAACGCACCAGACATAGGAATTTTTTTTGCACGCATTTCATAATCCCAGAACGATTTAACCTGCCCCTTCATTTTGGCTTCTTCGTATCCCGATGCGGCAATATTCCCCAAGTATTCAATTACCGCCTCAACTGGCCAACCTGCCTCTAAAAAGAACGCAACATTTGCTTCTGGGTCTTTACGTTTGGACAGTTTACGCTGTTTACCTGTTTCCTCATCAATCTTATCAATAGTTGACGTATGAATATACAACGGTGCATTCCAGCCCATCATACGGAACAGCTGCACATGCAGTGGCAACGAAGGCAACCACTCTTCCCCACGAATAACATGTGTCGTTCGCATAAAGTGATCATCACACAAATGAGCAAAATGATACGTTGGCAAACCATCATTTGATTTAATCAGAACAATATCTTCGTTATTTTCTGGGAATCCGATTGAACCACGAACTGCATCTTTACAAAATATACGCTGTTCTGGATTTCCATTTGAATACAAACGAATCGATGGCACTAACCCTTTGTCTAAATAAGCCACGATTTCTTCTTCGGTTAAATTTCTATCCCGTGCAAATTCACCATATATACCCGTTGAAAAACCTGCTGCCTTTTGATTTTCACGAATCTGTTCCATATCGCTTGCAGTTAAAAAACAAGGATAAGCCAACCCCTGCTCTAACAAGTGTGCCACAACACTGTGGTAAATATCTTTTCTTTGCGATTGATAATAAGGCCCATATTCCTCAACATTATTGTATTTCAGTCCGAATCGATCCATTGATTCTTCGATGATTTTAACAGCATCTGCAACTTCACGTTTTGTATCAGTATCTTCGATACGCAACATAAACACACCACCTGATTGCTGTGCCAATTTACAGTCTATCAACGCACCATACAGACCACCAATATGCATATACCCTGTTGGACTTGGGGCAAATCTTGTCACAAATGCACCTTCTGCCAGATTGCGTGCTGGGAATTTTTCTTCTAATTGTTCAATTGTATATTTTGGTGTCGCACCTAACACACGTGCAATTAAATCTTTTGACAAACCGTTTCTCATCTATATATTCCTTGTTTTTCATCAAACTCAATTCTATACTAAAACTATGGAAATACAAGAACTAAGAACATTTGGCCGTCGTCACGGCAAAAAATTATCTGCCCGCCAAAATTGGCTGGTTGAAAACCTGTTACCAAATCTAAAACCAACAACTGGCGACATCTTGGAAATCGGCTTTGGTGCTGGCGAACACGTCCGCACCCTGGCAACCACCAACCCCGACAAGATTATTATTGGGGCAGAACCATTTATGAACGGTGTGGCGTCCCTGTTATCTGCCATAACAGACGAAAAAACGAATCAGGTTATGGACGAATATAAAAACGTCAGAATCTGGGCTGATGATGTTCGTGATTTTCTGCGTGAAACCGATTCGAAATTTTCTCAGATTTGGGTTTTACACCCCGACCCCTGGCCAAAAAGCCGCCACGAAAAGCGTCGCCTGTTATCTGCGACTTTTTTGAACACCTTGTCAAAATACCTGGCTGATGACGGTGAAATAATTATTGGCACGGACCACTGGGGCTATTTTGATTGGATTTTGGAACAAATTGCAAACACCGACCTAACTGCAACGATTGCAGATCTTGACATAATCCAAACACGCTATCAGACAAAAAACAAGGCCGGCACCACTGCACCAAAATATTTAATCCTCAGCCACTAGGCGTTTACAAAGAAACGTATTCTACCGATTAAATCTGGTCGCATTTTTTGCACCAATCGCAATGTTGATTCCATACAGTATAAATTACCACCAAACACAAATTGCAAATCGAATTTATTATCCTGTTCCCATAAATCCAGCATTGCGAAAATCCTGCCAACAAAGTCATTTTTTTGTGCATCCTTTGCCCCCAGCACCAGAATCAAAGACGAAGCATTTATTTTTCGCAGTTGTTGATATAATTCCGACCAATCCAGTGGTGCAACATCATACAGATTTATTCCTATTGCCAAGTCCTTGTCAAAGAACAAATCATCACGGACAACATATGTCTGCTCGACCAAGTCCGCCAACAATTTATACGGCAAGAACACCTGTGCACCGCTTGCCCCCCGTTTCAAGACATTATTGATTTGAATAGTCAATTCAGAAATATTTTTTTCTGTAATTTTTTTATCCTGGATAAAGAATCTGGGCATAATTTTAACATCCATATTCTCTAACCACGGCCAAATTACGCCGACCTGCTCTGGCAGCAAAGACACCAGCGGAACATTATTTGCACTAATTTGATCAGCCACCAATGCCAATTCTGCATTTTCCATATCAGACCGACACCACAGTGCAGCAAATTCAGAAAAATTATTTAAATATTTTTTATCAATCATAATGCTTTTTACTTTATCACAAATATGCTACAATTAAAAACATAATGAGAAATAAACTAGACAACATTTTACTATCACTTTTATGGCTAAGCATATCGATACTTGGTGCATCATTTTGGTTTAACATAAAATTCGGCTTTAACATATTTTCATCTGCCCACTGGCAGCATTTGGCTTATATGCAGGCCTCGCAACAACCGGTAAAGCCCGATTTTTATATTTCAACGGTTCTAACCGTGATAATAATGGTTCTGGGATTACATTTCTTATTGCGACCACGCAAGAAAATAAAAATTACCCAACCTGAAAAATCATCACAAGCCATTGTAAAACAAACGCCTGCCCCAGTGCCTACAACTGCAGTGCCACAAAACGCAACGACACCTGCAACACCTGCACCACAACCTGTTGTTCAACAAACACCGACTGCGACGACCGCCCCTGTAACAACAGCACCTCAAACTTCTGAAATAGGTCTATCACGTCCACCACGCTTGAACATCAGCATTACTCCATCATTACCCAGTGCTTCACAAACACAAAGTTTTACAGTCCCCACGACAACAAATTCAATACCACAACCTTCGCAACAAAACTGGCCAGAACTTCCGGAAATATTTAAAAACTCTGGCTATACAACAAAAGAAAATGCCCGAATCGGCAATCTTCAAACAAACCTGATTGCCATTGGCACAAATGAAACCTTGTGGATTGGTGCAGTTGGTGTTCCAACCACCGCCCTTCAAAGTGCCATTGATACAATGCAAGAAATATTCAACGACACATTGGACGATGTTGTCATCAACATTCACGGCTTTGTTATTTCTGCCCCCGACGCATCAGCACCTGGTGCTGCGAACATATTGACATTTGCGACCCCGTCTGAATTAAGGACTTATATGGAATCCCATAAAAATCCACCTATAACAGACGACGAAAGTTTCGAAGCGTTCTCATCATATATTTCAACAGTAATTGATTACATTTCGAAAATTTAACACAGGATAAAAGATGCAATTGACACAAGGCTCCGCAGAAAAGATATTATCAGATATGGGCATGTCAGATATGCCCCTGATGGAGATACACCCCACACCATCAAACATTCCTGCGGATTGGTTTAACCAGTATAAAAAACTTGTCCACGAATTCATAACAACGCTAACCGATTCGGTTGAAACATTAGCATTTATGAATCTAACCCAGGACGAATTTATGGGTCTGATTATGGGGCAAAGCATTCCCCAGAACATATCTTTTCGTTTTCGAATTCCACTGGCGTTTGGCGGCAAACTTGAACTAGACAATTTATTTATGTGCTGGACATTTCCGCACAGCAATAACCTTGATCGTTTTATTATTGGACAAACTGGGGCTCAAACGATATGGTTACCCAACCCAGCGAAAAAGATATACCTACCTGCACACACTGCTGGTGGTGGCGATGGTGGCAACGCAACCGAAGACCGTCTTGCACAAATGAGTGCTCAACTTGCAGGCGGCCGTGAATAACCAAAGGGACAAGTATGACATGCTCTGAATTTTTATCATTTATCCAGTCCCGTGGTGCAGTTCTAACACCACCTGCCCCAATGAGTCAGGTTTCACTGATAAACACATCATTGCAACAACACCGTCGTGCAATGTTGCCATCATTTATGATTGAGCTTTACACACATACCGGTGGGATAAATCTGGGCAACGGTTATATATTTGGACCATCAGAATTCGCCCAAGGATTACATTTCCCTGCACCAACAATTCTTGAATTTAACCAAGACCTAACAAACATACCGCAAACGATGGGCAAAACAATATTTGGTCGTAATGATTTATTCTGGTTTGGATTTGATGCATTTGGGGTTTGCTATATGTTCGACAACTTGACATTATCCCCATTACGTCGCTATGATGACCCGTATAAAGCATTATCAGATTGTTTAATTGCAGGAAAAATGTAAATAAAAAATGAAGAAGTTATCTGTATCACTTGCTGGCCACCAAACCAGTATCACACTTGAACCCGAATTTATTGATGCATTAAACGCCCTGGCAATTCGCAGTGGCAAACCAGTCGCAACGATTATAAATGAAATCGACGAAAACCGCTCTGCAAACACGAACCTATCATCAGCAGTTCGGGTATGGGTTCTAAATCAAATGATATTACGAATTTCACAAAATTAAAAACCGCCTATACGGCGGTTTTCTTAGTCTTTTTCAAATTTCTGACAACATGCAATTCCCAACATTGCGACCAATAAAATCAGTATCATCATCTTATTCAAACCAATCATACGATATGGTGTTTTATGTCCACCCCACACATATCCGTCCAGGACATCAACCGCCCCAACAGGCAAAGAAGATATGACCACTCCATCTGCCCCAACAAATGCACTGATTCCAGAATAGTTTGCTCGAATAATTGGCATACCCGATTCGATTGCATAACGCCGCACCATATCCAAGTGCTGATATATTCCAGGTGTCTTACCAAACCAATTATCATTAGTTATATTTATAATTGCCTGAACATCATCAGCATCGCTATTTAATAACGAATCAGAAAAAATAACCTCATAACAAATTGCTGGTGCGAATTTTAAATTTGCGACAGACAAAATTTCTGGGCCATTTCCACGTGTTAAATTTGCAGGACTTGGCAATATCCCCAAAGGGCTATATTCACCAAATGGCACTAAATGCGATTTACTATAAATCTTTTGAATTTCTCCATTTTGTTCTATCAGTAACATAGAATTAAATATTTTTCCTGCATCAAAACTTGTCGCTCCGATAATAACAGGCCGTTGCAAAACACGTGCTAACTCAATATTATCATTTTCCACAACAACAAAAGGATACGTTGTTTCAGGAAAAACAATAACATCTGGATTTCCAGGTTGCATTGCTAGTTTAGCCAGATTTTGTAAATTAAACTGAGCCTGCTCTAACGCACTTTGACGATTATGTGTTGCCTTTTGTGATTGCGATTGTGCAGGTTGAACGATTCGAAACAAAACCGCAGGATTTTCTGCCCCCACATCACTTGCTTGCATATTTTTATAGCCAGCGAACAGCCCACCACCGAACAGCAAAGCAAAGACAAACAAAACACACCATAAAACTTTGCTTTTTGGGTTTCTTAAAAGTTCAACCAGAACTGCAATCGCCCCAACAATAACAAAGGTCAACCCCAAAGTTCCAAACAACGACATTGCATTTGCAAACATTGGCCATGGCATTGTTATATTTGCAATTGGATTCCATGGGAAACCTGTAAACAACCACTCACGCCCCCACAAAACCAGTGTCCAAACAGCGGCGAACAAGAACACTCGCCCCCCTGCACTAAATTTCTTCTGTGCCACTGCAACAAACGGCCAAGAAAAGATAAAGACACCAGCCAGTGCCAACCCAACAATTCCAGGCAATGTCCAAATTGCAAATTGCTCGGCCAATTCTGGAACAACATAAATAGAATTCAGAACCCACCAAAACATAGCAACTGAATACATTGCACCAAAGGGTGCGACCCGCATCAACGATTGCCAGAACCCACCAATATTTTTATTTCTGACAGTCAACCAAAACGCACCTGCCACACCAACAATTGTCCACCACCACTGATAAAATGGAGCAAACCCAAATGCAGCAAGTCCACCAAACACTGCGTATAGAGCGTATTGCAACACCCCATTTTCTTTAACTGTTAGTTTCCGAAACCAAGACAAGAAACGTCCCCCTGGACAACACTCTTCACAATCGCACACAAAATCTTCTTCGTCCTGATACGGATTTTTTATTCCTAATTTTTTCAATACTTGAATTTCCTTCATCTCCATTATATTTGCCTGATCATCAGTTATGTGGTCAAATCCCAGCAAATGCAAGACCCCATGCACAACCAAATGAGCCACATGATTTTCTAGGCTAATATTTTCATCTTTTGCCTCACGCAGTGCGGTATCAAAAGATATATAAATATCCCCCAACAAAACATCATCACCCAATTCAAAAGAGATAACATTCGTAGGTTTATCCATACCACGATAATTCTTGTTTAATTCATGAATTTCAGAATCATCGACCAAAACAATTGATACCTCTGAATTCTTGTGCACGCCAGAAACCGCCGTATTAGCGATTTTTTCAAAGTCAATTTTATACTTATTCCAACGTTTATCGTGAACATCAACAAATACTTTCATATCCGCCACCTTGCTTCATCAGGCCAGTTCATTTCCGTCACCGACAATTTTTGCGTTTCCATACAACAACGCATCTCCCCGTGATTTTTTTGCTGAACTATTCAGTGCATTTCTTTGGCGTATTTTCTTTATTCCTGCATCCATTGACAACGCCAGTTTTTTACCTTTATCCTGTCCATCAAGTTCCTTCAATTGTTTTTCTACTCTTTCAACAGCTTCTTTATATACTTGTTTTCTTCTTTCGCTCATATTATCAACCTCTGCATTTTCCAGTGAAGTCTGATAATTCTTCAAAGCTTTTCTGAAATTCTGTTGTGCTTTTTCCTTATCCTTTGTTTTCAGATACAGTTTTGCCATTTCTTCACGTGCCATACCTGCATTAAAATAAGACGCAGCCTTTACATCATAATCCATCAGCAAAGACTTATTTTCATTCATACGCTTATTTCCAGCCACAACAGTTGCAAGACACTTTTCATAATACGAGATTGACTTTTCCTTATCTCCTAATTTTTTATACGCCAATGCCAGACTGCTATATGCTTCCATATTATCAGGATCCAATTTAATTGCTTCTTCACACAACTTGACAGCTCCCTTATAATCCGCCTTTGCAAACAAAGCAGTAGCACTATTCAATTTTGCCATAGAACTTTCAAAAATTTTGTCCTTTGAACCACCTCTTAACAAAACCAATTTTTTTCCAGCGACTCTTCCATTTACAGTTGCCAGCATTTTTCGTCCGCCATCAAAATCATCCATAAAACCCGACACCGTCCGTTTACTTCCCTTTGCTCGGTTCAGTGCATATTTAACCGTTTCTTCCCCCAGCAAGAAATGCCCATCTCTGTAAACATTATTGACATTTATCGATGAAAAAGCATCTGGTCTTAAACTAAGGAAATCCTTCATATCAATTAAACCAACTGCATATGCAGCACACCACCAACGACGTATCAAAGTTCCCTCTCTCCATTTCAAAGCTCCTGGATAATATGCAAATGCATCTGCCACCTGCTGCACTGTCGTTGCATTTGAAATACGTCTTGCAATTTCATTCATATCTGCAGGTCTTTGATGTCCCGCCCATACAATAGCAATTGCCTGCTGTGCTTCTATATTTTTCTTTCCCCCGGTTGCTCTTTGGAGTGCAGGCAAGACTTCATAAATCATATGACGTTTCGCCTGTTCATAATTTCCAGCCGTGTCAAATTGTTTTACTTTTTTTGCATCTATTGGATTATCTTTGCGATATAAATTTCCTGCCCTGTCATAATAATATGTATAAGTAATCCCCAACCCATTAGTTGAGCGTGCTTCCGAACCATGACGTTTTGCCTTTGCCCGATATGTTTCAAGTTCTGTCAATCCGACTGCAATTTCTGGCCAATATTCATTTATTGCCTTTTTCACATATCCCGATGACATTGGGTCAATCGTATTGATATCAGATGTCTGAACAATTTCTTGAACAGACTCTGCAACAAGCTCTGGGGTTACTTCTGGTTTTGCTTCCTCAATAGGTTTAACAACAGCCTCTGGTTTTGTTTCCTCAATAGGCTCAACAACAACTGCTGGGTTTACTTCTTCTCTTGACTCATTTTTTATTTCTTCTTTTTCCTGGGATTTATCATTATCAAGTGCCCCCCACCCCATTGCAATAGAAGCCAACATTGCATAATAAACCAGATAGCCAACTGTCCATGGCTGTTCTTTTACAAACTTTGCAACCTTTGAAGGTTTGTGTTTTTTCTTGCCTGTTTCTTCATACTTTGCCTCTTCCCAAGACTTTGCGGTATTTTTTGCCAATTTATCCAAACGACGCAACACAGGATTGTCAACAAAGATTTTATTTCCAACCAAAACCAAATATTTACTCAGCCACAACGCCACAACACCTGTGTGCTTACCACCTGTTTTTCCGACTTCGCCCAGCCAAGTCACAAACTTGTCAAAATCAAAATTTTTATAATCAAGTGCCTCTGCCCATTGCACAGTATCTGGCACTTCTACCCCTGCCAATTTTGCACGTCTTTTATCCAGCGATGCAGCCAAAGACTTTGCTCCACGTCCTAATTTTTCTGCCTTTGTGATATATCTGTATGCCATTTTATTTTCTCCCAAGACCTGATTTTTTTGCAATTTTTGAACGTTTTCGTGCGTATGCTGGTGCTACGAACGGATAGTCATCAGGCAATCCCCACTTTTCACGATACTGTTGTGGTGTCAAGTTAAAGCGACGTTTTACATAGCGTCGCAACATCACGTGCCACGTTCCGTCTTCCAAGCATTGAATTTTATCGGGTTGCACAGAATCTTCGATTTGTTGCTGTGTAACAGATGTCCCACGCAAGATTTCCCTTGCACGTCGCACTGCCTCTTCCATTGACAACGTAGGATTAGCAGCGATTGCCGCCGCCGCCAAGTTTGCAACTGCTAATGTCCATTCTGAATTTTTACTTACCAACTTGCACTTTCCTTTACAATTTAATAACATTATTATATCACAAATAAACACTAAATAAAAGCCAAGTAAAATGACACGACCACTTGCGGATTTAATGCGTCCAAACACGATAAACGATGTTGTTGGGCAAACAAACCTATTGGGCGAAAACGGACTTGTCCGTCGTATGGTTGACAATCAAAAGTTATCAAATCTGATTTTATGGGGCCCCCCCGGATGTGGGAAAACAACAATTGCACGTGCCCTGGCAAATTCTGTTGACATGGACTTTGTTCCGATGTCAGCGGTATTTTCTGGCACAGCCGACATAAAAAAGACAATGGATGCCGCCCGTATGAATCACGACATTGGTCGCAACACATTGCTGTTTATTGATGAAATCCACAGATTTAATAAAACCCAGCAAGATACATTACTACCCTATCTAGAAGATGGGACAGTCACCTTTATTGGTGCGACAACTGAAAACCCCAGTTTTAATTTAAACAACGCATTGCTTTCACGTTGCCACGTTGGTGTTTTGCAACCTTTATCCAGCCAAGACCTAATGATACTGATGGAACGTGCCGAAGAATTTTCATCTAAAAAATTACCCTTAGACGATTCCGCCCGAATTCACCTGGCTCAGATGGCTGACGGCGACGCACGATTTTTATTAAACACAGTTGAATATTTGCTAAACGCAAATTTCAACGAGCCACTTACCCCAGAAACATTAGCGGGCGTTGTGCAAAAGCGTGCCCCACTGTCTGACAAGCACGGCGATGAACATTACAATTTAATTTCCGCTGTCCATAAATCACTGCGTGCCAGCGACACAGACGCAGCCCTATATTGGACAGCACGCATGATGACATCTGGCCAAGATCCGATGTATATATTTCGTCGCTTGACCCGCTTCGCTGTCGAAGACGTTGGTCTGGCTGATCCGAACGCATTACAAATTGCGATTGCGGCGTGGCAGGCATACGAACGCCTGGGCAGTCCCGAAGGCGACCTTGCTCTGACACAACTGGTAATATATCTTGGCACAGCCCCAAAAAGCATTGGAAATTATCGTGCACAAAAGGCTGCATACGCAGCCGCCCGTGCCACAGACAGTTTAATGCCTCCAAAAAATATTTTAAATGCCCCAACAAAAATGATGAAGAATCTGGGGTATAACGACGGCTATATTTACGACCCAGACACCGCAAATGGTTTCTCTGGTCAGAACTGTTTTCCCGAATCGATGGGACGTCAAAAATTCTATCAACCCGTTGAACGTGGTTTTGAGCGTGAAATTAAAAAACGACTAGATTATTGGGATAATCTACGTCAGAAAATCAACAGTGAAAAAAATAATAACGAATAAAAACAACTAAAAACAAACCACCAGTTGACATCTAAACTGGTGGATTTATTTTTTTACAAACTATCAAACCTTTCATCAGAACAAGATATTTATCCGTCCCCCAATCTGGGCATCATCGGATTCGAATTCAAAGTCAACATGACCAATGTATTGCGTGCGTCCATATTGACGAACAACTTTGAAATGCAACCATTCCTGGTCAAAATCTGTTCCATCAATTTGATCTTTGTGGGTTGCCTTACGCACTGTAAAGCCTGCCCCGATACGCCAATCAGGCGAAGTTCTAAAATAAGCCTCTGGTGAAAAGTCTAAAAACGCCACCCCACGAGTATCATCAAACACCCATGTCGATTTAATTGTCGCAGCCAATGTCAAACCTGCCCATTGCCGACCGAATCTCAATCCTGCATAATACGTAGAATCAGCATAATCCGGGGTTCTGACCTGTGAACTACCACCGAACTTAAAACCAAAAATAACATCAGAAATTATATTTGCACTGTTATCACCTGCCCCCGACAACCGGTATAACCCACCAATATCAACAGCCGCAAAACCATCTTCATCACCATTAAAATCATGCTGATAATTTACATCGATTCCCAGTGCCAATCGTTCATTCATACCATATGATGCAGATTGTCCCACACGCAAAATATGATCCCAATATGTGATTGAACTTTTGGTCAATATCTCTTCCTGAGCCTGCAAGAACAACGGGTCAGACGTATCAACCGATATATCATTTGCCCGAACAAAAGTCGGCATCAAAACTGCAAGTCCCAAAAAAACAGTTGAAAAAAATTTTTTCATAAACTCCCTCTCTCCGTCTAAGGATATTGCCCCAAGCCTAAACCTGGGGCAATATTATTTTTGTCTTTAATCGACTAGAACTGGAACATAACCTGCAAGCCAATCTTAGTTTCTGCATAGTTATCAACTTCAACAGTTCCCAGTTTTGTAAAGTCAGCCATTTCAACAGCTGTTCCGCCTTCACCTTCATAATATGCACCTGATTCTTTCCAATAGAATCCCAAATCTTTTCCATCTGCACTGTCAAAAACAACCATTTTTGCATACAGGTTTAATGCGAACCAATCATTTGGCTGCCAACCGATTGCCCCCTTGATACTGCCCTGGTTGTGCCAATCATAGTTGCCAAGGATTGCCTCTACATTCAATGTCCAATCTTCGTTCAAGACACTAAACACACCCAACCCTGCTTCCAGATACATAACGCTGCCATCACCAACCTGATAAGGCAAATACATTGTTGATTCTGTTCCCAGCGGATTTATTCCACTTATACCATTACCATATGAATTACCTTCCAAATCAACATACCAACCACGTGCCAGTCCGTATATTGTTGAAGACGAAACTTTGTATCCACCTTTTAATTCCAGAACAAAGTTATTCGCAATATCTTTCTGGTGCTGGAAATAAGCACTGGCTGTTCCAATCCACTTTTCGTTATCAACGAAACGCCACTGTCCACCGAACCCAATCAGATTCAAACCACTGTCGTCCATTTTGTCATCTGGTGATTCATCATCCCATTCAAATTTGTATTCATTTGAATCATACTGCAACATTGCCATCAAAGCGATACGGTCTGTGATACCATAACTGAAATCTTCTTTGATTGAAAATCCAGACATATTCCATTTACCGCCATGGCCATTCCAATACAAATCTGCTGTTCCGCCCAAAGAATCAAATACCGGAACAGTCTGATTGATTGTAAAATCATATGAATTGGTGTTATAAGACAAATCTGTATGTGCACCAAACATACCTTCCAACGGCTGATAGAACGGATGAGCCAAGAAATATTTACGTTTCATCTTATTGACAACTTTTTCCGAACGTGTTGTGCGTGTTGTTGTCTTAGAAGCCTTTGCGGATGCTGACCCTGCCCCTTCATATTGTTTATACAAAGCACTACGACTTGCAGGTTTTGAATAATACAAATCCCCTGCATCTTTTGATTCATATGTCTTGGTCAAAGTCCGTGTTTGGTATTTTTCATAATTTACATTTTCACGTGTTCGTGTTGCGGGTGTTCCTGACAAATCTGCACTTGAACCTGCACGTGTTCCCCAATTTGTTGCAGCATCTGCATTTACCACAGCCAAGGCCGTCAACAAACCAACAAAAACAGAACCTAATTTTTTCATAATAAACAACTCCTTTTGGTGAAATTATATCATAAATATTCATCATAAAAAAGAATAAAAAAATCCCCCACAATCGTGGGAGCAAATAATTATTGTTTTTTTTGCTGTGCGGCCTGACTCAACGCATAGCTCTTGTTTCGCAGACACGAACGCATATTATCAAAACATTCCTGAAAATCCTTTTTCTTGGAAATTTCATTATATTTTAAGCAGTCTTTGCCATTTGTTTTTGATTTTGTAACACACACCTGATCTTTTACAGTAGTTGTATCCAACAAATTAAAATCGTTTGCCAACTGCTTGCGTATTTCCAAACTAATATTATCTGCATTACTCGACATATTTGATATAGTATTCATATTCGCATTCAAACACGTCATAACATCGGTTGGCAACAATTCATTATTACAGTTTTTGACCCCTGCCATAAAGATATTACGATCATTTGACTTAAAACCAGAATTTCCTGAACTGCTAGAACTAGTGCTGGTGGCACCCTTGGCTTCCAGCCCTGTTGTTAAAACAGCTTTTTCTAATTGAATCTTGAATCTGCGAATCATCGCTTCTAAGTATTCATATTGTTTATTCATCTGTTGTGCCATAACAGTTGTTTTCAACGCCACAACATCCTTCATCAACTGTTTATCTGCCCCTGACGGGTTTCGTGTTGCCCCAATATTATATGCGTGTGTTGAACACAGTGCCAGTTCCGGCACAATTTTATCATTTTGTTCTTTATCACATCCATTATCCGCCGCCCCAGCAGGCAAAACCACCCCACCCAGCCCCAGGCAGAACAATACAACAGCAAAAATACATTTAATTCTTTTCATTCTATTTATCTATAACTATCTTATTTCCCATAAAACCATCAACACATTTCTTAGTCACGGGATTATATGATGTTTTATCACACACACAAACATCACCATAATTGACACCAAAATTTGGTGTTCCCCCCGTCGTCACACACGACATATACAAACTATACGACTTTGTATTATTATCCACCGTTTCACCAGACTTCATGCACCTGGCTGAGTCCGTATCAAAACTCTTATCTTTGGACACGCATAAACATTTATTACTTTGTCTATCCCAATAAGCTTCGTTATCTGATGAACTTTCACACAAACACCGCACCCAATCTGGCCCTTTCTTGGACTGGCATTTGGCATGTGCCGCCAATACCTGAACTGCATCAGAAACATCCGCCGAAACAGCACCACCTGATGTCCACAACCCCGCTAGTTTCGAATCTGCCACACAGACCTTCTTTGGTAAAGTTTTTGTTGCAGCAGCCTTTTGCAGTTCCTGATATCCCGTTGATGTTACAGCACAATACTTTACCCCATCTGGGTCTGGTTTTGTTGCTGCCGCCAAACGATTACCACCAAATATTGCAGGTGCATCTTGTTCAATAATCCGTTCCAATATTTCGATATCAATTGTCGCCTGCTTTTTACGATTTCTGAAAAACACAGACGAATCCAGTGCCGCCGATGCACAGCCAACACGAATCATATCATCACGATCCCCTGTTTCTGCATACAGCCAATTTCTTTGCACCTCTTCTTGGTCTTTTAATGTCCGTTGCAGAACACAAGCAGGACTATCTTCGGCTGGGATAACCTGACCATCATAACATTCTGCCCCACCATTTGTATTTCCCGATTTTACCGAGCGACCATTTTGACAATTATCACTATTATATACTTCACGTGCAGTATCAGAACACAGATATTCCCCCCACACATTACAAGAACCATTTAACATCATATAAATATCTGTGATATCAACACCAACCGCCTGTGCAATAATCAAAGCATCATACAATTCGTCCAACACATCATTATATGGTTCAAAGAACTGCAAAGCCTTGGTCTTGAACACCTGAACACGTTTTGGTCCAACACAATTATTCCCTGACATATCACAGCCAGCATATTCAAAAGCATTATTCATTGTTGCCTTTAATGATTTCAACGCAACTTCTGCTGACTCAATCTTGGACATAATCTGTCCAGAAATCTGCTGACGTGCCAGAATATCTGCTGCAACACCCTGCTGTGCAGCTGCCACTTGTTCATCAGTCAATGTCGTATTATTTGATGCAACTGCCGAATTTGACACAGACTGTGATTCTGCCTGCTTTTCCATTGCCGCTGCTGTCATTGCCTTTTGTTCGTCCAAAGCGACCTGCATTTGTGCCAACTGCTGTGCATTTTGTTGTTGAATATCATATTGCATCTGTTGCATTTGAGCCTGCATCTGTTGCAACTGTGCACTATTTTGTGCAGCAGCCACACTGGCCGCCTGCTGCTGAGCTGCGATTTCTGCCTGTTGTGCCTTGCTAGTTGCATTAGACACCATTTGTGCAGAAATAAATTCTACTAAATCATCACCATATTTTTTACAGACATCATTACTATTGACACACCCTGCAACGATTGAGCGTGCAATTTCCATTGTATTACATCCCGAACACTTTGGCTGTGCACAACGCAAAATCAAAGAATTACAGTTTCCAAAATCAGCCGTTGCCCCTGCACCAACCGCACCTGTTGCCTGGGTTCGACTGTTCATCATTTGGTTCCAATTATTATTATTTGTTGCCCCGGCATTACCGTTCCAGGCTGTTAAATTACTGCCCGCAGTAGTTGCAACATCTGCCCCTGCAACCGCTGGCAAGAAACAAAAAACGAACAGCAAAAATCGCTTAAAAAATTTCATATTCTCTCTATACAGGCAATTTTATCACAAATCCCCCCATTATAAAAGACAAAATTTATCCCAATCGCATCATATTAGTATGTGCCAACGCAATAGCAATAGCATCTGCTTCATCCGGGGTCTTTGGGTTAGCAACTGGCAGTAAAATCTTGACCATTTTATCAACAGCACTTTTATCGGCATGCCCTGCCCCTGTCAGTGCTTTTTTAATTTTGTTTGGTTCATATTCGAATACTGGAATATTTTTATTTGCCACGGCTACAATTGCTGCGGCACGTGCATGTCCTAAAATCAATGTGGTCTGCGGATTTTTATTTACAAACGTGATTTCAATACTGCATTCATCAGGTTCAAATTGTTCACACAAATCTGTTATTCCCTGAAAAATTGTTGCCAACCTTTCCGCAAAAGGCAACTTTGTTTTCGGCAAAATAACACCACTGGCAACATATTTACGTGATTGTCCAACAGAATCAACGACTGCCCAACCTGTATGAATTAAACCTGGATCAATTCCCAAAACACGTTTTGTCATTTTCTAAAACTTATTTTGCTAACGGCGTCATAGCCAAAGTATTTATTTATTCGTTTTATTATTTCATCTGACTGATAAGACAACTGCAACGCATACGCAGGAACAGTAGGTCTAATAACCACATTAAAAGTCTTATCACGATTTTTTTTAATTGCGGCCAACGCAGCGATTGCAGCAATATCAGGCCCCATAATTTCTGCCCAACGTTGCACCAAATCAGAATCAGATGCCCTTACACCAAACACTTGAATCAAACCACCCAACGCCCCTGCGATTGTTTGGGGGCGTTTCAAGCGTTCATTTAACTTTTTATCGTGGTTTGACATAAGTATATTCTTTTGGCATCAGTATAAACATTTGTCCTTGTGCATGTTGTCCCTGGGCGAATTTATATGCTTCGTCCCCTTTGCCAAAGAATATATCAGCACGAATCCATCCACGAATTGCACTGCCTGTATCCTGAGCAATCATCAAGCGACGAAACGAACGCCCATCTGACAAATTTGTATTCACATAGACAGGCAATCCCAGTGTATATAAATCATCATCCATTGCAACACTTCTTATCTTAGACAACGGTGTTCCTAGTTTTCCAATAACATCTGGTGGCACAGATTCATAGAAATAAACATATCTTGGATTTTTATAGATAACATCTTTGGCCAAGGTTGGATTTGCTTTCAGGTGCTGCCAGACCGCTTCAGAAGAAAAACCACCAGCAGGTCTAATTCCACGATTACGCAATTCTTCACCAATTGACTTAAAAGGCATATCATTGACAGCGGCAAAATTCAGTTTTACATCTGTTCCGTCTTCCAACCTTAGATTACCAGAGCCTTGAATTTGAATATTTTGCACATCAACAATATTTGCCCAGTATAAGACTCGCCCTATTTTCTGTTCAACAATATCCTTCTTTGGGACGCCCTTGTATTTGCGTCCATCTGTTGGGATTCCCATCAAAGGTTCATTACATTGTGCGGTCTTGGTTCTGCACGCAGGAATAATAGGAGAATAATAACCTGTATAAGTCCCTTTATCACCACCGTTTTCATTAAATATCTGATAAGGTTGAAAATTAGACTCAAACCACGCACGCACAGTTGCAACATCTGCGGATGCAGACGGCAACATTCTGCACTTTTCTGCGAACAATTCTTTATCTGGGATTAAACGCCCTGTATATTGAATTTTCGCCTTACACGAATTACGAAAAGCCTGCAACGCATATCGAACATCATCTTCACGCCATCCAGGCAAATCATTGTATGAAACCTTTTTAAAATTAGACGGAATAACCGAATTATCCCCAGAAACAGTAGGCGTTGAAACATCACATCCTGCCAAAGCAACAGCCGCACACACCCCTAAAACAACCCGAAAAATCAATTTTTTTTGTAAAAAACGCATTTTATTCGGTCCTCCCACTTGTAAAAACTTTTTATAATGCTATATTAGCATAAAACACGGATCAAAGTCCAGACTTACATTAGCCAGAATCAGATTTAAGGAGAAAACAAATGGCAAATTTTAATATCATCTCACAATTTTTGAAAGACATCTCATTTGAAAGTCCAAACGTCCCAGAATTATTCTTTAAATCGGACAATGGCCAGGCAAAATTGGAAATCAAAATCGACATTCAGATTAAGGGTGCAGAAAACAATTTATTCATGGTTGATCTGATTACCAAAGTTCATTCAAAATTAGAAGCTGGCGAAAAATCAATCTTTTTGATTGAATCAACATATTCAGGCTTGGTTCAGTTAGGCGAAGAAAAAATCGATGACGAAACCAAGAAAAAAACATTGTTGATTGACGTTCCAACATTGTTATTCCCAACAGTCCGTGGTCTGATTACCCGTCTGACATCTGAATCAGGCTTCCCTGCATTTACAATGCAACCTGTTGACTTTGAACAGTTGTATAACCAAAGACAATCTCAGGCACAACAGGCCTAAGAAAAAAATATTATAACAATCCCCCGATTGGGGGATTTTTTTACCCCACAATTGCAAATTAAATAGAATGATTTAGATGCGGACAGTGCCGTCCCCGCAGTGTCCAGAAGCGACATAAAGGAACGACACCATTCGCAGATGAATTATCAACAAATAAGTGAAATTAAATAGAATAGTTTAGATATGTGAAAATCCGTTGGCGTAGTGCATTGAACATACATGAGCCAACGGATTTACGCATAGATGAATTATTATATTTAATTTACCAGGATTTGACGCTTGTTATTCGCATCAGGTGCTGACACAACCCCTTCTTCTTCCATACGTTCAATCAAACTTGCGGCCTTGTTATAGCCAATACCCAAACGTCGCTGAATATATGAAACAGTCGGTTTTTTATCACGTAAAACTATTTCTTTTGCCTGTTCATACAGATCGTCGCCACCTTTTGCACGTCCACCACCTGGGATTGCACCTGGCATTCCTGGGATACCACCATCATCAGACGCAGTTACCCCATCAACATATTCTGGCTCGCCCTGGGCACGCCAATGATCCCCAATTCTGGTCAATTCTTCGTCGCTTATGTATGCACCGTGCAAGCGAACAGCCGGATGTCCACCTTCGGAAAACAGCATATCCCCCATTGCTAACAACTGCTCTGCCCCGGTTGCCCCAAGTGTAGTCATACTGTCAATACGGCTACTGGCCTGGAACGAAACACGTGTCGGGAAGTTTGCCTTGATGACACCCGTGATAATTGTTGCGTCTGGTCGCTGGGTTGCCATAATTAAATGGATACCAGCGGCACGTGCCTTTTGTGCAATACGCTGCACTTGCAATTCAACATCCTTGCGTGCAACCGCCATCAAGTCTGCAACCTCGTCAATAATAATTACCAGATACGGCATATCAGACAAATCAACTTCTTGGGTTTCAAACAACAATTCACCCGTTTCTTCGTCTGTTCCAACAGGCACCTGCTTGGTTAGTTTTTCACCATTTGCCCGTTTTTGTGCAACAATTTCATTATAGCTTTCAATATTACGTGCGTTCAACTGCCCCAACCGCTTAAATCTGTCTTCCATTTCACGCACAGCCCACTTTAACGCATTTATTGCCGCCTGCGGGTCTGCCTTTACGATTGGCGTAATCAAGTGTGGAATATTATCCCAGAACACAAAATCCACACCTTTTGGGTCAATAATCATCAACTTGCACTTATCTGGCGAAAAATGATAAACAATCGACGTGATAATAGATTGGACAAATACCGACTTACCAGATCCAGTTCGTCCTGCAATCAGCATATGCGGCATTTTTGCCAAATCAAAATACATTGGGTTTCCACCGATATTTACCCCCAACGCCAACGGGATTTTATATTTAGAATTCACAAACAAATCATCTTCCATCAGCGAACGATAACGCACCATCTGACGTTCAATATTTGCGACCTCTACCCCCAGATAGTTTGATTTAGGCAACTGAGCAATACGGAATTTTTCCACTGCCATTGCACGAGTCATATCTCTGTTTGTTTTTTCGATATCAACAATTCGCAAACCTGGTGCAGGTTCAAATTCATACAGCGTAACCACCGGCCCTGGTTTTATTGCGACCACCTTGCCAACAACACCATATTCTGCAAAATGAGTTTCCATTGCATACGCATTCTGCCGCAATTCTGGAGTTACAGAATATTTAGAAGTCGCTGATTTTTCCAACAATTTTGGATCAGGCAACCGATATCCCGACAATGCATTTATACGCCGTGGCACAACCGCCGCCACCACAGGCACAGCCTTTGGCTTTTCTTCTTTTTCTTTTTTCTGAACACAGCGAGCCAACAAACTGCGACGTTCTTTTTCAGGTTCTGGCTTTTCAACAACTTCTTGTGGCAAATCCTGAACCGCTAAATCATCATCTTTACTTTCTGTCACAGTCCCATATTCATTATCAGACCGCACCGGTGCAACTGCATATCCTTGACGCAGATGAAATGCAGCCCCAATCCACCGCAACCAACGACCAAACAAACGCAACGCTGAACGAACATGACTCCATCTAACATGCAAAATAACCCCACCAATCCAGAAAAAAGCCACCAAACAAAAAACACCAACCACAGGTGCCGCCCCACCCAGCAATTTTCCTAAATCCATTGCTGCAATTGCACCGAACAAGCCACCAAATGCAGACGAACTAGAAATCAGACCTAACCCAGTTGCCCCCAAACAGACCGCAATAAAGCCACGTAAAAAATTATACTCAGGCGTTGCCCCACAATCCAACGCAATCAACCTTGCCGCCCCCCAGCGTGCGACACATAACAAGATGAACAATCCCGGCAGCACACCGACTGCATAACGCAAAGCCCCAACGCACCAGCCCATCACAGATTGACTCCCGTATGCACTTACCACACCAAAACCGTCCAGATACGGATTAAAAAACACCAGTGCCACAATGGCCCACAGTCCCACGCCCAAGACCACAGCCCCAACGACACGATTTAATAAACTTTTTAAAGCTTCGGCAACACTGCCCGGTAAAAATCTTGAATTTCCTGCCATAACAAAACCTAGTTTATCATAAAAACAACAGTAAATCAGGCGATATTTTTTACCGCCTGACAATTTATTTTTTCAACAAAGTCCCCTTTACGATATCCGCCACCGCCATACCGATAAAGGCCGCTAAAATAACATCACTTGGCCAATGAGCCCCAAATGCAACACGAGAAACCCCGATTACAATTGCCAACGTCCAGGTCAAAGCTTTATACCGTGGTGCTAACATACCAATCATAACCAAGCCAGCAAAACTTACTGCTGTATGCCCCGAAGGCATTGAATTAAAAGCCCAATCAAAAGACGGTGGGAAAAATCCAGTCATACCCAAGGCCTCAAAAAATATTGGTCTGGCACGCCCGATAAGGGTCTTTAACACCTTGACCAGCAGCCCAGTGCTTAAAACGCTGTAAAATATCAAAAACGCATTATTAGTTTTTGTATTTACGAAAAATTCAGACCAAAATGCACGCAAACTAGACTTATTTGTGCATTTCAAGAAATTACAATTTGTTTTTACACACTTTTTGATACAAAAAATCGTTGCTGCAACAAAAGAAGAAAAAATCCATACTTTTGCAGAAAAAATTTCATCGAACCACCGCCACAAACGGCAATCCAAAGTTCTCAATTCCAGGAACAAAGGCTTGTCAAACCACACAATCCCCAGCCCAACCAGAACCGCAGTTATAACTGCTGCCCAGGCCATTTTACGCCATTTGATTTTATTATCTTTTGTCAAAAACATAATCCACACCCCTGTTTTTACGTTATTCTGCAATCAATCTGTTATAAACCTTTTTATCGGTTAGAATTTTTACAGAAACTGCCGTTGCGACTGCATCTTCATCTGCCCCACTGGTTATGACAGGACAACCACTGCGAATATCTTCTGGGCTAACTTCGACTGCCTTGTTAAAGTCTTTTGCATTAAATTCATTGTTTATAACGTTCAAGAAAAAGGCATTTTGCTGCTGATTTGTCCGAATATTAGACAAACACACAATTGGAAAGACCCCACGACCATCAATTTTGCGACCATTACCTGTTTTAACTGATTTATTCAGTAATTCCAACGCCCCACCATTACTCAAATCAATTGTTGAGGCAATTCTTGCACTGCCTGCGGTCGGCGTTCCGACCAGAACACCACGACCATATTCATAAAATGCCGCCACCAACGCTTCGGCTGTTCCACGCGTTTGGTCAGACATCAAGACAACAACCGGCACATCTGTGATTGCATCACCACCTGGCACAACCTCTACCTCGTCCTTAGCCGTTTCTACGATACGCATAATAGGTTTTGCCCCGACAAACAGCCCACCCAACTTTGCAGCAGCCCTTTCATCGTCCCCTGTTGCGGCACGTAAATCCAAAACAATACCAGTCAAATCATCATATCGTGCCAAGGCCTCATTTATAATTGCCACCGCCCCATCAGACACGCGATGAACAACAATTTCCAACAAACCTCCTGTTGGGTCTGTTCTGTGAATAATATCAGCATCTGCCAAAACGATTGTTGCACGACGCAAAACAACATCTCTATCACCATATGGGGTCAGCAATTTTATTTTTGAAGTCCCAGAATTAAATCCGGTCATCACAGCAGCCAACTCGGCATCGGACATATCCGCCACAAATTTTCCATTTATCTGTGCGATTAAATCCCCTGCCCTGATACCAGCATTATCTGCTGGCGAACCTTTATATATTCCATTTACACGAAAGTTCCCACGTTCATCACGCACGCCTTCGATACCAACACTGGTCAACAAGCGTCCATCTTCCGCAATTTCTGCGGCTTTGGAAAAAACATAGCGTCCATTTTCATCAACGCCCCGAATTAAACTATCTACAACAGCCTGATACATTTCGCTTTCTGACAGACTACGCAAACTTGGGTCATAAGCCCGCATTTTCAAAATCAATGCAGTTGTAATTTCTCCAAACCCGTTCCAATCTTTTGGCTGAGGTCGTGGGAAATTAGCCACAATAGAATCATCCCACACCAGCACGACCCGTTCATCTGTCGCCGCCACATGAGCAGATTTGTTTAAATTTTCCAAACTTTCAATAGCAACATTCAGATTTTTCCCAGCCCAATTTACATTATCCAATTTTTCATAAATTTCTGCAAAAGTCTTAGAAACCTCAAAAACCTGTAAACCGTCTTGGACGGGTTCATCTTCAAAGAACAAACTTTCTGCGAACGCAGCGTGTGCCACCCCCAGGAAAACAACAAAAATTCCTAAAAGTTTTTTCAGACTCATTTTTTCCCCTCCTGATTGCGGCACACAACAGATTTATTTATTATCTGAATCACGCAAATTAAAGTGATACAACATAATATTAGAAACATAAATACTGGTGAACGTCCCCATAATCACGCTGAATCCCATTGCATAAGCAAATTCACGCAACACCTGCCCACCAAATATAGCCAACCCAATCATTGCCAGCAACGTTGAAACGCTAGTCAGCATTGTTCGACGCAACATTTCATTGACGGACAAATCAATCAAATCAGCCATTGGCATTTTGTGATATCTCTTTACATTTTCATCAATACGGTCATAATTTACGATTTTATCGTTTATCGAATAACCAATACCTGTCAAGATAACAGCAATTGCAGTCTGATTGAATTCCAATCCTGTAATTGAAAAGAACCCAAACATCAAGACAAAGTCCAAGAACAGCGAACAAAATGCCCCGACTGCATATCCACCTTTGTATCGAATCCATACATAAACAGCCATCATAACAAAAGCGAACAATATCGCCAAGATACCACCACGCACCAATTCACCCCCGATTTTTGGTCCTACGACCTGAACCTGGGTATATTGCACGTTATCGCCCAAGACATTTTTTATTTCGGCAACACGTTCATTTTGTGTTGCATCTGTTGCCCCTTTTGGCAACCCCAGGCGAATCAAGATTGAACTGCCATCAACTTCTTGCAATTCTGGATTAAATTCGTCCAACGCATCACGCATTTGTTCAATACCATAACCCTGGACAACAGGTTTGACTTCCATTGCGATACCGCCAGAAAAGTCAATACCATAATTCAATCCACGCACCAACAAGGACAACACAGACAACAAAATCAATGCCCCTGAAACCCAATATGACAATTTGCGAAATTTCATAACCTGCAATTTCATAACACTTCCCCTTTGCACACTTATTTTTTACCACCGACAAAGCCGATTTTCTTGTTTTTACCGTTCATATACCAATCGACCAAGACTCTTGTCAAGCAAACACAGGTAAACAACGTTGTCAAGATACCAATCGACAAAGTCACTGCAAATCCACGGATTGGGCCTGCACCGAACTGGAACAATACCAATCCACAAATCAACGTAGTCAAGTTTCCGTCCAAAACAGCCTTCATTGCACGGTCAAATCCCAGATTTACGGCACGCAAAGGCGGTGTTCCTGCCCTGATTTCATCACGAATACGTTCAAAAGGCAATACATTTGCGTCAACCGCCATACCCAAAGTCAACACGATACCTGCGATACCAGGCAATGTCAGTGTTGCCCCAAACAATGCAGTCAAACCAATAATCATACCCAAGTTCACCATCAGCGATATTGCTGCAATCACACCAAAGCCACGATAAACCGTCAGCAAGAAAATAAAGATAAAGATGACACCTGCAATCGCACCAATTTTACCACCTGCGATTGTATCTGCGCCCAATCCTGCACCAACGGTGCGTTCTTCGATAACCTGCAACGGTGCTGGCAAAGCCCCCGACCGCAATAACACAGCCAAATCTTTTGCCCCCTGCAGCGAAAATCCACCAGAAATCTGACCACGACCACCAGGAATCGGTTCACGAATTGTTGGTGCAGACAAAACCTTGCCGTCCAAGACAATTGCAAAGCGTTCGTTTACATGTTCTGTTGTCAACTTTGCAAATCTACGTGCCCCAGATGCATCAAACACAGTGGTCACAACTGGCATATTATTCTGGTCAAAATCCGCCTGTGAATCCTTCAAAGCCTCACCTGAAACTTCTACCCTTGAATAAACTGGCACAACCGAACCAGGTGAATCAATATATGGCAAAAATTCTGTTCCATTTGGTGCACGTCCTGCCTGAATCTGTTCTGGCGATACGGATTCATTTACTAAATGGAAAGTCATTTTTGCGGTTTGTCCAATCAATTCCTTGATACGTTCTGGGTTATCAACACCTGGCAACTGAACCAAGATATATTTTCCACCCTGACTTTGAATTGATGGTTCTTTTGTTCCCAATGCATCAATACGGCGACGAACGATTTCGATACTGCGTCCCAATGCATCATGAATCATTTCTTCTTTTTGTTTTTCAGAATAAGACAAAGAGATTGTTTTTCCGTCAGACTTGATATCAACAGTATTACCAAAAGCACTTTTCAAGCGTCCTTTTGCATCACTAACCTGATCTTCATCACGAACAACCAGCGACACAACACCATCATTATTACGCAAATTAGAAAAGCGAATAACCCCTTTATTTCTATCAATCAATGACGAACGAGTTTCTTCATACAACTGTTGCATTTTTTCCTGCATCATTGTTGTTGTATCAACTTCCAACAGCAACTGTGCACCACCCTTCAAATCCAACCCCAACGATACAGGATCAATCCAAGATGGAAAGAACGGAGCCAATTTTGGCGACAACGTTGGCACTGCCAACAACACACAAAATACAGCAACAAAAATAATCGCCAACTTCTTGAACATAATTATTACCCTTTCTGTTTATTCTACTGATGCCACGGCATTTTTTGCCACTTCTACAACAACACCCTTAGCGATTTCCACCTCTATGGTATTGCTATTTACCTTTGTAATAGTTCCATAAATACCAGCTGCCAAGACCCTATTGCCAACCTGCAAAGAATCCAGCATTTTTTGATATTCAGCCATACGTTTCTTATTTGGCCGCACCATAAACAAGTAAATAATTCCAAACACCACGACACAATACAGCAGCATTCCCATAAAACCTCCTTGCTGTGCTACTTCTGGTGCGGATTGTGCGACATTTTCGACAACTTCAACAGTCTGTTCCATAATGTTTCTCCTTACTTTAATACCTGCACAATAGTAAATAAACCCATTAAAGTAAAGAAAAAATACAACAAATTACAGGCGTTCAAACCAAGTATCAATTTCCGCCATCGGAATAAATTTATAAACGGGTCGCCCATGATTACATTGTCCTGCCCGTTCTGTCTGTTCTATATCACGCAACAATGCGTCCATCTGAATCATATCCAGCTTTTGCCCTGCCCGAACAGAATGATGACAGGCATAATTTGCTAATTTCAAATGCAACTTTTCGTTTAATTGGGAAGAATGTCCATTTTCTCGAACTTCTTCGGCAACGCTTCGCAAGACATCTGCCCAATTCATATCCCAATCGGCAGGCTTTTCAAATATTGCAATAGCGTTATCGCCAAATGCATCGACCACCAACCCTGACAATTTCAATTCTTCCACAATCCCCAGAACAGCGACAACATCCTCTTCACGCATATTTACCACTATTGGGGTCAACAACGGCTGAGTCTTGATTTTATGAGTCCGCAACTTTTCATACGTAATCCGCTCGTGTGCTGCGTGCTGGTCAACCACGACCATATTGTCATCTTTTTGTGCAATTATATATTTATTTCCGACCTGCCCGACCACGCGTCCCAACGGCAAATCAATAACGACCGTATTATCAATTTTTGCTTCTACCCTAGCCACAGACTCTTCTGGCTGTTCAATCTTGTTTGCTGCAATAACATTACGCAACAAATCGTCATTGACTTGAAAAGACTCTTTTCTAATACCAAAATCAAATTTCACAGGCACTTGACGTGGAACAAAAGAACTTTCGAACATCTGTTGCGATTGAGTTTGTGGCATTTTTGGCACATCTGCAACCTCTGCCCTATCAGCCCCAACCATTGTCTTGGCCAATCTGTCCCGCAAAGTCTTGATAATAAACGAACGAACATGCGTAGGTTCTAAAAAATGCACTTCTGTCTTGGCAGGCGACACATTTACATCAACCGCATTTGTTGGCACCGTCAGATACAATGCACACAGAGGAAATTCACGTGCATGCATCACATCCATATATGCCGCCCGCAAAGCACCGACCAAAACTTTATCCTTAACTGGCCGACCATTTACAAACAAATATTGGTCAATACTTGACGCACGTCGCAATGTTGGTTCTGAAATAAATCCCGTAAGTCTCATACCAACAGAAGACTTTGATTCTGCGTCCACCTCTAACATACGCCCACGAACATCATCGCCCATAACCGACGCAATACGCTCGATTAGGTCTTCGTTCTTTGGAAAAAACCACTTGCTATTCAATACAAATCCGACATCAGACCGTGCCATCGCCAGGCGTTTTACCACCTCTAACACAGACATCATTTCTGCCCTGTCGCCACGCAAGAACTTTAATCTTGCGGGTGTTTTTGCGAACAAATTCTGAACTCGAATACGTGTTCCGCTTTCCCAATCAGACGGCTTTACAACACCAGTTGACGCATCAATCTGCCAGCCATTATCATCAATACCATTACAAGTATCAATTGTCATATCTGACACAGACGCAATTGATGGCAATGCTTCCCCACGAAATCCCATAAAATTGATATTCAACAAATCATCATCTGGCAACTTTGATGTTGCATGCCGTGTAATTGCACGCTTTAAATCATCACAGCCCATACCACAACCGTTGTCAATGATGCTAATCAGTGTCCGTCCACCATCGACGACATCAATCATAATCTGGTCTGACCCTGCGTCCAGTGCATTTTCAACCAATTCCTTGACCACACTGGCAGGACGTTCCACCACTTCACCAGCAGCAATTTGATTGATTAAAAAGTCTGGCAGCACACGAACAGCCATATTGAAATCCTATTTTTATTCTGATTTTTCTTCGTCTTTGAATGAAACGGACAAGATTTCATATTCTTTTTCACCGCCTGGCAGACGAACGATACACGTATCCCCAACACATCGACCAATCATTGCCCGCCCAACAGGTGAAGTGCACGAAATGACGGTTCGCCCATCAGATTCAATATCTGACAAGATTCTACATTGCATTTTATTTCCGTCTTCGTCTTCTGCAACCACACGTGCCCCAAAGACAACCTTGTTCCCCGTCAACGAATCAACATCAATCACGGCAGCATTTTCAATAACGCCTTCGATAAAATGAATACGAGCATCAATCTGGCGTTGTTTTTCACGTGCAGCACTATAATCTGCATTTTCTGACAAATCCCCCAACGATCTGGCCCACTGCACTGTCTTTAAAATTTCTGGCCTTTGATTTTCCTGCAAATCTTTCAGTTCTTTCAACAAGTTATCAAAACCTGTGCGTGAAATTGGTTTTTTTTCCATAACAGTCTTCCTTGATTTTATTTTCGCAAATTATACGCAAACATTTTAATTTTGCAATTATGAAATTTCAGGTTATACTATACATAATATGTTTAGGCAAAATATCTTAACCCGTTTTTTGTTGCACAGATTTTTTTCTGGCATTGGTCTTGTTATGCTGATTGTATGCGGCATTATTTTGGCAGTGACATTTGTTGAACGACTGCCTTCGAACCCGAACGCTTTTGCTGCACTTTATGAATCGTGGGTTCGCCTTTTGGAATATGTTCCAATGTTTTTACCGATGGCGGTATTTATGGGAACATTGCTGACATCATACAACCTTACAAAATCCAGTGAAAGCATTATTGTATCCAGTGCTGGTCTATCCCCCTATCAATCGACCAAGCCATTTTTAGTTGGTGCATTTTTAATTGGTGTTTTTGCGACTATGGTCATAAATCCATACTCTGTCCACATCAGCACAAACAACATAACATCAGACAACCTGCGATTGATTGACAACACCATCTGGCTACGTGAAGAATCAACCAATGGTTTTACCACGATGAACGCCGAAACCATGCACAAGGTTGGCAATGTTCTAATTTTTGAAAACGCAACTGTTTACACACAAACCCCTGAATTTAAATTACAGAACCGGGTTCAGGCTGACACAATCACCCTGTCTGACGACGGTTTATCTGCCCATAACGCAACAATCTGGGATTCAAACGGCAACATTCGCAAATCAGACTGGTCAACAACAACACTTTTAACGCCTCAGACCGTTCTGGATCGTTATTTACAACCCGATCAAATATCGTTCTGGCAATTACCAAAATTTATCCGCCACATGGAATCGATTGGTGTTCCAGTTCGTGGACATCGTGTTCAACTGTGGACATTGCTATTTTTACCACTGACAATGATTGCGATGGCAACCCTTGGGATTGCATTTTCCCAGACCAAGCAACGCCGCAATTACAGTTTTGGCATAAAATTTAGTCTTGGTATAATTACCTGCTTTGCGGTGTATTTCCTGATAAATATGTTCAATGCCCTGGGTGCAACTGGAACACTACCACCGATATTATCAATCATTGCACCGCCACTGATAATAATTGCAGGTGCCGGGATATTTATAACCAGTTTTGATACAATCTAACCCCAACAATAGGGACTATCGATGCCATTAAAGAAAAAGAAAAAACATTCATTTGCAAAAATTTTATTACTGCTGGGCGTGATTGCTGTTTTAATTCTGATGATAATATCATTTTCCACCCCCCAGCATTTAACAGAAATTGTGGTTTACCCCTAATGAATTACATTGATATATTCTTAGAAGCCCTTTCTGCTGAAAAAGGCCGCAGTGAAAAAACCTTGGCCAGTTATGAATCAGACCTACGTCTGGCTGACAACACAATTGAACAAGGTCTGTTATCTGCAGATTCTGCTGCGATACAAAATTATCTATCTAGCCTGCCGGACAAGCCATCATCAATTGCCCGCAAGGCATCTGCCCTGCGTGGATTTTATAAGTTCTTGATGCTAGAAAAGATAATCACCACCAACCCGGCATCAAACCTGGAATTACCCAAACGCAATCGGACACTGCCAAAATTTTTATCTGTTTCCGAAATAGAATTATTGATATCCAGTGCTGGCGACATAAAGAATTCGACCCGCCTTCGTGCAATGATTGAACTGCTTTACGCATCTGGGCTTCGTGTATCTGAATTATGCGAATTACCAATGACTGGAATACTTGGCGACAAATTACTAATCCACGGCAAAGGTGCCAAAGAACGCCTAGTTCCGATGCACGACACAGCAATATATGCCCTAAACAAATGGCTAAAAATGCGTGGCGACAATGAATCCAAATACGTATTTCCATCTGGGGGCAAATCTGGTCATATAACCCGTGACGGCTTTTTCAAGATATTAAAAAAATGTGCATTACTTTCTGGCATTGACCCCGACCGGGTCAGTCCGCACGTTTTGCGTCATTCGTTTGCGTCCCACCTATTGGCTGGCGGTGCAAACCTTCGTGCAATTCAAACAATGTTGGGTCACGAAGACATTTCCACCACCCAGATTTACACACACGTAAATCCTGAAAAATTGCAAGAAACAATAAACCATCACCCATTATCAAACAAATAAAGGTTCAAAATGATAAAGAAATGTGATCACCCAGGCTGCACCAAGGCCGGCACATGCCGGGCACCAAAGACACGTGATTTACGTGAATATTGGTTTTTCTGCCAAGAACACGCCGCCGAATATAACAAGAACTGGAATTTTTACGCCAACATGACCCCCGAAGAAATCGAAGCAGATTGGGAACGTCAAACATTTGGTGCTGCTTTAAAAGACAAAGAAACTGCGAAAACTGACGCTGCTGATTATGCAAAATTCATCAACGACTTTATCACAGGCCGCAGTCAATTTGATAAAACACCTGCAAAAAGCAAACTACCATCTACGGTTGTTTCTGCATTAAAAGTCTTTGATTTAGGAATTTCTGCCACCTGGCGTGAAGTCGGAACAAAATATCGTGCCTTGGCGAAAAAATACCACCCCGACACAGCAACAGACAAGAAAAATGCCGCCGCAGAATTTGCCCGCATATCATCAGCCTATGAAATTTTGAAAAAACACTTTGGGAAAAAGTAGGTTGCACAGAAACTATTCCTATGACTATAATTCAACTGAATTATAGTTCAGGGAAAAAAATGAATAAAATCGACATTGTTTACCTGTGGGTTGACGGTTCTGATAAAAAATGGCTAAGCCAAAAAAGAAAATGGGAACAAAAATTCTTCCAAACACCACCTTGTGAAACTGGTATTTCTTCAAGCGAACGCTATCGTGATAATGACGAACTGCTCTATTCCCTGCGAAGCGTTGCCCAAAACGCTAAATTTATAAATCACATCTATATCATAACTGGCTTTGGTCAGATTCCCAAATGGCTAAACACAGACCACCCAAAAATTACAATTGTTCCACACGAACAAATCATACCCGCTGATGCACTACCGACCTTTAATTCAAACAGCATAGAAATGTGCATACCAAATATACCTGGCCTATCAGAAAAATTCCTACTTATGAACGACGACATATTTTTTAACAGACAATTATCACCGTCATTTTTCTTTGATCGACACGGCCACGCAAAGAACCTGTATGTCTATCGCAAAACAGACTATAAAAAACTGGACAAAATTCTAAAGAAATCAAACACATATCGTTCAACAATATTAAACAGTGCCAAAAAGATTCATGAAATCCACGGCAAAAAATTTTATTCCTTTGCCCCATCACACGGTATTGACCCATACCTAAAATCTGTCTGGTCTGATTTTTATAATTCGCCCAAAATCAAACCCACAATCGACAAACAAATCCGCAACAAATTTCGTGTTAGTTGGGAATTTCAGCGTTGGCTATTTACATTGAATCAGGTTGCCACCAACCACGCAACCTTTCGCCGTGCTCGCCCACCTAAAAGTGGTCGCAACATAATCCTAGACAGCATTTACAATGCAATACACTGGTTTGACATTCGACGTTCTTCCTATGTTTGCCCCAGTGTTTCACGGCACAAAACATCATTAAAGCACGCTGCAATATTTTGCATAAATGATTCCAGCGATAACACAGCCCAAGATTTAATCGAAAATACGACATATTTATCACAGCGTTTTCCAAACAAATCTGAATTTGAAAAATAAAAAATGGCTATATCATAAAAATATGATATAATTGCATTTATGAAACGTTCTATTTGGTTTTGGCTGTGTTTTGTGATTACCGTTATTTTGGCAATATATTTTGCCACACGTATTATTATGGTTGGAATGGGACACTGTGATATATCCCGTGTTCGCAATATTTCGATTTCTGCCGACCAAAAGTCCAAGGATTTATCCGGCATCGTCAGTGCGGCTGCGATTGCCCCTGGCACACGATCATATTCTGTAAATCTTGAAGACATAAACACACGAATATCATCTGTTCCAGGCGTTCAAAAATCTGCTGTTCGTCGCCTTGCCAACGGCAATTTATCTGTCCGTGTGTCATTATACACTGCGGTTGCATTATGGTCTGATGGTGAAAACTATTTTCCCTTATCGGCAGATGGCACAATCGTGAACACACCGACCAACACCCGTGATGTAAACCACGTTGTTTTCCACGGCACTGTTCCGAACGACATATCAGAAATAACGAACGCGGCATCAAATTTAATTGGCCAACTTGATTACCTTGAATGGATTGAAAACCGTCGCTGGGATTTACATACATTTAATGGCATCACGGTAAAATTACCTGAACACGATGCGATATCTGCAATAAACACGCTGATAGCGATGAACCAGACACACAAGATTTTGGATCGAAAAATATCCGTTATCGACATGCGTGACAACGCCCGTATTCTTGTTAAATAACAGCCTAAGGTTAGTAAAATGAACCTGTTTGATTCGTCATTTTTGTGCCTAGACATTGGCACACATTGTGTTCGTGGATTGGCCCACCGTGTTCACAAGGCCAACATTGATCATTCTGCCTATTTCAGCATTGACACCACCGATACAGTATTTGGAATAAAATCCGTAATTGACGAACTAGAAAAGCAAATTGGTGCGCATTTTGACACTGCCTATATAACGGGTGATTTAGGTCAAACGATATATGACTCGTCTATTCAGAATCAAACCTGGTCTGGGGAACACAAGATAACCCAATCGGACATACGCAACCAGATATCAAAAATAACGCCACCTGACGGCTATTTTCCGATGCACATTATACCAATGCGGTATTATTCCCCTCATTCCAAGAATATGATATCCCCAATTGGCCACATTGATAGACAGTTGATATCTGTATTTGGCATTATTTATTATAATTGTTCTGACCTGAATAAAATCCAAGAACATCTGCACAACGCACATATTCAGCCAGACACCTTTTACGACCCACATTTTTTACAAAACGAAATCTATCGTCCAGAAAATCAGACAACACTGTTTATTGATTTTGGTGCAACATTTACATCAGCATCTATCTGGACAAAACGTGGTCCTGTCTGCCATACCAAGATACCAATGGGCGGTGCTACGATAACAACCGCAATCCAAGAAAAAATGAACCTAGACTTTGAAACAGCAGACCGCATAAAATGCACTGTTGCCTCTGTTGTTCCAAAAGAAACAGACCGCTTTATGCCGGCAGACCGTGATTATGCGTTTTCTCGCAGTGATATAAACGATATTGTTATTCCGATATTGGTTGACATAATTGCAAAAATCAAAGACGACTGTGCCAATGCGTTTAAAAAACATCGTCCGACAAAGATTATTCTAAGTGGTGGCGGTGCTGGGGTCGAAGGCCTGCGTGAATTTATCGAAAACGCATTTGCAGTCGTCACAGAAATTTTACCAACAGACGCATCTGTCCGTGCCTTGTCTGATTATGTATGGCGTTCCCAGACGGGTCGCCGTGATCGTTATATGGCACGCCACGATCGTTGGGCCCGTCGTGCGAATTGGTTTACCCGGCTGTTCCAACGTCGTCCACGCCAGACAAATAAATTTATCCCTATTATGCCCAGCACATTGTGCTTTGACATGCGTCGTCCTGAAACATATACGCTGTTTAAATCAGGTGGCATATCAATGATTCACGTTGACATTATGGACGGCTTTTATGTTGACCGTGTAACCGACAATACCGAACAGATAAAGAACATCCGTTCACACACAAACGCCCACCTGCACGTGCATTTAATGACAGAAAGTCCAGCAGTCTGGGCATCTGATGCGATTGCGGCTGGTGCAGATACAATTATATTATCAACTGGCACATCAGGACTGCGAAACGCCATCAAGACCGTTCGCAACTCTGGACGTCGTGTTGGCATTGCCCTGCACCCAGAATCATCTGTTACATTACTTAAAACGATACTACGTGATATTGATGAAGTAATGGTAATGTCTGTTGCCCCTGGTGCTGCATCTCAAGATTTTATCCCAGATTCATTAAACAAAATCGCCGTCTTGGCTGCTACCCGTAAAAAGTATGGATTGAAATTCCTGATATCTGTCGATGGTGGCATCAACCCTGATACAGCACAACAATGTTGGGCTGCTGGTGCAGACCTATTGGTATCTGGGTCATATCTTGCAAAATCCCCTGATTTTCCACTTGCGGTGCAAAGTCTGTTAAAAAAATAAACAAAAAACACCGGGAAACCGGTGTTTTTTTTTGCAAACACTGCGTTTTTTTAGGGATGTGGTTCGGGCTAAAGCCTCGATGCAAGTCTGCACTTTGATAATAACAATTATCTTGCATCAAAACCACAGGCAGATATTCCCAGCCTATTTACGAACAATTTTTCGCCCATCACCATTTTGTGTTATAAACAAGTGAATTGTATTATCTGGCAGCATATCTGCTGCAATTTCTGGCCACTCGATTAAGGTTATATCATTTTCGATTGCGTCCCCCAAGCCTATTTCGGTCAGTTCTGCAGCGTCTTCAACACGATACAAATCAAAGTGAGAAATTCCATCATACGACTGCACGATTGTAAAGGTTGGGCTTGGCACAACAGTTTCTGCCCCACGCAAGGTCTGAATAACAGCACGTGCAATTTCAGATTTACCCATACCCAAATCTCCGTGTAATGCCACCACAGACGGCACACTCAAAGTCTTGGCAAAATCCGCTGCCCAAGCACGCATTTCTTCGACATTATTTAAAATAAATTCTTGCATTTTTCACTCCACCAATAACAAGTCATCTTCCATACGACGGACAGCATCACGCAACTGTGCAGCCTTTTCGAACTCTAAATCTTCGGCAGCTTGTCGCATTTGCAGTTTCAATTTTTTTATTTCCTTGCGAATTGCATCTGCGTCCATAACACCACCTGACTTATCATAAACAAATTTACGTCCTTTGTCAGTCTTTTCTTGTTTTTCACCAACCTCAGCAAAGACCGCTTTTGAAACAGTTTTTGGTGTTATACCGTGTGCCTGATTGTATGCCATTTGTTTTTCACGTCTGCGTTGTGTTTCGTCCAGTGCACTTTTCATAGACTCGGTTATTTTATCAGCATACAAAATGACTCGTCCATTTGCATTACGTGCTGCACGTCCAATTGTTTGAATCAAAGATCGTGTTGACCGCAAGAACCCTTCTTTATCAGCATCCATAATTGCGACCAATTCGCACTCTGGCACGTCTAATCCTTCACGCAGCAAATTGATACCAACCAAGACATCAAATTTTCCCAATCTTAAATCACGCAACAAATCAATACGTTCCAAGGTCTCGATATCGCTGTGCAGATATTTTGCCCGCACCCCGTTTTCAACGAAATAGTCTGTCAACTGCTCGGCCATTTTTTTTGTAAGTGTTGTTACCAGCACTCGTCCTTGAACATTTTTAACCTGCCCTAACAAGTCATCGACCTGATTTTGTGTTGGTCGCACATCACAAACAGGGTCCAACAATCCTGTTGGACGAATAACTTGTTCTGAAACGATTCCACCTGCCTGTTCTAATTCCCATGCACCTGGTGTTGCCGAAACAAAAATAGTCTGGGGTCGCAATGTATCCCACTCGTCAAAAGTCAACGGTCTGTTATCAACACACGATGGCAATCTAAAACCATACTGCGACAAAGTTTCTTTTCTAGCCCTATCGCCACGACTCATTGCACCAATCTGAGGCACTGTCACATGGCTTTCATCAATAAACAATACCGCATCATTTGGTAAATATTCAAACAGTGTTGGTGGTGGTTGTCCAGGCAAACGCCCCGACAAATATCGAGAATAGTTTTCCACCCCCCTGCACGTTCCAGTATTTTCCATCATTTCGATATCAAAATTCACCCGTTCTCTTAAACGTTGTTCTTCGATATACTTCATATTTTCATGGAAATAATTCAATCGGTCTTTTAAATCGTCTTTGATTTGTGCGATGGCCTGCAAGATACTAGGCATTGGCGTAGCATAGTGAGTATTAGGATAAATAGCAACTCTATCTAACTTACGCAACTTTGCCCCGGTCAAGGTATCAAACTCCCAAATTTCTTCGATTTCGTCCCCCCAGAAAGACAATTTCCAGCCTCTATCCTGTGCGTGGGATGGGAAAATATCTAAGACATCACCACGGACTCTAAAATCACCACGTTCGAACGCCACATCATTACGTTTATATTGAATATCAACCAGCGCACGAATAACATTTTTTTGTCCGATTAAATCCCCTGTGTTTAAGACCACTTTCATACCTGCATATTGTTCAGGCGACCCCATACCATAGATAGAAGAAACACTTGATACCACCACAACATCACGTTCTTCCAGCATTGCCCGTGTTGCACTGTGCCGCATACGATCTAATTGCTCGTTTATAGATGCGTCTTTATCGATATAAGTATCAGTTGTCGGCATATATGCCTCTGGCTGATAATAGTCATAATAAGAAACGAAATATTCGACATGATTTTTTGGAAAGAAAGATTTCATTTCAGTATATAATTGTGCAGCCAAGATTTTATTTGGTGCCATAATCAACGCAGGGCGTCCTAATTCTGCGATAACATTTGCCATTGTAAAAGTTTTACCAGACCCTGTCACCCCCAGCAAGACCTGAGATTGCCGCCCTTCATTTACGCCGCTTACCAATTCAGCGATTGCCGTTGGTTGATCCCCCATCGGCTTGTAATCACTATCAAGATAAAATTGTGCTTTTTTCATTTTTTTATTCACATTTCCTAATATAATCCATTATAATAAAAAAACAAGGGAACAGAGAATGGCATTAAAACCCAGACATAAACGTCGCTTATTCTGGTCATTGACATGCACATTTTGTGCACTTGCCCTTTGCGTAATTATTATTCCACCATTTATAACTCTGAACCAATTCAAACCTACGATTGAAAAATCTATATACAACCAAATGTCCGTTCCAGCAAAGTTAAATGGTGATATCCATTTCAGTCTGATTGGCGGTGCAACGATTGTTGTTCACGATGTTGTTGTTCCGACGGCCAGAATTGGTTCTGTGATGCTATCGATTCCGTTTTCTGATTTTTTTGACATCAAAAACGCTGAACTAGAACGCAATGTATCAATCTATGACGCAGCAATAAAAATCGACAAACTTGAACCTGCTGGCTTTAACCATAACATCAACATTTACAACAGCAACATAGAAATATTTGGTCGCAAATTTCACATAATTCGTGCCCAGTTTAAGAACGGGGAATTTCACGGCACTGTTCGCAGCAAGAAACATAAATACGACGTTGAATTTATTGGTGATACTTTTAACATCAGGAACAAGAACAATTCACTTGAAATAACAGGCCAGATGTATTCTGATGGCTCAATCAATGGGCACATATCCATAGAAACGGACAAGATAAATGAATGGTTTAATTTTGAGATTCCAAAAATCACTAACACTGTTCGACTAACAGCAAACTTTGAATGGGATGGTGGCAATGGTTATAAGTTCACCAGTATTCAATCTGATAATTTCTCAGGCAACATTGAAATCACACCATCTGGCGAACGTATTATCCAACTGGTATCTGAAAACATAGATTTTGATTTTTCATTTTTAACACAACCGAACACACTACTAAACGACACAACATTTAACTTGGATTTATATGGCAAACTACACTTTGCAGACCGCACATTCAAACACTTGCGAATCCAAGCCACATCCAACAACAATAAACTGCAAATATCAAACATAATCGCTGACGACGTCGCAATCACAGGCGGCACAATCACAGCAAACGGTGCAAACAACATAATGATTACAATGCCCGTAAACGATACTAATGCGATGTGTGTATTTTCCGGCACACCTGAAAAATATGAATGTGCAGTATTTACCTATGGGGACTTGTCGGGGTCGCTATCTGTTGACAACGGAACATTTGATGTATTTGTTCAATCAAACCTGCCGATGCCCACTGACAAGGAAACACAAGATTTAATAAAGAAACTTGGCACAACCGGAACAATAAACTTTCAGTTTTCTGATGTTGGCGGCATATATAAAATTGACGGAAACAAGAAAGAAATATCTTATACCTATGCCCAGGACAAAACCCTGTCTTGGCTGAAACTAGACCTACCCTTTTTACCAGATTTTATATTAAATGCCCCTGGTAATTTTTCATGGCAAAACGGAATGCTAACCTTTACGCCATATAATAATCAATGGCAACTATCAACATATGACAATTACTTTTACCTAATGGGGCTTAGTTTCAAGACCTGGTTGCCAAACCTAGATTTACAATCAATAAATGATTCATCATATACAATTACAGGTTTTTATTCCAACAACCGTATATCTAACCTGAACATAAAAACACAAAACCACGAATTCAACGGCAGTTATTCTGGCAACACACTAACACTGCACACAAAACAACTATCACTTGACCAGATAAAGAACGCTGAATTCTTTGCTGACTTTGCGAATCAAGAATTCCTAACTAACGACCCAATTCTTACCCCATTTAATCTGCCAATAAATATCGCTTTATCTGCGGACACATTGATATACAACACAGATTCATATCAAAATTTTATCTATACCCTAAAACCAAACACACAAACATTTTCAATTACAGATTCTAATCGTGGCAACATTCTTGCAACAATCGAACGCAACAAAACCAACTATGACATCTTTGCCCAGTTAAATAAATTCGTTATCCAAGGCACCCTACTAAACAACACGCTACCATTAAACGTTGCAGACACTACAATCACAGGACAGATTTTGTTGACTACATCTGGCCAGATTGCTCACGACATCTACTATAATCTTGCGGGGAACATTGATTTAACATTTGACGGTGGCAATCTTATTGGCATGTCATTTGATAAATTCTATGCATCTGCGGAAAACATAACCTCACTAAATGCAGAATTTGCCCTGGCCAACGCCCTGACATCAGGTCAAACAGCATTAAAACAAATGCGTATTATTGGCGATTATTCAACAGGCAACTTTATTACCACACAACCGATAGAAATATCAATGCGTCATATAAACGGCCGTGGTGGTCTGGCAATAACAGACGGGAAAATGACAGCTGAATTTGATTTAACACTGCGTGGCACTGCCCCAACACCTGCGACCATTGCACTAAGCATACTGCCTGATGGCAAACGCCAGTATTCATTATCAGAAATAATGACCGAACTAGACCCAGGTTTTATGCGTGCATTTGTTAAAACGCACGACAAATTCTAAAATTTATACAAGTTATTTTGATTTATTTTGCAAGAATTCATCACGAGAAACGACTTGTCCTTTGGCATTAGCATAATAAACATATCGTCCAACCCGAACACAGTGATATCCATTTGCACAAAATTTAATATTTCTTTGTGCCCTCAACAAGACCCGATTTTCACCGATTAAATCTGCACGAACACCGAACACAAACCGTCCTAATTTCTGCCAAAATCCATGGACGACATACGGTGCATACAACACCCCACCCCGCTTTTGCAGGCCTGAAAAATTATAACGTTCAAAGTGCGTTTTTAATTTACACACCTGATACTGGCTAAGTCCCAATAATTCACATAATTTATCTGTATTTTTGTGCATAACATCTCTCGTTTGTTATGCCCCAAATTATACCTAGGAAAACATCATTGCCAACAGGTATGAATTCACAAAAAAATCCCCCATTTTTTTGGGGGATTTTTATATTTTAGTTCTTTTTTCTAACTTGAATATGAACTTCACGCAACTGCTTTTCCGTCACAGTCGTAGGTGCCCCCATCATCAAGTCTTGTCCACGTTGATTTGTTGGGAAAATCACGACCTGACGCAAGTTTGGTTCGTCCAGCATAATCTGAACCAGTCGATCCAAACCGAACGCACAACCACCGTGTGGCGGTGCACCATATTGGAATGCAGTATACATACCACCGAACTTTTCTTTTACAACATCTTCGCTGTA
>JAZLBQ010000023.1:0-1879 GCA_045613785.1 Candidatus Enterousia sp. | reverse complement strand
TCTTTCTTTAAAAGGTTTGAGCAGAAGTGGAAGAATTCAGATATTCTAAATCCCGCTTTTGTATCTGTGTCAAAGGCTTGCTTTCCTGCAAGTTCGCTTTCCCCGTTCGAATTATCTCCGCCTTTGTACCATACAGGGTTTGACCCATACATATTATTCCCCAACTGATACGGAATGTCGGTCAAAATCAATTGTGCTTTTGGTGTATCGTGCGTTTTCCAATTTTGGAAACTGTCATTATAAAGTGCTATTCTTTCCATTTGTTACCCCCTAAAAAAGTCTTTGCTTATCGTCTGGAACACAAAAGGCGGATAGGTTTTGGGTCTGTCCTTTTGCTATCACATAAGCCCCCCGACACGGGCTATTCCGTTGATTTAATTTTTGCAGTTTCCTGCTTTTTTATTTTTCGCCCATACGGGTTACTTGCATTTTGATAAAATTGTTTTTAATTTACCAACATCACGGAAAGAAATTGCCTTGTTAGTAAAATCCAACTGTTCGTCACTCATTGTTGACATTTTGCTTTTTACCTGTTTTATAAGGTTTTCAACTTCTGTTTCTGTATTCGGATCCATTGCCCCGTCAAGTGCGTCTGCTTCCACAATTTCAAAACAGTTTTGATATAAATATCTTTTGATGTATGTTTCAACCGCACCAAGATTTTGCACCTCGTGGCACCCTTTAAGGCTTGCGTTTGACATCGGGCTTGTAAACTGAATTCTTCCGTCACCTTCCAAATCGCAGAAGTCCAATGTCGCAAGTTCTGGTGTAAAGTTTACCACACAACAGAATTTTAATTCGTTTGCAATCTGATTCATAAAAGGCAGAATGTCGGCAAGTTCATAATAGGTATAACCCGCAAACTTATTCTGTCCTCTTTTCTTTACACCTGCATTTTGAAAACGCAGACGGGCTTCATTAAGCTTTTCAAATACTGTCATATATTTTTACTCCCCTTCTTTGCTCCCTTCCTGTCTTTCAAAACCTGTAAAGACTTCGGGAAGGTCTTAATTTCAATGAACTTGGATCTAGAAACACCCATTTTTTCGGCTTCCCTGTCAAGCCATTCTAACTGATTTTGTCGCAGATAAACGGAAAATCTTGCCCCGTCTTTCTGCCCGTTCTTCAATGTATTTGCCATTTTCTGCCCCCTTAATTCCACGGTATATCTTCTTTGAAACCGCTATTATCGGCTTTCTGCTCTTTCGGGTATATTTTTACACTTTCGGCAACGATATAAACTTTGCTTTTCTTGTTGCCGTTCTGGTCTTCCCACCTGTCCTGTTGCAATCGTCCCGCAACCCTTACAGAAGCACCCTTTTCAATTTTCGGTTTGATGTTTTCGGCAGGCTTGCCCCATACTGTAACATCAAAAAAAGAAGTTTCATCAACCCATTCTTCGCCCTTCTTAATACTCTTGTTGCAGGCTAAATGGATCGTAAGCTTTGCCGTTCCTGTTGATAAATAACCAAAGTCTTTTTCGCCTATTCCAGAAGTTAAGCGACCTTCCACAAAACAATAGTTCAAGTCTGTCATAAATTACCCCCTTACAACTTGAAAAATTAAATATATTACCGCAAATGCGATAACCGAAATATAAAAGGCTTCGGCTTTTGAAGGCTTCCACCTTTTATAAAATTTCCCCTTTTTATTTCTGATTTCCCACATATCAGAAACCCCCTTGCCTATTCGGTTATGGCACCTTTTAAGTCAAGCCCGACTTCTCTTGCCAAATCCCAGCACACGAAATAACAGAATGTATCAACCAAGTTCGGCTTTATTCTGCCTTCTGCTTCTGCTTTCGCAACGTGCTTTTGTGCGAGTTCAAAATCTCTGTCGATTAAACTCTGTAATTCGTTTTTTGCTTCTTCATTCATAT
>JAZLBQ010000022.1:0-4195 GCA_045613785.1 Candidatus Enterousia sp. | reverse complement strand
GAAGCTTTCGGTTAATACACCGGAAGAATACGTCGGTGACATCATTGGGGACTTGAACAGTCGTCGTGGACAAATCAATGGTATCGAAACTCAGTTCGGTAATCAGTTGATTTCAGCATATGTTCCATTGGCAAATCTGTTCGGGTACGTAAAAACACTGCGTTCTTTGTCACAGGGTCGTGCAAATCCATATATGGAATTGTCACACTATGACGAAGTCCCAACAAACGTCGCTGACGAAGTAATCAAGAAGCTGACGAAATAATAACAAGAAGTTTACAAAAAAACTAACAAGCAAAGCCTAAGGAGAAAACTATGGCAAAAGAAAAGTATGTAAGAAGTAAACCACACGTCAATATTGGAACAATTGGTCACGTTGACCATGGTAAGACAACATTGACTGCTGCTATCGTTCACCACTATGGTGTTGGTGCCGATGCACTGAAAGGTGTTGATCAGATCGACAATGCTCCAGAAGAAAAACAACGTGGTATTACAATTAACACAGCACACGTTGAATACGAAACAGCAGATCGTCACTATGCTCACGTTGACTGCCCAGGGCACGCCGACTATGTTAAAAACATGATTACTGGTGCTGCACAGATGGACGGTGCTATCTTGGTAGTAGCTGCAACAGACGGTCCAATGCCACAGACACGTGAACACATCTTGTTGGCACGTCAGGTTGGTATTCCACGTATCGTCGTGTTCTTGAACAAATGTGATTTGGCAAACGATCCAGAATTGTTGGAATTGGTTGAAATGGAAATCCGTGAATTGTTGTCTGCAAATGACTTTGACGGCGACAATGCTCCAATCATCCGTGGTTCAGCTGTTTCTGCAGTAGAAGGTAAAAACGACGGTTTGGGTAAAGAAGCTATCGACGCTTTGTTGAAGGCTTGCGACGAATATATCCCAATGCCAGAACGTCCAGTTGACAAACCATTCTTGATGCCAATCGAAGACGTATTCTCTATCACAGGTCGTGGAACAGTGGTAACAGGTCGTGTTGAATCAGGTGTTATCAAGGTTGGTGACGAATGTGAAATCGTTGGTTTGCGTCCAACACAGAAAACTACTGTTACAGGCGTTGAAATGTTCCGCAAATTGTTGGATCAGGGTGAAGCCGGTGATAACGTAGGTCTGTTGTTGCGTGGAACAAAGAAAGAAGATGTAGAACGTGGCCAGATTATCTGCAAACCAGGTTCTATCACACCACATACAGAATTTGAAGCTGAAGTTTATATCTTGACAAAAGAAGAAGGTGGCCGTCATACAGCGTTCTTTAGCAACTATCGTCCACAGTTCTACTTCAGCACAACTGACGTAACAGGAACAATCACACTGCCAGCAGACAAAGAAATGGTTCTGCCAGGTGACAACGTTCGTATCACAGTGCAATTGATTGCACCTATTGCTATGGACGAAGGTCGTCGCTTTGCTATCCGTGAAGGCGGACGCACAGTTGGTGCAGGTGTTGTATCCAAAATCATTAAATAATTAAACAATCTTGGGCGGTGTAACTGAACATAAAGCGTCAGTGATTACCGCCCAGATAAATATAAGGATAACGGTAATGGTACCAACATCAAAAATTCGTATCAAGTTGACAGCATTTGACCATCGTGTATTGATGGAATCTGTTGATGAAATTGTGAAAACCGCAAAACGCACAGGTGCAGATGTGGTCGGACCAGTTCGTTTACCAACTTTGATTCAGAAATTTACGGTCAATCGTTCACCACACGTTGATAAAAAATCTCGTGAACAGTTCGAAATCCGCAACCATAAGGCGGTCGTAGATATTGTTAATCCAACCCCTCAGACAGTTGATGCCTTGATGAAGTTGGATTTGGCGTCGGGTGTTGATGTAAAAATTAAATTGTAAATTAAAAATAATCTGTTAGTGTTGGTGAAGAATTATGGTTCTGACACCAACCAACTGACATAAAAAAAGGCATATAAAATGAAACGTAGCGGATTAATTACAACAAAAATTGGAATGACGCGTCTGTATGATGATGCCGGTGTTGCACATCCTGTAACAGTTTTGTCTGTGGGGGATTGCACCGTCATTGGAAATCGCACGCAGGAAAAAAACGGTTATGTCGCAAATATCTTAGGTTTGCGTGAAGCCAAAGCAAAACACGTTGCAAAACCTCAATTGGTTGCAGCAGAAAAAGCGGGTGTTAAACCGTATCGTAAGGTTGTAGAATTCCGTGTATCGGATGATTGTGTTATCCCAACAGGGACACAGTTAGTGGCATCGCACTTCGTTGCAGGTCAATTCGTTGACGTTCAGGCAACAAGTAAAGGTAAAGGTTTCCAGGGTGCAATGAAACGTCATAACTTTGGCGGTAAAGAAGCAACCCACGGTGTTTTGAAGGCACATCGTTCCATCGGTGGTACTGGTATGCGTGAATGGCCAGGTCGTGTTCTGAAAGGTAAAAAAATGGCTGGACAGATGGGTAATGAAACTGTCACAGTGCAGAACTTGAAAGTATTTGGCACAGATGAAGCTGAAAATTTAATCTTTGTTGAAGGTGCAGTTCCAGGAGCAAATGGCACATTTGTTTTGGTAACAGACGCAATCAAAAAAGAACACAAAGATTTACCAGTTCCAACAAAGACTGTTGTAGCAGAAACTGTTGCAGCAGAAACAGCAACCGAAACAGAAGCTGTGGCGGAATAATAAGTTAACAGCAAGAGTGAGGTAATTAAAATGCAATTAGATATTATTAATTTCGATGGAAAAAAAGTCGGTTCAGTTGAATTGGCTGATAGCATCTTTGGGTTAGAACCACGTGCAGATATCTTGCACCGTGTCGTTACTTGGCAACGTGCAAAATCACGTGCTGGCACACACGCTGTTAAAACTGTTTCTGACGTTCAGGGCAGTGGTAAAAAAGCGTTCAAGCAGAAAAAGACAGGTAATGCACGTCAGGGTGAAAGATATAACGTTCATATGCGTGGCGGTGGTGTTGTTCACGGTCCGGTTGTTCGTGATCATAGCATCGATTTGCCAAAGAAAATCCGTTCCTTGGGCTTGAAGATGGCTTTGTCTTCAAAAGCACAGGAAGGTAGCCTGGTTATCTTGGATTCTGAAAAATTAGAAGCAGCAAAAACTAACGCATTTGCAAAACAGTTGAAAAAATTGGATATCAAGTCTGCGTTGTTTGTTGGTGCAACAGAATTAGATGAAAACTTCAAGAAATCTGCAGCAAATATCGCAAATGTTGACGTTTTGCCAACAATTGGTTTGAATGTTTTGGATATCTTGAAACACGAAAAATTGGTTTTGACAGCAGACGCAGTCAAAGCGGTTGAAGCAAGATTGGCGTAATCAATTAAAGATTGAGGTAAGCAAAATGGCAGAAAAGAAAGTAAGTGCAGAGAAAAAAATCGTTGCGACAGCCGGTATTTATGATATACTGCGTCGTCCGATTATCTCGGAAAAGGCAGCAAAACTGTCTGAAAGCAATGGTGTGGCCTTTGAAGTTGCAGTTTCTGCAACCAAAGAAGATGTGGCACGTGCAGTCGAAGCAATCTATGGTGTTAAACCATCTAAGGTAAACATCGTAGTTGTCAAAGGTAAGGTAAAAACTTTCCGTGGACGCAGCACAGGAACACAACGCACTGTTAAAAAAGCATATGTATCTTTGCCGGCAGATGCAAAACTGGATTTGTCAGCAAATATGTAGTATAATAAACCGCCCTGGCAGAGAACCCAGTTATTTTGGGTGTTAGTGTCAGGGTGAGAAAACAAAGGTAAGAAAAAATGGCATTGAAGCATTATAAGCCAACTACACCAGGAACACGTGGTTTGACACAGGTTGACCGCAGTGGTTTGCATCGTGGTGCACCAGAAAAGGCATTGACAGTTGGTTTGAAGTCCAAAGGTGGACGTAATAATTTTGGTCATGTGACTGTTCCACATCAGGGTGGGGGTCATAAACGTAAATATCGCTTGATTGACTTTAAGCGTAAAAAATTGGATGTTCCAGCAACAGTTGTTCGCTTGGAATACGATCCAAACCGTACCGCATTTATCGCATTGATTGAATATACAGACGGTATGCGTTCTTATATTTTGGCACCACGTGATTTGAAAGCGGGTGATGTTGTTATCTCGGCTGCGTATGCAGATATTAAACCAGGTAACACAATGCCATTAAAGAATATGCCAATCGGT
>JAZLBQ010000021.1:0-40594 GCA_045613785.1 Candidatus Enterousia sp. | reverse complement strand
TGTTGCTGCGAAACCAACCGCAACATTGACAGCGTTCGTGTAGGCGTTCAACAGTGTTGCTGCGATTTGAAGACGGCAATTCACGAAGAAGGCGAAGCAACTCGTGCTTTAATCAACTCCAACACAATGCAGAATCTGCGTGACAAGTTGGCAGAACGTGACCGTGATTTGCAGACAGCAAACTTCCAGTTGTCGCAACAGGCACAGAACGCAACGTTGATTAACACTCTGCGCCCATTCCCAACACCATCATATATCACTTGCAGTCCTTATGAATCTGCTCGTGGCAACAACGGTGCTTACGGATGTGGCGGTTGTGGCTTCGGCTACTAAACAGTTTGGTGGGGGCTATTCCTTCCTGCCCCCACCTAAATCTTAGGAGAGTGAAATGAATTGTTGCTATAACCCATACTTCCACAAAGTGACAGCATTGACCGCAGGTGCTGACAGTGTTGAAATGACCATTACAAATCCAACCAATATATCTAACTTGGATTACTTTGAGTTGGTGTTGTGTGTCAACCCCGACACCGTTGTCACAGGCGAACCACTGCCTTTCACTATCAACATTAACGGCACAGCCGTTCCATTGGTAAATAAATACGCATTGCCAATCAACACTAACCGCTTACAGCCACGCAAGAGATATTTCGGGGCTTACGTGGAAGGTGCGACAGCAGCGGATTCGTATGTAATCCTGTGGAACACCCCAGACTGTGCACAGTTCGCAGCATAAGGAGAACGCTATGAACGACTATATCAGACGTATGACAGATGAAGCACGCAACTATGTCCAACGTGACTATGAATCTCGTGTCCGCCCACACTTGACAGCAACAGGCGACCAGCCTTTGCACAAAAGTAAAGAACTGGCGGAAACCTTAAAGTCATTGTTGGAATTGGCTTATGCGGTTGAAACTGTTATGAAAGAAGAAAAACGCAAGATATAATGAAAAAGGTCTTGATTTTTGCAACAGGTCTTGCTACAATGCTCGTGAGAAAGGTAGCAGGGCTTGTTGTGGAAAGTTTTAAGCGTTTTTGGAACAACTGGCAGTGGCTGTTAGCCCTGATTGCTTTGCTATACGGTATTTTTTTATTCTATTACCAATCAACGACATCTACACCAGCACGGTTGACAAACTGTGAAAAACATCTGGCGGAACATATTGCCAAATCAGAAGAACGGTTTTATAAGATTGAAAGCAATCAACATAATATAGATATTGCTCTGGCGGAACTAAAAGTGATGTTGAAAGATGCCAATGATGATTTGAGAATAATTAAAACATCTATCGTGGAGAAACGGCAATGAAAAAGTTTTTCAAGGGATTGTTTTTAGATGATGTGGGCGAACCGTGTCTGGGTCGCTTTTCTCTTTTTTTAGGTATGATATTAACAGTTGTTACAGGCGTGTGGGATATTGATACTGTGGGCGACATTACAATGTGGGAAGCGATTGTGCGCACGTCGCCAGGGTTAATTGGTCTAATTGCGTATTGCATAACACGAGCATTTGAAGCAAAAGAATACGTGACGGAAATTGTTGAAAAAATAGCCAAAAAGAACAAGCAATGAGAATTAAAGAAATTAAAAATTTTCCAGGATATTACATATCCGACACAGGAAAGGTTTTTTCCATTTTTATGCCTGGTTCACACAAACAAGGTAGCGAGTTAAGAGAGAGAAAGGCAACTATAAATAACAACGGATATAATTTAATAATGTTATATAACTCAAAAAGGCATAAAAGTTGTTTAGTCCATCGTCTTGTTGCCGAAGCGTTTTTGCCAAACCCAGAAGGATTAGAACAAGTAAATCATAAAAACGGAATAAAAACTGATAATAAAGTCACAAATTTAGAATGGATTTCTAGGTCAGATAATATGAAGCATTCTTTTAAGGTTTTAGGGCAAAGACCTACTTGGAAAGGCAAGCTTGGCAAAGATTTCAGTCGAACAAAAATAGTTTTGCAGATAGAAGACGGAAAAGTTATTGCTAAATTTTATGGAATATGCGAGGCACAAAGAAAAACAGGGGTAGATTATAGAAAAATATCTGCTTGCTGTTTAGGAAAGTGCCGTTACGCAGATGGCTATAAATGGGAATACGCCGAGACTGCGGAAAAGGTGGTTAAGGCGAAGAAATAACCGTCAACGAAAGGAAGGAAACTATGGCGGACGACAAAAAACACTTTAAGACACTTTATAAGGTGTCGCATAAACTACCGCCGGTGTATTGCTATATCTGCCATAAGCCAATAATCAAACAGAAAGACCTGACGATAGACCACGAACCGCCCCGTTCTCGTCAAGCAGAATTGGGGCATAGTAATTTATACCCTTGTTGCGCCAAATGCAACCACCAAAAAGGGTCTTTAACCTTAGAAGAGTATAAACAATGGCTTGTTCTGGAAAGAAAAAGAAACGGCAATACTAGATAACTTTTGCCAATCTAAACCATCGCTTTAATTTCGTCCGACAACACAACTTCGGCAGGGTTCGTGTGTTTCATAATCTTGTTATAAAAAGACCGTGCTTGTTCTTCTGTCGGGAAACTGGCACGGTAATGTTCTTTTAAGAAAAAATTCGCAGGGGTTGAATAAAACGGCACGGTGTCCCATTCTACAACCCATTTGGCTGTGTCTAGGACTATATAGCCATTTGGGCATCTATCGTCCTGAATAAAATCTGGGTGTTTGCAGTAATAGACATTTTTAATTTTCACTCTCATTTTTTTGTTCCCCCTGTTCTCTCAAAAACTCCCTTGCTTTTTTGACGATGTATCCCGCCATATCTTCACGGTCTTTGCAAAACCGCACACGGCATTGGTAGTGGCAGGCATAAGCCAATAGCGACTGGATTATCGTGTTGAACTTGCGTTGCCAACCGTGCTTTGCACAGTAATTATACAGAATATCTGGCGTGTGTTCAATAAGAATATATTTCGCTTTGAAAGACCGCATCCGTTCCATTTCACGCAGGAAACGGGTATGCCCTGATGTCAAGGTTCCAACCAAGTCCTGCACCGACTTGCGTTCAAAAGTAATCTGGTCTTCATAACCCTGAATGCTATAATCGCCTGTCCGCAACCCAGAGCGAACAGTATCTACTCCACGGAACCCGTCAAAGGAAAGGGGCAGGGCTTCCCTTGTGTCTATTGTTATTTTGAGAAATGATTTCTGTGGTTCCTGTGATAAGGATTCCCCACTCTTATCTCGTTGCATTTCAATTTTTTTATACACACTTCGTCTCCTACTTTTAGCGTCCACAGGAACTCTATAATCCTTCTTTGCGAAAATAAAAAGCCATTACATTCATAAAGGTTGGTAGTCCTTAGGTTTAATGATTGCTTAGTTCGTTCTATCCATCTACAATTATCAGGACTATAATCGCCGTTGCAATCTATGCGGTCTATTGTTAAACCTTTTTGCCATCCATTTTTAATCGCCCACGCTCTAAACAACTCGTAATCATTAAGCCATTCATCGCACATTCGTATGCCACGACCGCCCCAAGTATTATATTGTTTATGTTTTTTATTATAACATCTTTTTATAATATCTTTGTAACTTCTCCAAAGCCCACAATAAGGGCTTTTCGGGTTAGAATCTTTATAAAAATCAACAGTTTTTGCCATCTTTTACCCCTTTTTATTCATAACTCGCCATTCTAACTCACGCACCTGTTCCACCAGTTCAGCAACCGATATTGGTTCGGGTTCTGGCGTCGCACGATAACCGTGTTTTTCTGCCCACAGACGGGCGTTTCTTCGCCCTGCCGACCACTTACTAGCCAATTCCGCCGACAACGGTGTGTTGCGGTCTTTTAGCCGTTGGTGGTTATTGCGGACAAAATCGTAATACTGGCGTTTGGTCATTTTCCCGAATTGGTTGTGTTGGCAGTATTGGGAATATGCGTCTTGCCAATCAGTTTTAGACCACTGGTCACAAGGAAGATTTATGATATTCAAATTCATTTTATTACGACCTTTATTAGTCTGTGATGTTTTCCCAACCTTTACAGCCAAAGAACATTGCAATAGCCCCAGAAAAAAACGCAAGAATAGGTAAAGGGACTATATTCATTAACAAAGCGGAAATTATAGCCATAACACTAGATGCAACAACTGTTCGCACTGATACTTCTTCCTTTGTCATTTTTACTCCTTTAAGTCTGATGTTTTTACAATTCGTCATAGGTTTGGTTGATGATGTCTGTGTTCATATTACAATCCCATATTTTTTTGACATTTTGGTCACAGGGTTGCCCCTGCTGTTGGTGGCTACGTGGTTGGATACTCTAAGCACGTTTTTATATCTGTGTTTTTTTGTCCTACGTTGAATATAAATACTGCCAGTTTTAGGAAAGTCAAGACGGTATTTCGCACGTGGATTTGTTTCTTGCCTGCGAAACTTCCATAGGTAATATCTGGCGATAATGTGTATTAAAATCCGTTTCATTTGCCCAACCCCTGCAACCATTGTTGATATTGCTCATAAGTCCAATCTACTATTACCCACGGCGGGCGTTGCCCTTTGTCTTTGTAAAACTGAATTACTGCTTTCTTTTTCTGTTTGGCGTCTTGTCCCGCTTGTTTTTTCGCTTCCGCCTGTTCACGAGTTTTTTGTGTTTTCTGTTTCGCCGCCTGATATTCTTCCCACGAAGTAAATCCGTGGTTCTTGGCTAGTCGCAACCGTTCACGGTTTCTGTGTTTTATTTTAGCGTCTGGTAATTGTTTCCTTTGGCGTTGTCTTTCAAGTTCACGTTCTCGGTGTTTCATATACCAACGATGTGCTGCTTCTGGCGATGACCAACCCATATCCCCTTCCTTTAATCTTGGTGGGGCAGGGGTTTGTAGAGAGAGAATGTAGGGAAATATCCTGCCCCAAAATTTGACATACTATTGGCACGATACGGTATGTCAGCGTATTGAACACAACAAGGAGCAATTTATAAATATATCATAAATCGCCTGTGCCAATCCTTTTAGCCCAGAACCCATTTTAGAAATGTTATCTGGATTCGCAATTCCTGTTCTCGCCGTTGCTTTTCTTCCCGTTCTTTAACGCAAGAGATAAACATCTGCTCGTTGCCCATAAAGGCACTGCTGTCCAGCCATACACGCAGGTCGTCCAGTCGTGCGTTCAAGTCCGCCAGTTCTTTCTGCTTGATTTCTAGTGCGTTCTGAACCTGTTCTTGCGTTTTCATAAGCAACCCCTTACATTAAATGGCATTCGTCATCGTAATAAGCCCACGGCTGACCAGAGTCTTCGCCCCAGTGGCGACATTCCAGTATGCCGACCTTGTCTTGCAGGTCGCTGATTACACACCCACGCATAAGGACAGAAATCCCCAGCAACACAACCGCAACGCCAAGCCAAGTGGTCGCACGGCTAGCAATCTTGCGACTGTTTTCCGCAAATATACGCAACAAGTTGATTTCCAATTCTGCGTCAAAAATTTCTTTTACTTTCTTCTTTGCCATTAGATTTTCGCCTTTTGTAAATATTCAACAACTTCTTCTTTATTGAACCGCCACATATTTTGGATACGATACGACCCGAATGGACAGTTTTTCTTATTCAACCAACCGTATAAGGTCTGGCGTGGCACGCCCAAAATCTTTGATACTTCTTCTGCTGTTATCATTTCCATTTTTTATAACTCCATTATTTTTGGTCAAGTTATATTTTACGACCGACTTGACTGACGGTCTTCATTAAAAGGTATAGTGTCGTCAATTTCTGCGACTGTTTCCGCTACTGGTTCTGCTGGTTTTTCCGCCTGCTCAATTTCAGACACGGTCAACGACAAAAAGTTCTTGCCCGCCTGCCCTGTTTTAATCCAACTTGCCAAGCGATATTCCTTGCCTGCGATGTTGATTTTCCCAGTGTAATCTGGGCGTTTTGGATTGTCGCCTTTGTCGTTCTTAAACAACACCCCTGTGTTTGTATTATCAAATTCTGCCATATTCAGTCCCTTTTTGTTATTTGCATTATTATTATAACACTTTTTTCGCAATGTGTAAAGAAATGCGAAATTTTTTTTATATTTCTGTGAAGAACAGCCCGATTTCTTCCGCACGGCGTTTTATCAGCCCGTTCAGGACTTTGCCGCCACCAGAATACCAATCCCAGTTCTTTAATGCCGTAGCCCAATCTTTTGCCTTGATTGCCTTGTAGCACTTGGATTTGGCGAACGCAGTCCATCCGATGTTATACAGCAAACTTTCCAGTGCGTCCTGTTGGTTCGGTGTTAGGTTCAGGTCGGAAATTTTTGGGCGGACGTGTTTAATCAGGTAGTCGTTCAGCAAGGCGTCTGCTTGTGGTTCTGTAATCGTGTCGCCTTTCTTTACTGGCGTGCCGTCTGCTTTATAAGTAGAACCATAGCCATAAGTCCAGATTCCTGCCGGACAGCGATATGCCTTTGGCGAGAAACTTTCGTATTTTTTGATTAGGTTAGTCATTGTCGCCCCCTTCACTAATATGCTGATAGTTTCCTTTGCCAATCGACCATTTGCGGTTGCGGTTGATTTGCATTTTTACGTCTATAATTTTCTCAAAATCTTCCCATACTATATTTTTATAATTGCCCCTTTCACGGACACAAGCAAACTCTGATAATGCTTCTGTCATATTAAATCTTGCAACGCCACAGGCGACAATAAACATATCAACAAGTTCTGTCACTCTTTCTGTATAGTAAGGTGCAGAATCAAATTCTTCCATCTCTTCCCAAAATTTTATTCTTTGCCCTTCCAGTGTTGCATCTGGAAATGTCTGTTCGTGCCACTCAATTATGCTTTTAATAGTTTCACTCATAATGTTTTCTCCACTTCTGATACGATTTCGCCCAAGTCAAACACGACCGTATTGTCGTCTTTAACCAATGCCGGTATGGTTCTGATACCCAGTTCCCGACAGACAGACATATTTTCTTCCGCCAATCTGAACTCTACACGCATAGCGTTTTCGCCCAGCATTTGTTTTAACATTTTGCAATTTTGGCAATTCTGCCCCGTGATTATAAACATAGTCCTTCCTTTCGTTTGTGTTAGTAGTTAAAAATTCTCTGATGCAGTTCCTGTGTCAGCCACCCTGTCAGGTATGCCTGCGGTTCGTCATTGTTCAAATCAAGTTGTATCCCCTTGGTGCGGAATATCAGGTTGACGATGTGAACAATCTCGTGGGCTAGAACTTTCAGATTCAAACTGTCGGAATACGCAAGTTTAATCACGCCGTTGTCTATCCAAGTCATCGCCGTGACCTTTGAGCCTTCGTCTAATTTGGACTGGACATAATCTTCTTGTCGCATTTCTTCCACCCCACCGAATTGGATTTCGATGTCGTAAAGTTCTATCAAGATGGTCTGTCTATGGAATTGCATAGTATTATTGTATCACTGTTTTTTCTAGTTTCAACAGTTCCATATAAAATTCATACGACATTCCAGCAGGTATTACAACATCCATTATCTTCCCCTTTGGTTCATTTTTTCTAATAAGTCGTCGAACACTACTGGAATTTCTTTTGCAAATAACCGCAGTGTGGGCCGCATAATTTCGTTAATGCAGGGTCTAGCGTGTCCAGTTGCGTTGCACGCACGAAGATTCAGTATATGCCGCCATTCACGCAGGTTCGCCGTCACGTTAAATTCAGCAGCCGTTGACTGTGGCAATAGCAAACTTGCTTCATCTGGCTTTGCACCCAGTGAAATCATATCCATATAGTTCTTTTCCGCCTGTTGGCAACCGTTCAGCCACACCTGATATTTCAGGCTGTCTTTTGGAATCTCAATCGGGTCAAGGAACTTTATCTGCCCATCAAACTTACCTTTGTTATATGAACACCAGCGGGTCGATTCGACGGCAAATGTGCTATGTCGGTGGGTGCGTAAATCTTTGTATGCAGCAATATTTGAAACGTATCTCATTGTGATATTGTAAAATTCCAGCATACTATGATGCCCAGATGCTATTAAAGAGCGGACAATTCGTTTTGCTGATTCAATATCATCTGTTGTCTTTTCTGTCTGATAGCAGGTCTTGGCGACTTTCTGAATCAACATCAAGGCTTCTTCGCCGTTGATATTTGTTAGCGGTGTGATAGATGGTTTTACTACTTTCATATTCCTTTCCTTTTACGTCTTCGTTGTTCATTTACTCTTGCCCGATATTCTGGGTCTGCACGACGACGGCGTGCTGCTTCACGATTCCATTTTCTATGGCGTTCCAACAATTCAGGGTCTTTCTTGATGACGTTATGATAACGCCAATTATTTTTGTGTATTATTCTATCTAGTGACCTTACACGTCCAAGCGTAGAAACTTGATAAAGCCCTTCGTAGCCGACAACATCTTTCCAGATTTCTTCTGCCATTTTTATTCCTTTATCAGTTGTTTGATTTATCTTTATACCTTATTGCCTTTTTAATGGCATAAACAAGGTCTGATTCTTGGTGTTGGTTTTGATAAGGGCTGTAATATAAATCTAACGCCTGCGTTATTTCTTTCTGCAATCGTTCCGCCTTGTCCGCTTGGGCTTTGACATCATATATAGTTGCCCAGCACTCTAACTCATCATCTTCATACTGATTATTAGCATCGTCATAATAAAAACCATCTTTGAAAATCCCAGCCCGAGTGCTATTGTTCTTTGTTATAAACATTACTGACTGGTAATTTTTTGGGTTCTTGTATGGTGTTTTCCAAATTGAATTACTCATTCTGCGTCCTTTTGTTCGTGTATGTTGCCTATGATTTCGCCATATTTTGCAAAGTGCTGGTCTAAATGCTCATAAGATTTATCACCATCATAAAGTGTCATTTCAACCAACCAACAGCCATCTTTCCAAATAACTTGTCCGCAAAATTCACCATCAAACAACACATCGTTTTCATAAATCAGATTGCCGTTCTTGTCCTTTAAGCCTGTGCATTGTTCAACAACAAGACCATCAGATGCACTAAAATCGCCACGAACTCCATTATCATAACAATGTCCGTCAGAACTCATTACCATGTTCCCGCATTGGTCGCAGTAAAAATTCTCTTTAATGTTCCAAACTCTAAACTTAAATCTGTCGTTCATTCTGAATCCTTTTTTAATTCATTGACTGCATCTACAAGTTCGTTGATTTTTAATCTCAACATTTCGTTTGTTGGGTATTCATATTTGGTTCTTCCAATCGTTAGTTTTTCGTGTATAAGTTTAGCAATGCCTGTTGTCTTTCGTGGCACTTCATAAATGCACTCTGTCCAGTCCTTGCCGTCAAACTCGGCTAGTTTAAGCACCGCAAGACGTGTCTGCCAACCATAACAATTCCAACACCCATAATTGGTTTTATTTGGTTTCTTTTCCCACAATTCAACAACGCCAGTTTCGTCTTTCGTGACATACTGCGGTTCAAAATCCAAATCCACAGATTCTAGTAATTGTGAAATAGTAATCATATTAAACTCCCTTTTATTCTGTTTTCTGCTGTCTTAAAGTATTCTTCGTCTAGTTCTATGCCGATAAACTTACGGTTCAGATTCTTGCACGCAACACCTGTTGTGCCACTGCCCATAAACGGGTCAAGGATAACATCGCCAGTGTTTGTGCTTTTTTCTATCAAATGTTCCATCAAATCCACTGGTTTCTGGGTTGGATGCAACTCGCACTTGGTTTTATTAAAGCGCAAAATATCACGTTCACGAACGCCGTTCAACTTACGTCCCTGTTCTTTTACTGCGAATACTATAAACTCATACGACGGGGCATATTGACCATATAAATCGCCCATACCAAAACCTTGTTTGTCCCACACTAACAGATTTTTTATGATAAAAAAGTTTTCAATCTTCTGCTTAAACTCGTCTATCTTCTGTGTTGGGGCGAACATATACAGATGTCCATCTGGTTTAAGTTTCTTATTTGCAATGAACAAAAACTCGTTCAGCCAATGCGTGTTTCTGTCGTAGAACATCGGCAAGTCTTTGTTCTTTTTCATATTGCTTTGATATCCGAAACCATAGGGGCTGTCCGTCAAAATACAATCAACAGACCCATCTGGTATCTGTTTCATAACTTCCAAGCAGTCGCCACAAAACAACTGGCAGTTCTGGTCTATTGTTATCATATTAAATCCTTTTTTGCTGTTCGTGTTGTTTTAATCTAAGCCGACAATATGCAACTTTATTTGCTGAATCGTGGGCATTAAACCCATATTTCTTTTCAAGTTCGTCAAAACTCATACCGTCTATGTAATCATAAAACAATTTCCACGCAACGCCTTTGCCAGCACATTGTTTTATTTTGTTGTATGCTTCTTGCAATTCAATCATACCGAATACCCTGACGTCGGGTCGGTCTTTTCTGGACGATGGTTGAACGCCTATTGTTTTTAAGTGTTCCAGTGATAATACCCCAGAAAACGCATTCCATTCTGTATATCTTTTTATTTCCCTGTCGCATAGGGTAATAATATAATTTATACGGTTACGGTCGCCATCAACAGACATAATATCATTCCACTTCTCATAAACCCAAGATAGGCACCAGTTTTTTATTTCTTGTATAGAGAAATATTTATATAGTATTTTGTCTTGCTTCCCCATTGCATAATGCACACCAACCATATATCTTTGGTATTTTTCTAGAAAATCTTTCTGCGAAATTGGCGGTTGTTTTTCTCGTTTTTTGGCGTGTCGCAACAACATCGCACAGTGTTTTGAGCAACATTCGGCTTTTTGACCGTTTTCAAGTTTGCATATTGCAACCTTAAATGGTTGATGGCACTGGGTGCAAGTTCGCCATTCATAAGCATCTTTTGATGCACGTCTTGCCATCTCTCACTCCCTATCACTCTGGTCTATTGTTATCATTTTTTAATTCTCCAATCATATCCATTTGGTGTTTTTATCATTTCAAGTATTTCAATCGGCAGGAAATATCCTGCAAATTTACATTCTGGATTTCTGCAACAACGCATACCTGCCGCTGTCAATTCCTGATATTCATTGCTTTTGCAAAATGGACACTTTTTCATTTTCTTGTCGCCTTTTTAATTGCTTTAATTGCTGCCGAATCTGATGGATAAAATTCACTCCACACACGATTGGTTCTTTTGTCCAGCACAATCCACGCTTCAAAACGTTCATCTTTGTTATTGACTGGGAAAATACGATAAGGTTCAATCTTTATCATTTGTTGCCTTTTTTTTGCTTTTTTAATTCTTTTGCGACTTCTTCTGCGATTTCTTTTTTATAATCTTCCATAAGCGAAATATGACACCAGCCACCAATTACCAGCAATACAATTAAAATAAACCATATCATTTGTTATTCTTCTTTAACGCAATCTCCATAATTTCTCGGTCTATCTTTGCCTGTTCTTGATTTTTGTGTTCTTGTATCAATTTACGCAGGCTTTTTATAGTCGGGCTTTCAATGTCAATGTTTGTCATTTGTTAGTCCTTTAATAATTCCGTCCACTGTTTTTCGGTATAAAGTCCGTATTTTTTGCGGGCTTCATCCCTGCTAATTCCAAATCGTGTGCAAGCGGTATCTAAATATTTTGAATACGCAAGACAACCAGGCATTACATCAGTTATCATTTGTTGTCCTTTAATTTCTTAAAAAATTTAGCCGTCTTGCGATTGTCGTATTTATCCCAAAAATAATACACAACCATACTTATCAACAACACCGGCATACAGATAATCAACAATATAACTTCGCCGAAAAATGTTATTGCTTTCATTTATCCCACCTTGATTAAACTGTTTTCCCAGCCGCCGTCGAACGGTGTAATGTCGTCCTTGAAATTGACGGAAAGTGCCGTTTGGATACCAAAACTTATCACGCCATCTGGGTTAATCCATCCAGTGTCTATACGCAGTGGTTCCGCATCAAACCACCACCACTCGCCGTTTTCGTCCATTGCAACCCAACCAGGTCTTAAAATTGGCATTAAATCTTGAATCGTCATTTTTATTCTCCTTGGTCTTTCCATACATCTGGGTCTTCAAATGGTTTGCAGTTCAAGCAATAGTGACCGCCGTAATCGTTCATTTCGCTTGGCAAAAACCACTCGCCACATTCTTGGCAACACCAAAAACATTCTTCACGACACAGGTATATCGCTGTCGAAATGTCTTTTAGCATAATTGGCAAATCTGCGTTAATTTTATCCGCTAATCCGTCGTGAATGTAGTTCATAAAATATTCTTGCTCGTCATCATAAGGCGTATGCCCCAAAGCGACGGCAATCTCGTTTCTAATAATATCCGTAATGGTCATTTTCAACTCCTTTGTTGTTCGCAACCATTATAACACATAAAATTAAGACTGTAAAGAATCAGCAAAATATTTTTTAATATGGAATGTCGGGGACTTCGTCCGCCACTTCGTCTGCGACCATTGGGTCTATGCGGAACACACGACACTTGCCGCCGCTTGCCAAGTCGTATCTCTGGTCAGACAGCACACAGATATGGTTCTCGGGGTATTCTGCCAGTGCGGAAACGGAACGCCAGAACGGTCTGTGTTGCAAGGTTGGTTTTTTGTTTTCTTCGCACCACTCAACATATTTCTGGTAGTTGCCCCACTTCTCTGACCCGAATTTCTTTGCGGTCAACTTGACGCACCACAGGTCTGGGTTAGCCCTTGCCGCCTTTACATAGCCCATAATCGCAAAGTTTTCTTTGGTTTCAGTGTTGTAATTATTCAGGTTGGTTTCTTTAATGTCCAACTTGTCGTCGTCTGTCAACTGATACCGACCGCCGTGCTTTACATAATAGTCTTTTGCTTCCGCTAACATCTGCGTGAAGAACTCGTCCGGCAAGTTCAAGATACGGCACTCTTGCTCGGCAAGGTTGCATTGGAAGATTATCTGTCGGCGTTCATTGGTAGAATACACTTGGTTGACATCGTTGGATGTGCGAATAATGATAAACGAACGTGCGTGTTCTTCGGGGTTCATATGCTTACGAGAGAACATATCCGTTGCGTTCGTCACAATATTCTTAAACTCTTCATTGTTTATCGTGCCAAAGCCCTTGTTGCCCTTGGTCGATACCCACGTGCATTCATCATCAACGACAATCGCCGAATTGCTGTCGTATGCGTTCACGTAGAAGTCATCACGGCGACCAACTGCGAACGTCAGGAAACTGCAATATTTACCGCCCAATAAACGGCGACACAGCAACGATTTGCCAATGCCCTTAGAATTTGCCACCAAGTCAAAGAAATAGGGGCAGTAGTCGTTCTTTGGCGCAAATTTCGCCACTAGACTGGTCATCAGCAGTAAGAAAAAGTTCGGGTTGGTGTCGCACTCAAAGTATTTCTTCATAAAGGTCATAATGCGTTCTTCGCCGTCCCATTCAGGTATTGCTTCGTAAAATTCCTTTCGGCTATTAAAGGTTGAATACAGCGACACGTTCTGCCAAAGCAATTTCAGTTCGTCTTTTGATATGCGTTTATAAGACACTTCGGATTTAGTCTGCCCTGTTGCCTTGTCAACTTTGTAATCGTGGGTCTTGATATACAACTTGTCTATAAAGTGTGTAAAAAACATCGTCTTGGCGTGTTCTTCGCTTGTCAACGGTTTGCGTGTAAAGCGACTGCGGAACAGCCCAGTAATAATATCACGAGAGAACAGGTCGTGTGAACGGCAGATGTCCACCAACTGTGCCGTTAGTTCGGCAATAGTGCCAGCCCCAATTCGTCTGTTCGCCAACAATGGGTCAAGTATGGCGATTTGTTCCTGCATTGGGATTTCATAGGTCGCTTCTTCAACAAAAACATCAAGAGTGGGGGCTTCGTTAGAAGGAAGGGAAACCCCCATAGTGTCGTCAACAGGTGTGTAAGGCGTGGCATTACGATACGCCATTCCTAGTGTATCAAAATCCGCAGAAAAGTCAATACTTTCGGCTATAAAATACCGCTTGGCATTCATAAACTGTTCTAGGATTTCAGTGTCGTTGCCGTCAAGTGTCGCTTTCTTGACTGCCAACGGGTCAATGCCTGCCAGTTCGGCACGGCTGATTATTTTGCACGGGTAAAAATCCTGTGCGTGTTGGTTTGCGACTGGATTATCAGAGATAAGAATTTCTTTCATAGCACCCTTCCTTTATGCTTGAAAATAAAAGTATCATAACTATTGCGAATTGCAACAAAATTTTACGCCCGACATCCCCTTTCTTCTGTCGGGCTATGTTTATCTAACAACGCCCAGCAATGCCAAGCAGATTATAACGCCCAATACGCCCATTTTATTCTCCTATTGTTTGTTCTAATTGGATTGCCTTTGCACAAGTAAAGGGTGCATAAGACAACCAACACCTTGACGGTGTGTCGTGTATCACAGCCGCAAAATATAAAGTCACGCCAGCAACGGCAAAAAAGCATAAAATTTTCATAAATGCGTTTTCTACTTCCATTTTATTCCCCTACTTTCAACTTGTTTATTGTCGCCAGAATCTCATCATAGCGTTCGTTTAGTTTTTCCAGTGCTGCGACTATCTTCGCCTGATATTCGCTGTCTGCGTCTATTGTATGCACAACCAGACGCATCCCTGGATAGTATGCCACAAAATCGCACAACTTCGCCCCTGTTATCAGCATTTGCATTTGCATTTGCACTATATATTTCGGCGGTATGTTCGACTTGTCGGTTGCGTATCGGATAAATGCCGGCAACTCTGGGCATTTGCATTCAATAATCTTCTCAATCTCGCCATTGTCGCCAAATATCACGCCATCAGGGCTAACGCCTGCACGCAAGCGTTCCCAATCAACAAAGCCGACTTCCTGAACATCTGCAAAGGTCTGGCACATATACGCTTCACGGGCAAGTGGCTCCAATTCATTACCACAAGCCATTGCGTCCGTCTGCACGCCTGTAAAGGTTTCGCCCAGGGATTCCAATACTTTTTTATGTAAAGCGGTTTCAGCGGTCGCCGATAATCCCTTGCCTATAATGCCCAAATACTGGTGGAAATCTGAGCCACTAAATTTCCCAGCACGCAGGGCAAGCCAATCAGGGTTCGCCTGCCCATCGTCTAGGTGTTGCGGTATGTTGTATATTTTCATCGCACTACCCCGCCAATTTTTTCAACGCCTTGCCAATTTCTAACAACTTCGCCTTGTCGTTGCAGGTTTCCCAGCCGTTAAATTCAGCGGTGTCAATCGCAGGGTCTAGGACTTCCAACATCGCCTTGATTCGCCGTTTCATTTCGGCAATTTGTTCGTCAGCCTGGGCGGTCGTGTTGTCCATTGTGTCGGCGTCTTTCGTGTCGTCGATACAGAACAAGCCGTTAAGGGCGTATTTCCTCGCATAACTGGACGCCATTCCAGTAATCTGCGACGCATCTGCGCCTTTCTTGTCTAGCGGTTCACGGGCGTATGCCGTTGTCGTTTGTGTATAGTCGCCGTCAGTGAATTTTGCGGTCGCCTTGACATAAAAGCGGTCGCCAATATAAACGATTTCGTCTTGCAGGGTCAGAATTGCGCCGTCAAGCAGTGGTTTAACCGCTTCAAGAATATCTTCGCAACTGCGGTATCTATACCCGCCGAATTTGTTCATTTGTCCCTTTGGGGCTTTCAGTTCTTTTTGAATTTTTGCTAGTTTTTCCATTTTTTCGCCTTTTTTGTTGTTGCCTGCCGTCATTATAGCAGGCAATTTTGAAAGTGTAAAGAATCCCGCCCAATTTTTTAATCATTGGCGGCAATGTGTCGCCGGTTCCAGTCCAGCACACGCAACGCCGCCGCCGTTATCGGTTGGGCTTTTATTTCCTGCCCCTTGCGTAAAATCGCATAGTTGGCAGTCAAGCGGACAAGCCGCCATTCGTTTCTGCTCGCCATCGGTTCGCCTTTTTTAATCGTTTGGTGCGTCGAATAATGATATTACGTCGCATAAAGCCCCGCCGTTGTTTTCAATGTCCTGTGTTAAATCTTTTATTTCTCTATACGCCATAAAAAGCCCATCGGTTTTATGCTCGCAATATTCACGAATCTTTTTTGTTTTTCCAGCATCTTTTGATAGGTCATATTTTTTATATGTATCAAAAAGCCAATTTTTTACAAATTCAAGCGTTCTTATGTCCAAATTTTTTATATATTCTTTTGTGTATTTCATTTTTTTTTGCTCCTTGTTTCTAGTATTGTTTTATCGTCCCAAACATCCCAGCCCTGGCAGCGTCTAAAATTGCCGCCCTTGCTTCGGTCTTGCCCACGCCTAGCGCAATAAGTCGCCTATGGGCCGCTAGTGCCAAATCTAGGTTAAAAGTCCCCCACCCCCGCAACGATTGACGCCGGCGGGCTTGATAAATCCGCATATATTCCCTTGTATTTGTCGCCATTTTCTCCCCCTTTTTATTCTGTCATTCTGTGATCATATTTTGCAAATAGTTTTGAAAATCCGCCGGCGTGGTTTGATCCTGCCACTTGATAAAATTGTGCTTTTTGCCAAGCCTGCCGCCCTTGCGCCCATAAATTGCGAATATTTTTTGTTTTTTGTGCCAATTTTCAGGATCATCAACAAAAAAGCAATTTTTAATTTGCCAACGATCGCACCAATCCCCAGGCAAGCGCACGATCTGCGCCCCCTGATCTTTCATAATTTGCAAAAATTCCGATTTTGTGATCATAAGCCCCCCCTTGTTTATAAAGTCCACGCATCCGGCCCTGGGATTTTCCACCCGTTGCCGAATTGGTTATATTCTGGCCGCCCTGCGGCTATGTTTGCGAATTGTTGCGACACCGCCATAAGGCGGGCGGTCGTGTTTATAATTCCCTGCATAGTTGCCTTCCTTTTTTATTTCCCAAATTTCCGCAAATATTTAGCGCATTCGTCACGACCGGACACTTCAAACCCAGCGCAAACATCTATCAGCGCATCCATTGTCGCAACGTCCGGAATTAAACAATCCCATTCGCCATTGTTCCAACGTGCCTTGCAAACGGACTTGATTGCATCTTTAATAGGGAATGTGTTTCCACGGATGATTGCTCGGCAATCCGTGCAGTTTGGTTCGCCCTGGAATGCCATTATTGGCATAATTAAAATCGTATTCTTTGCCATTTTTTTTGCTCCTTGTTTTTTCTGTGGGGCGGTTTTTTGTCAAGTCGTCCCGGTTGTTCGTTTATAAGTCTATCACATTGCTAACATAAAGTCAAGCGATAAAATAATAAAAATTATAAAAATAATAAAAGTTATGAAAGACGTGGAAGTTGTGGCGGTTGTAAATCGTTATGAAAATTTGACACATTTGACACATTTGACACATTTGACACGGTCGTATTTTTTAGAAAGTTTTTATATATATGGTTTACGGTTATTTGTGTAAATCAGGCAAATATGTCAAATAAGGCAAATTTCCTGGATTTCTGCGGGTTTGCCGGCGTTGACTGATGGGGCAAATTTTAAAAAATGGGGGCAAATTTGAAAAATGGGGGCAAATTTCCCAGATTTCCGGGCTTTTTCGCCCTGGACGCCTGTTGACTGTTTTTTGTTGACTTTTTTTCGGGGGGTGTTTTATGATGCGGGTATGGGAAAAGCGAAAAAATATTTATTCGATGAAACGGGCCGGATATATGATGCCGGCGGTCGCCTGGTCGGTCGTGGCGTTGTTTGTGTTCGCCTGCCGTCTGGCAAGTTTGAAAAGGTTTGTGATTTGCGCCGCCTTGTTTGCCCTGGGATTCGTTGACGCCTTGCCGAATTGCGTCACGTGTGCCGGCTATGGGATAAAATAAAAGCCCCGGGCGGGGCTTGTTTTAATCTGACCAATTTTTATATTTTTCCACTTTCCAACACATTGGATAATATTGAAAAGATAAAATAAAATTTTTTTGATTTTTGTGCTTTTCGATAAAACGTTCGGCGGCGTCTTTGTTTGAAAATGTTTTTGTGTATATTTTATGTAATATTTTCATTTTTTTGCTCCTTGTTTTGTTTCTATGTTTGCATCATAGAATAAATAAATAAAATTGTCAATAAAAATAACAATAATAACAATAATAACACAGGGCAAGCCCGGCGGCGGTTGATTCTATCCCAGGCAAGCGGGCGGATTCGCAAGGCAGGGGAAGGGGGCGACGGGTATGCGGGTATGTGTGTAGGCCCAATTTGCACCTGCGTGTAATTTTCGAAACCCTTGACAAACGATTTTACTTTTCGTCAACTTTTTTTATTCTTGACATTTTTTACTATTTACTCATACTTATATATGAAAGGGCGGGCTTTATATGAATGGCGAGCAATATTATTTATCGGCATTGGATTTGACGGACAGGCACGGCAAGCGTTTTAAGGATATGCTTGGGGACGACTTTGGGTGCGGTCGGGCGTATCGGCAGTATTTTACGGGCGACTATCGTGACATAGAGTTGATGGGTTGGGCGACCTTTCGGCATCGGATGTTGGGCGCTGGTCAGGATGAGTGGCTGGCGAAGATTGAGCAATTAGACGAAGAAGTGATGCTTGGGGTGTTGGAACGGCGACTATTAGAAGCGTTGGAAGGTCGGACTACTGACAATGGCGGTCGGATTATCAACAAGGATGCGTTGGATGGTGCGGTCAAGGCGTTGCAGGGTATGGTAAGTCGGAGCAAGGCGATTAGCGAGCAGTCGGAAGCGAACAAGTCTGGAACAGCCGAAGTTATTGTTAAATTTATTGGGTCTTGTAATAACCCTATTAGTGGCATATCGCCATTACCTAATATTATTCCTGAAAAAACAGAAGAAAAGAAGGACGGCCAAGATGAGTAAAGAACTATGGGCCGATGTTGCTGGCTATGAAGGCATATATGAGATAAGCACAAAGGGGCGTATTCGTTCTTGGGCATATGGAACACCAAGAATATTAAAACACGGCCTGCACAGAAACGGGTATCATTTTTTAACGCTTTATAAGAATGGGGTTTCTACATATCATTCTGTTCATCGTTTGGTTGCCAAGACATTTATACCTAACCCTGAAAACAAACCACAGGTAAATCATAAAGATGGCGATGTTCATAATAATACTATTGAAAACCTTGAATGGTGCACTAGTCAAGAGAACCATATACACGCCTATAAGGTATTGCACAGAAAAGGCCCGAATACAGGAAGGACTGGGGCTAAGAATTGGAGAAGTAAGCCTGTCGCACAATTAAAAGACGGTATGATTATTGCTGTTTTTTGCAGTGCAACAGAAGCGGGCAAAAAGACTGGTTCTAATATAACAAAAATAGGTCTTGTGTGTAATGGTAAAAGAAAAAGAACCAACGGATTTGAGTGGAAATGGAATTAAGCATTGTAGATAATTTTCGCCCAATTATAGAAAATGCCGTTAGTTATAAATATCGGTATTTTGCCTACCTTACTGGCCGTCTTGGGTTAGGGAAAAGCCAAAATATATCTAGTGCGTTGTTGGTTTGCGGTTTGTTGAAACCTTTAAGAATACTTTGTTGTCGTCAGACAATGTCATCTATTAAAGAATCGGTTCACGCACAGTTGGCAAGCGTTATTAAAGAATACAACCTGCCTTATGAGATATATAATGACAGCATTCGGGCTAGCAATGGAACAATTTTTTTCTTTCGTGGGTTGCAGGAAACTGGCGAACACAATATCCGTTCTATGACTAATGTAGATATATGTTGGGTAGAAGAAGGTCAATCTGTTTCTCGTGCGTCTTGGGAGAGTTTAGACCCAACCATACGAAAAAAAGGTGCGTTCATAATTATTTCTGCGAACCCAGACCAAGCGTCAGACGTTGTATATGACTTATTTGGCGAAACTGCACCTAGAAGGGACGATACATTTTATTGTTATTGTTCATATTTGCATAATCCGTTCCCCTTGCCAGAAGCAATCTTGAAAAATATTGCTCTTATGAAGAAAAACCGCCCTGCGGATTATGAGAAAATATATCTTGGCAAGTTGGCGACTACTGGGGATTCGCCAGTCGTTAAATCTTGGTCGCCAGATAATATTGGCGTTGGCCGTGTTGGACACAAAATTATCTTCGGGCTTGATTTTAATTTTACGCCACAATGCTCGGTTATATGCCATTGGGATGGGAAACACGACTTTTATTTTAGCGATGAAATTGTGTTAGAACACGTAAGCACCCTTACTGTTGCTGAAGAGTTTGTGAAGATATACAAACAAAAATATCAAGGTTGTAAGGTTATCATAAACGGGGATGCGTCTGGGCGTGCTAGAAGCAGTAATTCCGAGTATTCTAACTACGCTATTATTGAAAATGTATTGGTAAAGCATAAGATACCATTTACATTTGATGTTCCACAGGCAAATCCAAGTGTAAGCAACCGAGTGGCTAATTTTGATTGGCACGTTAAGGGGCTTGATGGCAAACGTCATATACTAGTTGACCCATCTTGTAGGCATTTAATCCAGTCGTGTAAGATGTTAAGTTATGATAAAAATGGCAAGATAGAAGAACCTGCGTGGCGACCTGGTATGAAGACGATTGACTATGCAAAATCTCATATATTTGACGCAGCGTCCTACTGCGTTATGACTAATGACCCAGTATTAGAACAATTTGCTAAACCGAAGAAGTCCCGCATAGTAAGTTTAAGGGAAAGTTTTGAACGAGATATGAGAAGGAGTGTGAGAACCCAGATATGAAGCCGTTTGACACAGCAACTTGGGCAAAACTGACGAAGATTTACCCTGAAAGGGCAGGCGTTGCGTATGAGTATTATCTGCGTGACCCGAAAAAGACCGCAAACCCGATGACCTACTTTACTTGGGCAGGCAAACGTATGTATGAACAAGAAAAGCGTTATCAAGACGGCTTGCGAAAATACCAAACCAAACAAAAAACAATAATGGAGTGAAAGTATGAAAAGACTGATAGTGTGTTCGTTTGATAAAGATGGCATTGGTGGGTTTATTACTATAAACAACGGCGTAAGACCAGACGCCCCAAATCATTATAGCAAAACAGTGGCAATAACTCGTGAAGCGTTTAACAAGGCGTGTAAAGACCGCCACTTGTTTAGCGACATCTTGGGCGTTGATATTACACAAGGTTGGCAGAACCCACTGAAAGACGCTATTTCTAATTGCCAGAATCTTAAAGAACCTGCCCCAGAAAAGATTGGCGAGTTCATTATCAAGGCGAACATTGAAAAACGTGGCGAAGAAGCCGTAAAAGCCGATATGGAAGCGATGGAAAAGCAGGAAGAAGCGATAGTTAAGGCATTAGAAGAAAAAATGAAAGAAAACGAAACAAAGGAAAACGAAAATGGCGAATCTGACGGAAGCACAGTTAAAAAAACTGGAAATCGCAAACGCAGCAAAAAGTCCGGAAGCGAAGATATTACTGGAACACCTGCTGACGGAGAGCAAGTCGTTGCTGAACAATCAGGAACCGACAGTTTATAAAGGATTTATGATGGCGTATTTCGCCATTAAAGACCAACGAGATAAATAAAAGGACACAATATGGACGATATTATTCAAGATTTACAAGAATTGGAAAAAGACGAAGGCCAGGCGACAGAAACAGAAGAAACGGTAGTGCCTACGGCGGAAGAACCTGCTGAAACGCCTGCGGAAGAGCCAGCACAGGAAGAAACGCCTGCTGAACAACCAAAAGAACAAGCGCAGGAACCTGTTGCCGAACCAGAACATTCTGAAACACTTATTGCCGAAAAAGAATCTGAGCCAATCTTAGGCAAGTTCAAGACACAGGACGACCTGATTAAAGCGTATCAGAACCTTGAAAAGCAATTGACGAAGAAATCACAGCAAGTTGCGGAAACTGCTAAGGTGCAGAGTGATGACTTTGACAAGTTGGTTCAGGATAATATCAGCAACGCCGCTTGGGGGTTGATAAACAATGCCGTGAATACGATTGCTGACCCTGAACAGCATAAGGAAGCCCTATATGCGTTGGAAATGTATAAACGCACAGGCGACGGGGTGCATTTGGAAAAAGCCCGTGGATTTTTAGACCCACGTGTTGACCGCCGTTTAGAAGTTGACTTTATGAACCAGTCCGCCGCAATTCGTCAGGAAGCGAATAAGTATCGTGATGAAATTGAAATGCAACCTGTCCGTGAAGCGTTGGAAGAACTGGAAGAAGAAGACCCAGATTGGTTGGCAGAAGAAACCCATCAGAGCCTGATTGCCGAAGCGATTAAACTGAACCGCAAGGTTGATGTTAAAAGCGTAAAGGCGATGATTAAAGCAGTGGAAGAAAAGGCGGTGGAACGCTATAAGGCAACCGAAGCAAAACGATTAGCACAGGAAGCCGAACGTAAGCCGATTCCGTCTGTAAAGACATCTGAACGCCAAGAACCAGTAAAGCCTAAAAAGGACTGGCGTGAAATGTCCATTGCCGAACAGTTAGCGGAAGAAATGGGGCTTGATGATTAAATAAAAACCCCCTGACCCGATGACTAGTCAGGGGTAAAGGAGAAAAAATGAAACCAATATTTTTTCTGATTTAATTGTGCCATAAACCTACAAAAAAAGTCAAGACAAAAGGCGTGCCGATGAAGAAACTTTGCTATGCGATTTTAATACTTATGGGGTTGTTCTGCGTGATGTCATTAGCAGGGTGTGCCAAGACACCAGTAGAAACCGTTGCCCTGTCCATTGAAGAGCAGATAACATCGTTAGAAAAGACCCTGCCGAAAGAGTGTAAGACCGAAGCGGTGGTCGCCCAGATAGAAAGCCTGCGTGCCGAGAACAAGGTCGCACAGGCGGTCTGCGAAACTGAAATAAACAATGTGCAATTACGCTATAATCGCATTTTAACCATACTTTTGGTCGTTTTGGGCGTGTTTTTTGCTAAATTTTACATAAAAAAGTAAAAAAAATGCGTTTTTTGCCAAAAAGTTGGGTTGGATTTGCGTATTATATAGTAAGGAAGGTTAAAACCCGACCCTAGTATTGGACAATCTGGTCACAGACCCGAGAACGAGTGGATAATTTTGATTTCCGAAGCATTATAAACAAACAAAAGCAAAAAATAAGGAAAATATTATGTCTCAAAATGCTTTTCAATTAGGGGTATCACCTTATAATGCCGTTGCGGAAAAATGGTCAAAGGTGTTGCTGAAAAACTTGCGTGTCACTGGTGTGTTCCGTCACATTGGTGTTGACCATTCTAGCGAATTGGCAGCAAATGCTGATTCTCTGCACTTGCGTATTGTAGATGATACAGCAATCAACGTTGGCGAATACTACACACGTAGCGAAGACGCTGACGTAGCAGGACAGGAAGGTTCAATCGTATATGCAGATGCAAAAGTTAACAAACATACTTTGCAACTGACAGAATCTCCATATGCAGCAGTTGGTTTCGAAGATTATGCTTTGAAATTCTCTGATGTTAACTTCCAGGCAGAAATCATTGAAGGTGCAAAACATAAAATTGCACGTCAGTTAGACACAATGATTATGGACGCTATCATCGCAGCGGCAGGCAACACATTGGCTGAATTTGACGCAACCGCAGCAGGCGACGGAGATATGTATGACCTGTTGTTGCAGATTTCAGCAAAATTGAAAGAAGAAGGTGCTATCACATTGGCTAACCCTTCTGACTTGTTCGGCGACAAAGGTATGAAAGGTGTTCCATACGTTGTTGTTAACCCAGCAACAATGCGTTATATCTTGAAAGAACCTGCATTCGTAAAGGTTGATTTCACAGACAAGAACGCAATGTGGAAAGCGGGAACAGTTCGTGGAACAATCGCAGGCTTGATGGTATTGGAATCTTCCAACTTGCCAACAGCGGGCGGTTATGTGAACGTATTCGCAGGTGTCAAAGAAGCAACTCACTATGCTATCAAGACAGTGACAACTCGTATGATGCCAGCGGAAGACAAGTTCCGTATGTTGTGGTCAACTCTGTATGCAGCAGGCGTATTGGTCACACAGCCAAAAGCATTGGTTAAGGTTCGTGTAAAAGTAGCCTAACTTTAATGGCAGGGGGAAATTTAGTCCTTTCTCTCCCCCTGCCGAAATAAAAGCGAAATATTATGATAATATACAATTACATTGACAATCAGGTAGTAGCCAAAACCTTGTCCAAAGAAAACAAAGACAGGGTTGTTGAAAGTATCGTTGCTAAGTGGGAAGCGTGGGCAGAACCTATTAAAGGGTTGCAGAAAAATCACAAGATTGTTTCCACACGTGCGAAACCAAGAGTTTGTAAGGCAGATAAAAAAGATTGGCACTCAAAGATTGAGTTGAATCGTGTTTATGAATATTACAGCAAGTTATATGGGCTGTTGCACGAAACGTTTTATGATAAGATTTCGTCCTATATGAAAATGGGCAAGGAACGTTATGATGCGGTTTATAACCGTGCTTTTAGCGTTGAGAACAAGAAAACCCTGATGGTCGCATTGAAAGATATGCTGGAATATGGGGAAATTGTCGCCAGTGCCGAATTAAAGAACACATATAAAAAGACCGTTTTGCCGATTAGTGCGATAAATGAGATTGACGACCCGTCTATGATTGTGTCGGTAAAAGAAAATTCGTTCGTTGTTCGTGAAAAGACAGGCGAAGAAATCAACTTTGTTCGTATAAATCCTGCGAACTTTGCCTATGACCCATTGGTCACACCAGGCACAAAAGAATTTGATAGTTGCGATAAAATCGTCAAAGAGTGGAAAACAAAGCAGGAAATCCTGTCTAACAAAGAATACGAAATCAGTCGTGAAGAATTAGACCTAATTATGTCAGACGACCAGTCACCAAATGAAAAAGAACAAGACGGTGCGGACGCAGATACTATTTATCGCCAGAACCAGATTGAAGTGCTGAATTTCTATGGCAATTTCGTTATTGACGGAAGATACTATGAAAATTATGTTGCGGTCGTTATTGGTCGTGAATACTTAGCGTATTTCAAGCCAAAGGGCATATACACACCTGGTATTTATTACTTCCCTTATCACGCAATTGGTAGCGGTTCTCGTGGTGTGTCGCCATTGTTCTATATTTTGGACTTGTGCCAGGCGGAAGAAAAGACGTTCAACGACAGTATTGACTTTATACAGTTGCAGAAAAATCCGCCAAAATACGCACCAGATGGGTTCTTTGAAGAAGAAGTCACAACGATTGAACCAGGTAAGCACATTTTATACACGCCTGGTATGAAAGACCCTACTGCAATTATTCCAATTCAGTTTAATGCACAACCGTTGACATTGTTCCAAGAAGCGACAAAGCAGTTGCAGAAAGAAATCGGTGGTATTGACAGCGGTCAGTTGTCTGTAAAATCAGAAGCGTTGACAGAAGAAGAAGTTAAACGCATCGCACAGAGTGAAAACCTGATACCGAATATGATTATTTCGGGTATTATGTTGCACATTGTGTCCAAGTATCTGAAAGATTGCGTTCAAATCTTTGAAGGTCAGGAATTTGATGAAAACATCATCAAGACTGGTTGGGAATATGCAAACGAACAGATACAAATGCAGAACATCGTTGGCTTGCTGAAAGAAGTCGGTGCTAATGACCCATCTATGGTAAAGTTAGAAGATACAGCACGCAAGGCAATGGAAAGTATGGGTGTAAATCCTGCGGAATACCTGAACGACGGTCGTTCACAGACTATATTGCAGAACTTGGCAGGTCTGTCCGACAGCGTATTACAGCAGTTGTTCCAAATGGGTCAGCAGTTGCAGGTTGAAGAAAACAACAATATTAAAGCCAGCAAACTTATGAGCCAATTGCAGGACGAACAGTATAAAAAACAGTTGCGTGAAACTTGGGAAACCACAGGCGGTTTGCCAGCAGATGTAATTGTTCCTAACGGTCAAGGACAAATGGTTGTTCCAGTCCGTTCTGTGACCCCACAGACACAGGTTAAAAACAGAGTAGGCACAACCGCAGATTAAGGACGGCGAAATGCGAAAGAGTTATTTTGAGTTGATAGAAGAAGTGTTAAATCAGCGTGCCATTATAGACAATCGGCAGGTTGTTGACTTAAATAACACGTCCAAGTCGGTGTTGATTGCTTTTAATCAGGCGTGCGAATTTATGCGTGACCTGCATAACTGGAAATGGAACTTTAAGGAAGAAGAATACATCAACGACCTTGGGCAAGACACTTACCCTATGCCATACGGTATTGTTCACGGTATGCTTTATAAAAAAGGTTTGACAAGTGCAAAGTGTGCGTTGACCTATGTTTCAGAACTGACAGCCGAAAAAGGTTGCCCAAGTCAGTGGTCGCATAAGTGGGACACAGAAGAAATCCAAATCGCACCAGCAGTATCAGCAGATTGCGATGAAATCTCCACGACTATTATGCAATACCACGATAGGCATATTGCGTGTTTAGGCGACCGCACAGACGGCGATTTATTGAAACGCTTTACACTGGACGAAGACGCAAAAAAGCAATTCCTGAACGTTCCTGAATACATTTATGACGCATATGCTCGTTGCGTTGTGTTAAAAACTCGTGTATTCTTAAACGAAGGCGCACAGACAACAGTATTCCCTGCCCAACAGCAGGAATGGTTGGAAGCATACAACGGCTTGATGTCGTTTGCGAAAACACCGCTGTATAGCGAAAGAACGGAGATATAATATGTATAAGTTAGAAAACGGCAAGTTGATAACACCGCCAAAAGTATGGAAAGGGATTGTTGGCTATAACAAAGACCTTGACCGCTTGGTTAAAGACGGTTGGAAACCGCTGATTGAAACTGGCGAAGGCGAACAAGTTGAGTTCGTTGAACATAAAGACCACATTGAAAAACGCCACTTTAATCCGCCATACGACTATCGTGCTGAACGTGAAAAGTTATACCCATCTCTGGGCGATATGATTGACGCTATTTGCAAGGCATACGATGGTTATCCTGATGAATTGCAGACGCTGATGGCACAACGACAGGTTATTAAAGATACAATAAAGAAACAGTAATGATTGACGTGACACCGTTCTTTAATCCGTTCAAGAGAAAGCAGACAGGCACTGCGGTGGTTGAAGTTGAACGCAATGGCAAGAAATACAAAAAGGTTGTGAAACGTGGCAACTAATAAAGCAAATCTTTTATGGAAGTCCTTTAAGGGTATTCGCAAGTTGAATACGATAAACTCTGCGGAAGAATTGGGGGCGGACAAAATCTTAAATGTGTCGCTGTCAAAAGAAAAGTCGGGTCAACAGCGGTCAATTCGTAGTTCGGGGTGGTTTAATGAATATGCAACCCTTGACGAACCAATAATACGCCTGTTCTCGGCGAATATGTCAGGTTATCGCTACCCAAATCAGTTGATTGCGTTCACAAGTGGCGAAACAATAAATGCGTGGTTGGTTGAAGACGACAGCGGTATTTTGGTAGAACCTGTAAAGATTGCGACTTTTCCATCGGCAGAAGACGTGACCGATGTTTGTATGACCCAATTCGGCGATAGACTGATTGTGGTGGTTGCGTTTGGCAATAATTCGTTGGGCTATTTGATGTATTCGTCTGACGATGTTGAAGGTTGGACACCGATAACAGAAGGTTCGTTGTGGAAGTCAAATTGGGTCGTTGTTGAAGAAAGTAGCACACAGAAACCTGTTGGCGATATTACGCAAGTCAAGCCTTATGGTGCAAGATTGGCGATAAATGGTGGCACACGATATGAAGAAACAGGAACAGAGTTTATAAACGGCGTATGGTATAGTGAAGCGGGACAACCCCTGAACTTTGCCCCATCTTATGCAACAGAAGCAACCGAAACAAGTGCGTTCTTCGTAGAAACAGGCGAATATGCAAACAAGTTGGTAGAATACAACGGATTGACGGTGTTCTGTCGCAATCGTTCTTACAATGTTCGTGGCACATCTCAAAACGACATCGTAGTTCAACCATTGACTGCCAAGGGCGTGTTCGGCAATGCCGTATTCGTTATGAACGGTCATTGTGCGTATGTTGATAGTTATGCGAAAAATGCGTTTATCTTGACCAACAATATTGACGGCACGATTGGCGTGGACAGCCCGATTGGAAACGATATTCAGGACTATCTGCAAGATGTTGAAAATGTGTCTATAAACTCGCACAACCGCCGTGTTCGTCTGACAAAGGAAAGCGGTCAGTCGTTGGTATATGATGTTGATATTGCCGAGTGGACAAGCGAACAATTTACAAAGAACGCCCGTGTGGTTGAGTTCCTGAATAAGGAACTGTTCTGCGATGGCACAACCGCTATAAAGCAGATTACAGAAACACGTCAGGCGAACAGCACACAGTTGCCGACAGAAGACGGCTATTATTCATATTACCAGACCAATTTGATATGGTTGGATTCGCAGTCGTCAGTCAAGAGCCATATTTACCCACTGGCGGTTATATTAGAGCCACAGACGAATAACGATTTCTTTGTGCGTTTCACAACAGACCGCAAAGAGATTTACAATGCTCGTATTACTCGTGCTGGGTATGTCAACCTGGCGAAATACAGCGAAACAGACGAACCATACGAAGGCAGTTTCTTTGTAGAAGATGATGAAGATGTGTCGGGTCGTGTATTCTTTGCGATTACAGGCAATGACTTGTTAGTGACGATAGACCGCCCACCATACTGGCGTTATCTGCAAATTGAGATTTACACCACAACCCCGAATATGGAATTTAATATATCGGGAATTGAAAGCAAACAAACGTTTATAACTGATGAAATGAACGACTATTAGGGGCGACAATGATAAACCAATTATACACTTTTACTGTTGGAACTTATGTCGTGGCAGACGAGTGGAACGCCAATTTCAAGGCACTGGCGAACAGCAATGCCGACTGCGTTCAGGCGATTGAAGATGCCGAAGTGTCCGTTGCGTTTCCTGATGATGATTTAACCCAGTTGTTCAATGCGGTTCGTAAAAAACCGAACTCGTTTGCGATTGCTGGTAGCACGGTTATTGTTCAGCCAGAGTGCGAATATTACAAAGCATTGGCGGACGGCGAAGATTTGGCGATACAGATACCCACAGGACTGAACGCAGAAGCAAGGGTTGTTATCAGAACAACAGATGATAGAAGTTTATTGCCATTTAGTATTTTGTATAGTGGCGATACAAATATAACCTATGGCGAAGATATGGTGTTTCCTGCGGGAATATATTATATTATGATATATGAAACTGCCGGGCAGGCACAGGTTAAACTAATTTGGACAGGAGAATAAAATGCACACATTTGAAGCAGGCAAGGGCATAAACGCATTAAAAATAAATGAAAACTTTGTAGAAGTTCAAGACGTGGCTAATGCCAATGAAAGTGCTTTGTTGCGGCTGTCCAATGAAGCATTGTTAAAAGATGGCACAAATTTAACCCAAGATGTTATAACAAAGTTTAATCAAAACACACCCGACATAAAAACCACGGGTGGCGTTATTGCTTTGGCTGATAATACTACAACATTTTTGACTTTGACAGAAAACAGTAGCATACAGTTGCCAACAGTTAGCGCTGACCAATATTCTCACACAATAGTTTTAATTGTTGCTGGCGGACTATACTCTCTGTCGTTAGGGACATCTTTCCACTTGTTGAACAACGAAGAAATAGACACAACGTTGCCATATAGTGTATTGTATGTGTATAATAAACTAGACAACAAATGGTATTATAATTTAACCCAGTAGGAGAAAATTATGCTGTTAAACTCTTTTTTTAGAAGTCAGACATATAACCCTTATTTAGCACCAGAAGAACTTGTCTTTTCTAAAACAACCGCTGGGGATTTCTCTTATACAATACCTGCTAATGCTCGTCACGTTAGAATTGAAATTGCTGGTGGCAATGGTGGTAAGGCGTATATGTGGGACGTATCGTTAGGTGCTGGTGGTCGTGGGGAACTTATAACTGTTTTAGGCGATATTATTGGTTCTTTGGCAGGCAAAACAATCACTGGAAAAATCGGGGCTACTGCAACATCTAGCACGGGCATTGGTGGCACAGGATATACAAATGGTGGTAATGGAACACATAGCACACCTAGCGGAACTTCTTCTTACGGCGGTGGTGGCGGCGGTAGCACTGGCGTTGTTATAGATGGAACTCTGTATGAAGCGTCAGGCGGTGGCGGTGCAACTTTGAATGACTATACTGGTGGCTGGTATCATTCAGTAGGCGGAAAAGGTGGTGGCACAAAAGGCGGTGCGGCTGGTCTTGTTATCAACGAAAGGGCGGTTACGAATGGTGGAAACGCTACTGGCGACCAAATAAATCCGACAGATAACGGCTACATAAAAATATATATCAACAGCAGAACAAATAATCTGTTTGAGAAAAAAATATATGGTGCATATTCGTTCACAATACCAAGCACGGCGAAAGTCGTTGCCATAGAAATTGCTGGTGGCAATGGAGCGAATGGTGGTGGCACAGGTTTTACAGACGGGAACGATAGTTTTATGTCTGGTGGAAAGGGTGCTGTTAGAACAATAGAAATCACTAACGCATCTGGCAAAACCATATCTGGTATAGTTGGAGAAAGTGGTGGGGTTTCAGGCGTTGAATATATTGCTGGTCGTGGAGCACAAAGCGGTGTAAATGGTAGGCGAGCACATAGTTCAACCCCAGAAAGCGATAGTTGGGGTGGTGGCGGCGGCGGTTCAACAACCGTTGTTATAGACGGGGAAACTTATACTGTTTCTGCTGGTGCCGGTGGTGCTGCGAATTTTAGTTCTGCTGGTTGGGCACAAGGCGGTGCAGGCGGTGGTGCTGGTGCGGGTCAGCCAAAGACCAATGGCAATGGTGGCAACGCAACGGACGGCGACACATTAAACAAAGAAACATTTGGGTATATAAGAGTTTTCAAGTTGGGGTAGTCAATGAACATACAATGCATTGAAACAGCAACGCCAGAGATAATTCGCCTGTGGGAACAAAACCTGGGCGAACCGTGGCACGACTATCTCAATGCGACAAAATTCGTTCAGTATGACGACAATGGCAACATAATCGCAGGCTTTGCCGTCTATTGGGACGAGTCGGACGGGGTCGCTGGGCATTTTGTCAGTGGTTGGTCGGCTCGGAAGAACATAAAGTCGGTTATTGGCGTAATTCAGCACCTTGCAACACGATTAGGTGGCGTGTATATCAAGACCGACAAACGCCAAATGAAAATAATTTCAGAAAAAATCGGCAAAAAGGTAAAAAACGCAGGTAGATTTGCGTATTATATAATAGAAGGTGTAAATAATGAATAAATATGATTTTGTTCCAATGAATTTAGAGCCAGAGCAATATGTCGGAAGGGGGAATTTTACAATGACACCTTTGTTGACTAGCCACACGGATAGTTATATGCCTAAACATATACAAGACATTTTGAACAATGCTCGGGCGAATAGTGGCGGTTATGGCGACAGATTAGATTTAACTGTTCTGCCAGACGATGTTTTTGCTATTTATCAAAACCGTGGAAATGGTGTTAGTCCAAACAAGAAAGGCGTGTTTAGCCTTAGCAATCTGAATCAGTTGTTAAAAGACGATTATAATTATACTGCATATAGACTATTGCAGGCAAAAAATCGTGCTGTTGAAAACGAAAATGCTGTCAATAGTATTCTGGGGCAGGTGCAAGGATATTCGCCAAATAATATAACAGAACGTATTTTAATGTCGGTAATGGCAGGAGAATAAAATGGGAAAACCAAAAGAAGTGACGGCTGCAAAAGTCAGCGAAAATTATGATTGGGGCGATTTCGGCTCGGCAAATGCCAGCGGTGTAAATCTGTCGCCAATGGCAAGCGAATCAGTGCGTGATGCACAGTCGGGCATAAATCAGTATTTGAACGAGTTGATAAACCCGTCCTATGGCAGTGAAAGTTTTAAGGCACGCCAGGACTTGATTGACACGAATATGCGTCAGGCGGCGAACCAATACGCAGCCAATGCTATTTCTCGTGGGGCTCGTGGTTCTGCGACTAACGCAATCTTGAACTCGTTGGCAGCGAACCGCAATACACAGTTGCGACAGGCGATGACCGAAGAAGATGCTCGCTTGCGTAATGTTTTGAGTTCGTTGCAGGGCGTTGAAGGCAACTACTTCAATATGGGAAACACGATGGCACAGAATATCTTGAACCGTGTGACGGCGAATCAGCAGGCACAACAGCAAGCGAATATTGCGAATACACAGGCACGTAATCAGTGGGCTAACAACCTATTGAGTGCTGGTGCGGGTATTGCTGGTATGGGGTTGGGTTCTTGGTTGGCACCAACGCCGATTACAAATAATTATGTGGGGTAAGATATGGCGACACAATATACACAGCAGTATCTAAATCCTATGTCAGATGTAATACAGGGGCTGACCGGTGCAATTCAAGCACAAGCAGACCGCCCTGTTAAAACTTCTGCCTATACGGAAACAATGTCTAAGCCGTTAGAATTTTCTGATATGTTGGCTCGTAGAAATCAAATTGGGGCAGAACGTGCGGCACTGAATGAAGCATTAAGGCAGCGTGAAACCTTTGGTTATGGTTTGGCTAATGCTTTGGCGAGTATACCCGCACAACAGGGGGCTGGCTCTTGGTTGGGCGATTTTGCTCGTGGGTTCGGTTCTGCATTCAATGCTCGTGCTAATGCGGCGATTGACCGTGCTAAACAAGATTATGAATCGGCACAGGCAGATTTAGCAACAGCGTTGGCGTTTGACAAAGCGATGGGCAACAGACAAATACAGTCAGAATTGATGGGCTATACACCTGTTGCTACTGGCAACACTAGAAACGGTAGTGCTGGTTCTATTGGTGATGGCGGACTGACACAATATACAAATTTGCCAGATGTGAAAATACACGAATTAAACCAGGCTGGTGGCAGATGGAATACTTTTGCCTATGACCCCACAGACAAAGAACAAGGTTGGTGGACAAGACAAAATGTGGCGGCAATGCCTGGCGATGACTATGGTTTAGCAAAATCAAAGGGAACTCAACAAGCACAAGAATACCAAAAGTTTGAGACGGTGGCTATGCAGGGTATGTTTGATGTGTTAAAAGCATTGCGACCAGCCACAGATACTGACGTTATGGTTGCTTTACAGGCAGCAGGGGCAGACCCAACTATGGCACCAGATGTTCGTGACCAGCGTTTGACAAAGACCTTAAATGATGAGTTGACGAAAGCAGGTTTGCCATTGGTTAAAAATCTGCAACATTGGGACGCAACGGTTGATTATCTGCGTAAAACAGGGCAATGGTCGCCAGAAAACGCAATTAAACAAATAAGTTCTGAGCAGAAAGCCAACGAAGGTCGCACAAATAACTTAAAGTTGGAAGGTGCTGACGGCTGGCAAACTTCTGCTGGTGGCATAAGGTTTCGTATTAAACAATAAGGGCTGATAATGGCTGTCTATGAAATAGAGATTGACGGTAAAATTTATGAAATTGACGACAGTTCGTTGGGTCAATATGTAAATCCACAAACGGGCGAATTACGGATAGATGTCGTTGCGGAAGATTTGAGAAAGTCGGTTGGCGAACAAAACGCGCCAAGTAAGTCTGATATTATGGCTGATTTGCAAAAGGCAGGCGAAACAGTTGAATATGTCGGCGATGTTGTTCGTGGTCGTGGGAATAATACAGGTGGGGCTTTGCGTAATGTTGCACAGGGTGCGTCTTTTGGATTTGCTGATGAATTAGAAGCCGCTTTGCGTTCTGGTGCAATATCTGGCGAAGAATATGATAAATATTTACAAAATGCTCGTGAAAGTTATCAGGGGTATGCAGCACAGAATCCAAATAAAGCATTGGCTCTAAATCTTGCCGGTGGTTTTCTACCTGCTTTGGCTAGTTTTGGTGCAACAGCCCCAGCCAGTGCAGCAACTTTGGGTCAAACGGCGTTTAGAATGGGTATGGCTGGTACTGGGTATGGTGCGTTAGGCGGATTAGGTGCTGGTGAAGGTGGCTTGTCAGAAAGATTAATGTCTGCACAAGAAGGTGCTTTGCGTGGTGGTCTGACGGCTGCTTTAATCCCTGTTGGGGTTTCTGGCATCAAAGACGCATTGACGATAGGCAGTCGTATTCGCAAGGGGCTTGGCAAAAATCCTATGAGCAAAGGCGAGATAACAGAATCTATGTATGATTTGTTAGCAAATAACGCTGATGATTTAGACAATGCTTTACTGTTGGGCGAAGCCGTAAGAAAGGGCGATAAAGGAATCCAACAGGCGGCGAAAGACATAAACACTGTCAATCAGTTGGCAAAAAAAGCCGAATCAAAAGGTTATAACCGTGGTATTGTAGAAGGCTATAATGAAATAACAGAAAGAATCAAGACACCAGAAATGTTAGCGGCGGAACAAGCATATGCTGATTTTGCAGCACAAGTTCCTGCTGGAACAAATTCTGGTATGGCAATATCTAACTTTTTCAGAAAACACCCAACGGCGGCGAGCATTTGGGAAAAATACGCAGAAAAGACACCAAAAGTAAATCCTAATTCTTTTGAAGGTATGCGTGATATAAACACTGCGTTGCGGGCTAGAATGAAAAGAGCGAGCAGGGCAGATAACTTTGCTTTGGTTGACGACATACAAGACGCATTAGATGATTTGTCTGTAATTAGAGAAAACACAACGCCAGGCATTAAAGCAATAGATAGACAGTATTCTATCGCAAGAAACGCACAAGATGTGGTTGATGATAACTTTTTCGCAAACATTAAACACATTACCGCACCGAAAGAAATTCAACAACCAGTTGCGTCTGGAACAGAAGGCGTAAGATTAGGATTCAAACCTTATGTTCGTGGTAAAGCGAGAGAATTGTTGAGTGAAGGTGGGCTGCGTCAGCCATATTCGGAAACTCTGAATTTGCCGAGCCAAATCTTACAAAAAGCAGGATTGCCAGGCAGTCAAAATACGCTATCTGAATCACTTTTGTTCAACCCAGCAATGTTCTTACAAGGATTATAACAAATGTCGGAAAACAAGTTCATAGCAAAATTAAAAGGCGAGCCAACCCCAAAGTCGGTTGTAGAAATCCAAAATGACCGACTGGTCGCACCGTTCAAATCTTCCCCAATGGGGCATATCGCAGACCGTGATTCATCTGTCGTGGTTGCCAAGGGAGCGCAGAACTGGGCGGTCAATCAGGGGCAGTTGGTTCCAGTAGCGGACGACTATGTCGGCACAGAAAGCAACCTGACAACGACAAGCCGTGTTTCGGGGGCTGGGCTGTGGTTGAACGCAACTTACACTTTCCCTGCGACAGGCGATGAAACAAATCCAGTATCGGCGATTATCGCACCAAGCGCCAAGTGGGTGCTGACCCTGTGTGGCGACAGTTTAATAACGCAAAATGGCAGTGTGATTACCCTGACAATGTTGGTAAAAATCGGGGCGACCCACCTGACCACAAAGCAGTTCAAAATCCGTGAATGTGCGAGCCAGTTCAGCCAGCGTCTAGCGATAGATTTCAGCGAAAGCGAACAGAAAGTTATTAAAGCACACGGCGGTTCCCCGCTGACAGTGCAGGTGTTGTGTGATGACGAAGGTGCGAGTGCGACCATTTATAGCGGTATGACCCACCTGACTCTGTTGCAACGCAAGATAGATGCAGATTTGGTGTCAACTGACAATGTCTTGTTGCCAGAGTTTATTGAAAACCTGTTGGAAGGGTATATTATCCCTGCTGACTATTTCAGCCGTTATGACTATATTGAACAGGTTGAAGACGGCGGCAGAGCAATGCCAGAGTTCACCCGCAACGGCGATGATATGACGTTCTCTGGGTGGGCTAAACCTGCAACGGAAGTTTATTCTAAGACCGAGATTGATAACAAGTTCACGGTTGCCAACGCACAGATAGACGCTAATTCTACTGCGATTGTCAAGACCCGTGATGATATGAACGCCGAAGATAGTCGGTTGCAGACACAAATCACGGCACACGCAAGCGAACTGACGACATTGCGTGGCAATCAAGCGTCGTTGGGCGACCAAGTTGCAGGGATTGAAAGCAAGATTCCAGAATCGGCAAGTGGCACAAATCATCTGATAACAAAACAGCAGTTGCTGGACGAAGAAATGGACATTCGTGATGACCTGAACGAAATGGCAAGCGAATTACAGACACAGATTACAGCACAGGCGGCAGAGATTGCGACAAAGCAAGACCAGTTGACGGCAGGCGATAACATTATTATTTCTAACAACGTCATCAGTGCGACAGGTGCAGGTGGCGGTGCAGGTTTTGACGCTGTCGTGGTTCAAGAATTACCAGAAACAGGGCAAAAGGGCGTTATCTATCTGTTGGCCAAAGACGGCACGGCACCAGATGTATATGACGAATACGTATGGATTACAGCGACACAGACGTTTGAACTGATTGGCACGACCCAGGTTGATTTGAGCGGTTATTTGCCGTTGAGTGGCGGAAATATGACTGGGGACATTGTCTTTTATAAAGATTCTACATTTAAGGGACGTATTAAGACATCAACCGAAAATGGGCTTGAAATTCACGTTGGTCAATATGGAACCGACAGATATTATCTTGAAGGCAACGCCTTTTGGGCAACCAGCGGCATTAGTTTGGGGAGCAGCGCCGTTCCGTGGTCATCTGGGTATATAACAACCTTGTATAACAACACGCTTGCCACGAAAGACCTGACGGTTGGCACGGACGAAGGCACATTAAATATTAGCATTACTGCTGGGGTTGCGACTATTGCGACTAATAACGGATTGGACATTGTCGCACAGACTAAGTTTGACACAGCACCGACCACAGATGACAACACGACCTATGCCGATGCGTTGGAAGTGTCTTTAATGCGTAAAGCACAGGTAGCAACGGCGATTGCTGATGCGGTTGCAAACATAGATGCCTTGCCAGACCAGACAGGAAACGCAGGCAAAGTGCTGACGACAGACGGGTCAACAGCAAGTTGGCAAGAACCACAAGACGGCGGAACAAAAGTAATAATCAAAAGGTATAACTAATGACTGTATATCTGGGCAAGAAACCCGTTGGGGTCACGAAGATTATAAAGAAAGAAGTCGCAAAGACCAAGTTCGGCGTATCTATTGACAATATGATAGGGAATGTTGATGCAGATGGGGGTTATAGTAGACCAACTGGCGTGATTACATTGGATTTGACAGGCGTTAAAACTGTGAACTATGGGGGGTTCCTATATCGTTTTTATCGTTCATCATCCGAAATTACGATAATAGCACCAGATTTGACCAGTGTATTATCAGAAGGGTTTCTACAAGCATTTATGGGGGCAACAAAAATAACGGGAAGATTTGATTCCTTAGAAGAAATTACAAGCGAAGCGGCATTTGATGGCGCATTTTACGGAGGTGTATATACTAGCCCGGATATAGATATAGTGTTCCCAAGGCTAAAAAAAATAAATGCTAAAAATTGTTTCAGAGATTGTTTTGATAAAAAATATGTAGATTTGGACAAGGTGTTTCCTGTTTTAGAAGAGATACAAGGGGACGTGTGTTTTCGTGCTTTGCAGACAGGCAATACATATACTTTTTCTAAGGTAAATAAAATCGTCGGTGGCAGTTCTAAGTATTATGGAACATTTTATATGAACTACTCAGGAACCGTTTCTATAAACTTGCCGTCGGCAACAGAAGTAAGCGGTTATCTGTGCTACACATCATCAAGTTATAAGTGCAACTTGCACTTTGCTGTTGCAAATCAGGCGGCGATTGAAGCGTGCGATGGATATAGTTATAAGTTTGGTGCGACAGAAATTTATTTTGATTTGTAAAATAAGGAGCAGATATGAAAATTGTAAATTCTTATTTTGTTAAATTCAAAGACGGCACATCGGTTTGGTTGGCAGTTGGCAAATCTGTGCCAGAAGACCAGATTGCCGAATTGGAAGAACGCCCAATGTTAATACCGGACGAAGGTATGATTTTACGCAACAAGGAAACGGGCGCAGAATCTAGCGGGCATTGGTTGCGCAATGGCGACAGTGCCGACAAGTGGGAAGAAATTAAAGAACCAAAGGAAGTTGAATAATGGCTGATACAGTTTTAACAGAATTGAATATTCACGTGTTTGATACAGACGAACAAATGAAACTTCACGAAGGAGAAATCGGCGAGAATGACTTGGTGTTTAATTTAGACGATGAAGTTGACTATGTTGTAGAATCGCAACTACCGACAGCGGATAACGGAAACACGTGGTATCGTAAGTATAAGTCAGGCTGGGTTGAACAGGGGGGCAGTGATTTTACCCCCAGAACCATAAATGCAGGGACTGGAACAGCCTGGTATGTCACAATGCCGATTCCGATGAGTGATACAAAATACAACATTCAAATTTCATTTGATAACGGGAACTTGGTTCCTGCTGTGAATAATAATAAGCAAACATCCACGACACAGGTTTATTTGGGCTGTAAGAATCAAAGCACGAGCAATGTCACAAGTCAAGTTCAATATTGGCAGGTCTGCGGAATGTCGGCACAATAAAGGGGAACAATATGTATTATGATGGACAAATTATAACAAAATCAGAATACACGGCGTTTGCCAATTGGAACAATGCCAATGGCAGAAAATATTCAATAACGCCAAACGACAACGGGACATACACAATTACAGAATACACCAGTCCAAAAATGTCCGATTATGAAAAAGCACAGGCACGCATTGCGGTCTTAAAAGAAGAGATTGCTGCTGTGGATTATAAGCAGTTCAAATACCTGCGTGGCGAAATGTCTGCCGAAGAGTGGGAAGAACTCAAAGCGTATATACAGGCAAGAACAGCGGAAATCAACGAACTGGAATTAGTCGTTGACAATACACAAATCATTGTATAGGATGTTGTATATACAAAGGACTATATAAATGAATAAACAAGAACCAAATATCGCTGTGGAAACATTCCTATCGCTTTGCAAATGGTTTTTAATTATACTTATAATCAACAACCTTATCTGGGCAGGAATCCACTTTGGCTATTATGCGAGTAGTTTTAGTGGAACAAGTGTAGAAATGCACCAAGACGGGGAACAAAATAACCAGAGTATGACAAATGGCTAGACAATATATGAAAGTAGTTGGCGTTGGTGGCGGTCGTGGCGGGCGAGTAATATTAAAAAGACCACGGGCAGGTCGTGCGCCAAAAGTGTTTAGAACGACAGAACAAATCATAGCAAAAGCCACGAAAAAAGATGAGCATCGTGAAATATAAAGCAGTTTATTGGTTCTTTACTCACATATTTCTACGCAGAATAGGCAAGCGGTATCCCGACTTGTTTAAGAAATGGGTCTATGAATACACCGATAATGCTTTGGAACGCAAAATTATGTTGGCTCGTTATGCGCAAGAAACACAGCCGATGTTTGAAGAGATTGCATACGACCTAAATATATCCGTCAGACGTGTATTCACCCATCATAAAAACGCCGTTGATAGGCTGATTTCCTAGATTTTTGGGGTTCATAAATTAGGGCATAACGAAAGTTAGCCCTTTTTCTTACAATACTAATATCCAAAAGGAGTTAGTATGAATAACTACCCGTATTATCAACCGCCTGCAATGCGACTGGCTCAACTGGAACAACAGTATCAGCAATCGCACCCGCAGACGATACAAAACCTGCAAGGCATACAGCCACAGGTGCAGTGTTTCTATGTTTCCAACCAATCAGACCTATTAAACATACAACTTATGCCTGGAACGGTTCATATCGGCATAAACAAGGCAGTTAATGAAATCTATGTCCGCCAGTGGAATATGGACGGCAACATAGAACTGGAAACATATAAGAAAGAAAGTGCAACAGAACAAATGCCAGAAATCCGTGCGATTATGGCGAAACTGGATGAAATAGAACAAAAAATAAAGGGGCAAGGCAATGAATCCATTACAGCAATTAGCACAGCAGGTAATGTCGGGGTCGTTTCAGGGAACGCCTATGATGCAAACATTTAACCAGATGATGCGTGGAAAAGACCCAAAGTCCCAATTACAAACTCTGTTGAACTGTGCAAAATCAAAAGGCATAGACATCAACGAGAAAAGATTCACCGAAGAAGATTTGAAATCTCTCGGTTTGAGATAAATCCCACTTGTAAAGATTTTCTTTATAACTGGTCGAGAACTTTTAACCAAGAGAAAACAAAATGGAAAAATACTCTTTATCCGACATTGCTGCGGTTATCGGCAATAACCAGTATCCTATGATGGCTAATGGTGGTTTCGGTGGCTTTGGCTTTGGAAATGATTGGGCGGCGTTCTTGCTGTTTGCACTGATATTCGGTGGCAATGGCTGGGGCGGTGGCTTTGGTGGCTTTGGTGGCGGAAGCGGTGCTTTCGGCACTGCGGCATTGGCACAAGGGTTCGCTGATAACCGTGTATTGGCAAAATTAGACGGTATTACACAGGGCTTGTGTGACGGCTTTTATGCACAGAACACAGGTATGTTGACAGGGTTCAATACAATCGGTTCGCAGATTGCTGAAAACCGTTTTGCTGCACAACAGTGTTGCTGCGAAACCAACCGCAACATTGACAGCGTTCGTGTAGGCGTTCAACAGTGTTGCTGCGATTTGAAGACGGCAATTCACGAAGAAGGCGAAGCAACTCGTGCTTTAATCAACTCCAACACAATGCAGAATCTGCGT
>JAZLBQ010000020.1:0-3138 GCA_045613785.1 Candidatus Enterousia sp. | reverse complement strand
CATTAAGCCCATATTTTGATATATGGGAATATGGTATTGAAATAGCAACAAAGGAATTGCAATCAGAAAAAGAACGTCTTGCAAAACATATCCTTGAATTACAGGCAGACAAAGGCAAGCTGACAGATGAAAACAATATTTTGTTTAAAGTAATGCAAAAAGGCATAAGCACAATCAACTTAATGATTATGGATAATTTGAGTAAACAGATTATCGAAGCAAAGGAAATAATTAAATTTGCTATAAAAGGAATTAAAAAAAATGTTTGTGAAGAAAGATGTGATTTTGTAAATAAAGAATTTTTTTGTGATGACTGTGCCTATGGAAAATGGATAGCAAAGGCAGAAGCCTTCTTGAATAGCGAGGTGGAAAAATGACAGAAGAACTTAGACAGAAAGCAAAAGAATGGGTAAAAGAAAATGCTTGCGATTGGTGTGTAAATGCAGATGAATGTGAGCAAGGTTGTATTGATTGTCACGGAATAAGTGGTTACATAGCAGGAGCAACCGAAGCAATAAAGGAACTGCAAGAAGAAAATGCAGAACTGAAAAGGATAGTAAGAATGGTTGCTATGATAAACAAGGATATTTATACAGAAGAAGGTATAAAAGCAATTTATGCAGAAGCAAAGCAATTTTTAAGCGAGGTGGAAAAATGAAAAAAATTAAAAGATTTATTCACAGAATTAAACGACATAAAAGAAACAAATCGTTGTCAAACATTGCGAAAGGATTGTATATTTTTTCCAAAAGTCAATGTGGTTTCAAGATTGGTTTGCATCCGCTGATATATGAAATTATCCGTGTCAAATACTGTGAGAATGATTTTTATATGTTGAAATTATTTCTAGATTATCTTAATACAGATTTGATTTTGCCAACTTTTATAATTGCACAGGAGTAACTATGTTTGAGAAAGAAGCAGAAGAATATGGTAAAGAAAATTGTACTATTCAGAAAAATGGTTTGTGTATGTTTGTTGATTCAGAACGAACATCTAAGATATGGAAAGACGGTGCAGAGTTCGGCTATAACAAGGCGAATGAATGGCATTTTGTGAAAGACGGAGATTTACCGAAAGCATATCAAAACTGCTATTTTCTTTATTCAAATACTTATAATAAAGATGGGAAGGTTGATTTCTCAGAATCTAGTGTCAGTGTTCGTACAGGTTTATATTCTTTTTATTGTGATGAAGAAGGTGAAGAAACAACAGACCCTTGCTTTTATGATGATATAAATGACGATGAAATAAACCCGTCAGAAGTTTACGCTTGGAAAGAAATTGTACTTCCAAAGGAGAGTGAATGAAATATTTTATTTGTTTAATATTTTGTTTGATTGCTATAATGCTATCATTCTGCATAGAATATAATTCCAGAATATCAGAAATAGAAAAACAAACGGATATAAAAATATATAAAATGCAAGAAATAATTGAATTACAGGAAAAAGAAATCAGACTATTAAGAACTGATGTGGAGATTTTAGAAAATGGCTATGATAGAAATTAAATTATTAAATCAACATCCGTTATCAGATTACAAAGAAGCCTGTAAAATTACGCAGGGTATAAATAATTTTTTAGAGAAAAAGCCCGCTGATGAAGTTAATTATTGGGTAAAACAAATTATTGCCAATCATTCAACTATACGTTGTATCAAGTTCAGATTAAAAGCATCTGCACCGAAATCTGTTATTATGCAGATTATCAGAGCAACAAAAGGACACCCGCAACCATACGTTCAATCAAGCAGACCAGATTGGACAGGAAAGCCAAGAAGCAACGACCCTTATGAAGAAAAGCTTTTTATTCAAGACCACACGGCAGAATCATTTATTGAAATGTGCAAGCAGAGATTGTGCAACCGCACCGAAGAAAATACAAGAAAATTTATTTGGGCGGTTGTAGAAGAATTATGGACTAGTGAAGAACCTTTTTTGCGGGCGGTTGGTTTGTGTTGCCATCCTGCCTGTTGGTGGTTTGGTAACAGATGCCCCGAATTGAAAGGTTGCGGACAGTTGCCGAAGTTGTCGGATGAAGTAAGGAAGTATTATAAATGACAGATAAACAGAGAGAGCAACGGGAAAAAGCTTTTTCCAGATCCTGCGGGGTTTGTGCCGTTTGCGGAAAGCCATTGAATCAAGGTCAAATGCAGTATGCACACGCAATCGGAAACACAGAAGTGAACCGTAAAAAATACGGGTCATTTTTTATAGATTCAACATATAACGGATGCTTGGTTTGTTCCCTTGCCTGTAATGCAAGTGTGGATGTGGGAAAAAGCAAAGGCAAGATTCTTGATAAACTTGCTGATATATTATTAAAAGAAATGCGGGATTTTAGCGGGGGACAAAATGGAGAATAGAAAAGCACGGCAGGGAATACCTATGGATGCAGAAAATTTGAAACAATGGCAGGATGCTTTTTTAATTATTGCGGAATGTATAAAAGCATTGTATAATGAAAATCAAGGGGGCGGAAAGTGATTATTTTATTAAAAGCTATTCTTTTTTTATTCCTGTTTTTATTTCTTTCTTTCTGGTTATCAATTATAATTTCTATCGGTATAAATACGGCTTGGAAGATACGAGAAAAGGGGAAGAAAAATGGACTTAATAAGAGCAAGCGTGAAAGCCTATGAGATAGCACAGAAACGGGGCTTGAAAGAAAATACTTTTGAAACATTAAAGCATTGTGCGGGGGAAGTTTTAGAAGCAAATGAAGCGTATAATGATTGGACTTTTTTGCAAGCAGATGAAACATTGAGAGAGCATTTTGAAAATGAACTTGCAGATATAATTGTTTGCGTTCTTTCCATCTGCGGACAGGAAGGAATAAATATTGAAAAAGCCCTTGAAAGGGTGTTTGAAAAAAACGAAAAAAGGTGCAGAAAATGAAAAATATTCAGACTATCAGCATTAAATGCGATAACGAAAAAACACTTGAACTTGCAGAAATGACAGAATTGCAGGGCGGACTGAAAGAACGCACGGATATAGACTATGACAAAATAAAACTGTCAATTATTAAATACGGCTTTTCGTTCCCGTTCTATATCTGGAAATCGGGCAAGACTAATTATATTTTAGACGGACACGGAAGATTTGAAACACTTTGCCGAATGCAGAAAGACGG
>JAZLBQ010000019.1:0-1042 GCA_045613785.1 Candidatus Enterousia sp. | reverse complement strand
GGAAGGGAGATTTATATGAAAAAAACACCTGCTAAGAAAAAAGTTAATGCAAAAAAAGCCCAGGTTTCTGCGGTAAAAAGCACTGTTAAGCCAGTTACAAAAAAGACATGCATGCATCCATGGTCTTTGTCTATTTATGTGTATTGGTTTATCATTTTGTTCTTTATCGCATCAACATTCTATATTCTGGGACGTGCACACAATATGCCAAAACTGACAGATGACAGTGCAGAAGTCACAGAAGAAGTTTTGAAGATGGCGGAAGATTATTACAAAAGCGGCGAACAAAAATTAGTCGCAGGTAATATCGAAGAAGCAATCGCAGATTTGACAACCGCTATTGACAGCGATGCAGCAACCGTCAGCACATACACACTGCGTGGTGAAGCATATATGCAGATGGGCGATTATCGCAACGCAATGGCAGATTTCGACAAAGCAATCGAAATTGACCCAACATATTCTGTGGCATATTATGACCGTTCTTTGTTAAACACACGTTTAGAAGACTATAATGCAGCACTGAACGATATCAACAATGCAATGGCAGCAGAAGCCAAGAACCCATCATCTGTGCTGGCATCACGTGATATGTATGCAAAACGTGGTCGTTTGAATTTGTGGCTGAAAAACTGGGAAGGTGCAATTGCAGACTTTACCAATTCTTTGGCACGTCCAAACGGTGTTGTGACACCAGACGTTTATGCAGAACGTGCAGAAGCATACACAGCAATGGCAATGTATAACGAAGCTATCGCAGACTATACATCCGCTGTGCGTGTTATTTCCGAACAGATTCAGGGTTTGACAGATATGAACGACCGTGAACGTTTGTCTGCACAGGCAATGAATTATTTTGAAAAATCTGCAGCATTGAACCTGAAACAAGGAGATATCGTATCTGCAAAAGATGATTTGAATTCTGCACGCACAATCGCAGCAGCATTGGCAGATGAAGAAACAATCAGCAGACTGGATACACTGATTGCAGATTTGAATAAAATGTAAAGAAAGCAAACAACAAAAAAACGCCCGTTTGGGC
>JAZLBQ010000018.1:0-2268 GCA_045613785.1 Candidatus Enterousia sp. | reverse complement strand
GGATTTACGATGGCTTCAATAATAATCACAGCGATAATCTGCGGAACTATAATTTACTTGGTTAAAAGCAGTAAGGAATAACAATGGCAAAACTTGAATATAAAAAACGTGCCGCCAAAAAAATTATTCAAAGAATACAAAGCGGGTAATCCAGAAGCGTTGTTATTGGTCAAAAACGTAATTCACGATTGCGACAATATAACGCTTATGAAATGCCAGCACGTGATAGCAAAACAAAACGGCTACAATAACTGGGCGGAAATGAAAAACAACATAGGGGAATAAAATGACATTTAGAGAAAAAGCATTATTAAAAGTATTGACTATAATTGCTGGCATTTTAGGGCAAGGAGTAGAAGGCTTTTATAAACATCAACTGGAACAAGTTATAAATGAAACAAAGGATTCAGAATGAGTAATTCAATTTGGAAAACACCAGACGTTAAACCAGACAGGAACAAACCTATAATAATTCAATGTTCCAACGGTGCAATAATGTCAAGCCCTGGGGGATTATGGGGGCATAATGTCAGAGATGGCGACAGATGGGCATATTTACACGAAGTGGTCGCCCAAGCGGACAAGGCGGAACGGTTGGAAAAAGAAAACGAAGCAATGCGTGAAGAATTTGAAGTATGGCACGGAAACCATAAGTGCGTTCTTGAAGATTTGGAAATCGCACGAAAGGCGTTGAAAGAAATATCGTTGCATTATCAAGACGAATTGGACAAACCGAACGCACCTGCAAAATGGTTCGCTGTTGCAACCAAGATGTGCGATTATGCAGACGAAGCCCTTGAACAGACAGAACATATTGCTGACATCAGCAAAATGATATAAGGAAGAAAAATGAATAAAATTATAGAAAACATCTTATGTTGGTGCAACGAACCAGAACAAGGGGCTATTGAACAGGCAATAAATATATCAAAACACCCGTGGCTGATTGGTAATGTGTGTTTAATGCCAGACACACACGAAGGATATGGTATGCCAATCGGCGGTGTGGTTGCATTGGACGGGGCAATCTGTCCAAATATGGTTGGTGTGGATATTGGTTGCGGAATGTTGGCAGTTAAAACATCTTTGACAGACATATCACAAGAACAATTAAAGTCCATCTTGGGCGGTTGTGCAGAATACAAAGGCGGCATTAAAGCCAGAATCCCAGTTGGTTTTAACCACCATAAAAAAGACCAAGAACACGAAATTTTTGAAGATTCACGATGGGAACAAACATTTGTCTGCCAACAGGAATATGAATCAGCAAAAAGACAACTTGGCACATTGGGTGGCGGAAATCATTTTATTGAAATCCAGCGTGGCGACGATGGTCATATTTGGTTTATGATTCATTCTGGTTCAAGAAATCTTGGATACAAAGTTGCAAATTATTACAACGACAGGGCAAAAGAAGAATGTTTGAAATGGAAACATAACGAAATTGTTAAAAATGATTTGGCGGTTTTGCCGAAAAGCAACGTATATTTTGACCAATATATTAAGGAAATATCGTTGTGCTTGGACTTTGCTTATGCCAACAGACAGGCGATGTCAAACGCAATCAAAGAAGAATTTGCTCGGGTTGTGCCAGATGTAGAATTTTTAGACGAAATAAACATACATCATAATTACGCCGCATTGGAAAATCATTATGGCAAAAATGTTTATGTGCACCGCAAGGGGGCAACATTAGCCAGAACAAACACCGTCGGGATTATCCCTGGCTCACAAGGCACCAATTCGTATATCGTGCAGGGTCTGGGCAACGAAGCAAGCCTGTGCTCTTGTTCGCACGGTGCTGGTCGCAAAATGTCACGAACCAAAGCGATTGAAAACCTGGACTTGGGAAAAGAACAGGCTTTGTTGGATTCAAAGGGCATTATCCATTCTTTGAAACACAAGAATGCCTTGGACGAAGCCCCATCAGCATATAAAGATATAGATGTTGTGATGGAAGAACAAAAAGACCTGGTAAAAATTCTTGTAAAATTAACCCCGTTGGCTGTAATAAAAGGATAAAAAATGAAAGAAACAATCAAAAGTATAATTTTATGGCACGAACAGACCTTTCCAGATGCAACACTGGAAGGGCAGTTGAAAAAGTTTGATGACGAAGTAAAAGAGTTTTGGGAGTGTGGACTATTGTCAGAAGACGCAGCAACTGAATTAGCCGATTGTTTTATCGTTGCTTGTGGAATAGCACGATTTAGCAATGTGGAAGCAATAAATGCTTTTTCGTTTGTTGTAGGGTATTTATTAAACGAT
>JAZLBQ010000017.1:0-7214 GCA_045613785.1 Candidatus Enterousia sp. | reverse complement strand
TTCAAGGATATGTTTTGCAAGACGTTCTTTTTCTGATTGCAATTCCTTTGTTGCTATTTCAATACCATATTCCCATATATCAAAATATGGGCTTAATGGTTCATCACCTCTCATAAAGTCTGGATATGTTTCTTTGAACTTCTGTTTAACCTGTTCTTCTGTCATTTTATCCCCCTATATATTCAGCTCTGTATTCTTCCCGCCATTCTAAATAACTAGACCTTTTTTTGAATTTCTTCTTCTGTCATTTCTTCCAGATCTTCTTCTGTTACAAACTGATTTTCAAGAAGTATCTGTTTTACTTCTTCTTCGTCTGGACCTTCCTTGTTGTAAATATAAGTCGGATTTCTCATTTATTACCCCCATACAACAAAAAGGCAGTTTCCTGCCTTAATCTTATTTTGTTCTTCTTTGAAGTTTTTTTTCTTCCAGATATGCTTTTATTTTCTCTTCCATCCGTTGCCCCCAAGTTTGAAGCAGGGCTTTCGCCCCGCCTGTTTTTTATACTCTTTTCAATCCAAAGTTTCCGTTTATATGCTTTGCAAGAAGCTTTGAAAGCCCTTCAACTGTCTTTCTTTCAAACATTTTTCCGTGAAGTGTGATAGGCTCATAAACTTCATATTCGTTAACCTTTTTTAATGCTCTTAATTTTCCACTTTCTGTTACTGTGTAATATAATGTTGTCATATCTAAACCCCCTATTGCTTTAATATGTCTATATCTTAACACATTTATACCCACTTGTCAACACCTTTTTATATTTTACTCCACTTTTTTAATCTGGAACAATATCGGGATTTATTCCGTTTTCACAACATTCCTGTTTCGTTTCGTCTATCAGATAACCCATTTCAACTGTATTTACTTCGGTTGTTGAATAGGGCTTTATTCTGCCTGTCAATTTATTTATCCGATAAGGATAACCACGCTTTATTGCTTTTTCTTTTAGGGCATCTTTCGCATCTTCAAGGTCATTTCCTGTTACCTTGCATAATTCAGTTAGAAGCAAATAAAAGAGATTATTCTGCGACCCTGCCCCCGTGGTCCTTGCGGGATAAGGTTTTTCAATATCTATTTTAAAATAGCCGTTGTATTTTTCTTTTGAAGTCTGGTATAAATGCAGGATCTCTGCCTGCACTTCTTTTGACGGGTAATGAATTAGAAGCCCGTTTTCTGTTATTTCTGTATATGCAATTATTTTCATATCAGCCCCCGAAATAAAAAAATGTCTTTGTGCAACATCTGGAACTTTCCGCAGCTTGATTAGAGTCGTAAATATCACCCCGCTTCATTATCATTTGCACCGCCCGACACGGCTTTTCACTTTTATTCTTTAAGCTTTCAACGAACCTTCTTAAAAAACTTAAATGAATTCATAACTAGAAATGTGAATAAAAAAATACGGTTGTCGGTCTTTCCCGACTGCCTAATATTACCACCCCATACGGGGCAAGGTTACAATTTTTGTTTAAGGCAATCTTTAAGTCTTGCAACATCACGATATTTAATCGCTTTGTTTGCATAATCTAACTGTTCATCGTTGAAAGTATTCATTCTTGCCTGCACCTGTTTAATTAGATTATCAACTTCATTATTTCCGCCCGCCTTTTCGGCAGGATTCATTGTTTCATCAAGAACATCTGATTCCACAATTTCAAAACAATTCTGATACAAATAACGCTTGATGTATGTTTCAACCGCTCCGAGATTCTGCACTTCGTGGCATCCTTTAAGACTTGCCGTACTCATTGGGCTTGTAAAAGTAATTCTTTCATCTTTTTCCAGATCGCAGAAATCTAGCTTTGCAATTTCATTTTCGAAGTTTACCACGCAACAGAATTTCAGTTCGTTTGCAAGTTTATTCACTTCGGGCAGAATGTCTGAAAGTTCGTAATAAGTATATCCCGCATAAGCATTTTTTCCGCTTTTCTGGATTCCCGCATTTTGAAAACGCAGTCTTGCTTCATTCAGCTTTTCAAAGATTGTCATTTTAGCCCCCTATAATTTTTTGAATAACAGTTTTACTGCCATTTTAAAACGTTTGCCGAATGGATAAGAATTGAACCTGTTGTAAATAACTTCAACAACTTCCTTTTCTTTTTCATCCACACTTTTATTTATTTCCTTGCGGATTTTTTTAATCTGCTTTCCGTTCACCTTTCTTTGCCCCTTTTTTATCTTTCAGCAACTGCAAGCTTTTTGGAAATGTTTTCAATTCAATATATTTTGAACGGGAAACACCCATTTTTTCCGCTTCTGCATCCAACCATTCTAACTGACACGGGCGAAGGTATACAGAAAATCTTGCCCCGTCTTTGCTTCCGTCTTTTAATTTGCTTGCCATTTTTACCCCCTAGTTTCCGAACGGGTTATCTTCTGGAAAGCCCGAATCATTCTGCCCGCCATTCTGCTGATTATTTCCACCGCCCAACAACTGCACTTTTTCCGCAGTAATATTAACACGGCTTTCTTTCTTTCCGTCTTTTTCCCATCGGTCCTGTTTCAGATAACCTTCAATGCAGATTTGCTTGCCTTTTACAAGATTAGGTTTCAAGTTTTCTGCCATCTTGCCCCAGATAGTAACATCAAAAAAAGAAACTTCATCTTCCCACTTATCGCCTTTTTTTACTGAACGATTCACGGCAAGCGAAACAACCGCCTTTGCAGTTCCATTACCGATATAAGAAAAGCTTCTTTCATCAGACCCACAATCTTTTGTAAGTCTGCCGATTAAAACAATATGGTTCAAATCTGTCATATTTTACCCCCTTATGACTTCAAATAATATATAAACCCAAGTTATAATTAATAACAGGATTATTGCCAGATCTGCCCCGAAGGGCTTAAACTTTTTATAATATTTTTCCCCTTTCTGCCCGATGGTGTATTTCATTTTACCCCCAAAGATAAAGTATTTCGCATAATGCTATATAATCATCTTTTGAAAAGTATTCTATAACGCTTGTCAAAGCTTCTGTAATTAATACCCGCTTCATATCAATGTTCTGTCCGTTTTCAAACTTAAATTGAAAATCAATAAAAGCAGAACAAAGATTATTCTTTGTAATCAATCCAATCTGATTTAATTTGTTTGTTTCTGGATTCCAATTTGTACCAATAACGATTGATTGTCTATCGTCTGTTACTTCAAAAAAATACTGTCTTATATATGCCATATTAAAGCCCCCTATTGCTTTGATGTTTTAATCTTAACACAATTAGTGTCTATTGTCAACACTAAAAATCGAATTCTACTTGTTTCAATTTCGACCAATTATAAAATTCTTCTTCCCGCCTTGTTCGTGCTTCTTGTATCTTTTTACACGGCTTTAGATCTGGTCTTTCTTCCTGTACTTTTCTTCTGCATCTTGTAACGCTTTCAAAAGTTGGAATGTCAATATTTTTTCGGCAAGTGAAGAATTCACAGATTGTCATATTTTCAACATTTGTTGTAATTCTTCCGTTATTCCAATACGGATGAACTATTTTAATTACTGTAAGATATAACAAATCATCGTTTCCCCGCAGTTCTTCTTTTTCCTGCAATAACTTTTTTACAAGGTCATAAAGTTTTATTATTTCCATTTTCCGCCCCCCCCTTAATCTTCAAGCCCTTCTGCTTTTCTAATTTCCTTGATTTTTTCTGCCGTAAAAAAACCCGCAGTAAACCACCATTTTTTTTCATCATCAAGCCCGTGTATATTTGCCGAAGAAATTATTTGTTTCTGTATATCCTTCGGCAATTCTCCATCACGGAACTTTTCAAACATATCTTTTCCCATTTCCGCCATCCTTAATCCCAACCATAACATCCGCAGTAATATTCATCATATTCTTCATTCGGCTTATGCTGAAAGAATGCCAGATCCCACGAACTATCAACGATGCTTCCGCCATAACTGCATTTTGCCTTTCTGCCTTCAAGCCCCTTGTTTCCTTCACATTTGAATTCAATGTTTGTGCATCCGTGAATTGCACAAGCAGGCTTGCCATCACCCGAAACTGCATTATTAGTGCATCCGCATTTCATTTTATATAAATCTCTCATTTATGCCCCCTGCCCCTTTTCGGGGCTTTGTTTTAATTGTGATGGTCTGCAAGACTTCCCACATTTATTATTTCATCTTCAAACAGTTTGCAATTCTTGATTGCAAGTTCTTCCACTTTTTCAAAATCTGGATTCTTTGCAATAAGCTTTTGCACAATTACTGAATGAACCTTGAAAGTAGAATTTCCGTTTTCGTGAAGTTCCACATCTTCACAGATAACATAACCCGTGCAATGCTTGATCTGGTCTGTTTCCGACTGAAAATCAAAATCTGCTCTAATAAATGTTTTCATTTTATCTCCCTAGTTTTAAGGGCGGTTTCCCGCCCGTTGTTTTATGCTACTATAAGCATTTTGCATTCGGCTTCTTCTTCGTTTCTTGTTTCAAAGAAATCAATTTTTCCGCCTTTTACAAAAATAACTGCGTAGATAATCCCCTTTTTATCTTTACCAGAAATAAACATTGCGTTTTCTGATTCTTCGATAACTCTTGCATATCTTGGTAAACATACAAGCCCGAATTCTGTTGCTTTCTTTACAAGTCTTGAAAGCGTTGTTTCTGCCTTTGTCATAATTAAGCCCCCTATTGCTTCGATAGGTCTATATAATACATCTTAACACTTATTATGTCAACACTTTTTGAAATATTTTTATTTTTTTTCATTCCACGGGGTAACACCTTTTATATTTAATTGGGAAAAGATAGCCATTAAAACCTGTTTGACAATTGCGTTTCCCGCCTGTTTGTATAACTGCGTATCTGTTGTAACGCTCTTTGCCTTTTCAAAATCTTCATCAGAATAACCCATCAACCGCCAACATTCACGGGGTGTCAATCTGCGGATTCGCCATTCGTCTACATTCAAATAGATCTGGTTGCTTGCTTCTGCCGTAAGTGTCGGGGTAACGTTTCCGCCATCTTGAACCCTTCCCCGTCTATCGTCTGAATTTGGAAATTGTCCGTCAAAACATCCGCCAACAGGACATTCAAGAAACCCTTGTTTTGTACAGTTTTTTATTTTCATTTCTTCCCCTTCTGTATGCTCTAAAATCATATTGTCTTTGTGTGCGGATAGACCCTTGTAATATCTTGCACAAACTGTAGATGCAACTTCTGTTTCCAGATCGCACACCCTTGCATCCTTTATGTCGTGAATAAGCTTTCCTTCGGGCATTTTATCCAACTTGCAACAAATTATTTTTTTCTCTTTCACGATGTACATATAACTCCCGTTCGGTAGATTTGCGGGCATTGCTAAAGCAATATCCCCGTAATAGATTCTATGTTGTTGATAATATTGCGTTCCGCCATTACTTTTTTTTTCATCAGTAAGACCACCCACACATACAACTTCTTTTATCAACATAATTCTATAACCCCATTTCCAAATTGATTTCCATAACCTTTGTAATCTCTAGCCATTAAGCAGGTTGCAATATCTGTTTTCTTTTCAAACTGCGTTCCCTTATTTTTAAGAATCACAGTCTGCCCCCCCCCCCGCATTTTCTAGGGTTTCAAGTGTTCCGTTTTTCTGCAAATCTGTTATAAGGTTTTTAACCTTTTCAGTATTTACATAGTATTTATCAGCAACACTTTCTTCCAAATAGTCTTTCATTATGCTTGTAAGTTTTACAGGATCTGGAAATTCAAAATCAATAAAATCATCAGACAGGATTGAAACACAAAAACATCTATCACGATTTTGCGGGATGCCGTATTCTTTGGAATTTAAATCTTTATAAAAATTATAATAGCCACGACCACGCAGATATTTTAACCATCTTTCAAAATCAATTTCGTTTGCTTCTGCGTGGACCTGTGGAACGTTTTCCATTACCAAGACATTCGGCAATGCTTCTTTCGGGATTTCATTTAATATGCGTTCTACTTCCCACAATAGCCCGCTTCTTGTACTATTGCCGTTTTCCCAATCGGCTTTTGACATTCCGCCCATCTTGCCCGCAATTGACAGGTCGGTGCAGGGGAAAGAATAAGTGAGAAGGTAACAATACTTCTCTCTCTCTCTCTCTGTTCCCAAGTCAACACCTTTTATATCTTTTATATCTGCGGGTGCAAAGCTTGTATTGTGGATTGCGTTATAAACTTTTACTGCGTGCTTGTCGATTTCAACCAATCGGTAATTTTCAAAATCTGCCCCCAGATCACGAAGTGCCATTGCCTGCGAACCAATACCACCGAACAATTCAATCAATCGGATTTTCTTGTTGATCTGGTATTGTGGAAAATCAAATAAACTTGGTTCTTTCATTTTGTTTTACTCCCAATAATCATTATAGTCTTTCTCTCCGCATTCGGTGCAATTTTTACATTCAAAATAATGTCCGACTTTGCAGATTTCATCTTCATAATGTTTGCAGTTCTCACAACACTTCATTTTTTCAATTTGTGCTTCAAGCATTATTATTTGATTTTCCTTTTCTGCGAGCAGTCCTTCTATGAACTCTTGAAGTGCGTGTTCGTATGTTTGATATTTCTTCCAATCAGTTTTATTACAAAACTTGTCAATCTTATTATAAAGTTCTTCTGTCATTTTTTACCCCTTCAAGAATTTTTCTGCTTTCTTGTAATATTCCAACTGTAACGGATTATATGATTCTCCATTTACAAACATTGTTTGTAATCCTTCTTTTACAATTGCTTTTGCTTCTTTTTCTATTTGTGAATATTGCCCCGCAATATGTCGCAATATCTTTGTTAATTTTTCATTTACTTCTTTTGTCGGTGCATACCAATCAACAAAATTAAGCAGGGTTACAAAATCAGCATCCATTTCCATAATTTCGCCCATTTTATATGAAACTGTGCTTTCGTTCTGTAAACCTTCTGCACTAATCGGCTTTACCTTTCCAAAATATTCCTGTTGCGTTTCTGATTTTTCGTTCATATCTGGCATATATTACCCCCTAGAAAAGGCGGGATATTTCACCCGCCCCATATTTTTAATTGTTGCTTAAAGTTGATTTATAGAATGGGCAAAAGTTACGGCAAACACAATATCCGTCTACACATTTTTTGCTTTCGCCCTTGCGGTATTCAATATTTGTTCCGCCCATACTTTCAAGCAGGCTTTTTGCTTCTTCTTCGCTTTCGCAAACTTTCAAAGCAGTTTTTCTGCCTGTTTTCATAATTGCCCATTTATCAGCGG
>JAZLBQ010000016.1:0-25821 GCA_045613785.1 Candidatus Enterousia sp. | reverse complement strand
TATAGACTATGACAAAATAAAACTGTCAATTATTAAATACGGCTTTTCGTTCCCGTTCTATATCTGGAAATCGGGCAAGACTAATTATATTTTAGACGGACACGGAAGATTTGAAACACTTTGCCGAATGCAGAAAGACGGCTATATTATCCCGCCGTTACCCGTGTTTTATATCAAAGCGAAAAACAAGACGGAAGCAAAACAAAAGCTTTTAAGACTGAATTCCACTTATGGAAAAATGACAAAAGAAAGCGTTCTTGAATTTGCTGATGATTTGGAAATCAATTTTGACGAAATCCAATTGCCCGATACAACAATAGATTTTTCTAATAATAACTATGATGGTGCAGAAGAAATAATGCCCGATGAAGTTGATTATGAAGCAGAATTTCAAGTAATTATCCAATGTTCAGATAGTGCAGAACAAGAAGAAGTTTACAACCGAATGGTTGAAGAAGGTTACAAATGCAAAGTTTCAACATTATAAAAGAAAATGAAATAAAACAGAAATCTTTTAGGGTTTCGCAAATTTATGACCAATTCGATTTACAGGAAGATTTAATCAAAGAAGAATTCACAGGTTCTTTTGATTTACCAGATGAATGGAATATTGGAATAATTGTCGGTAAATCTGGAACAGGAAAAACAACAATAGCAAAAGAATTATTCGGTGATTATATATGTAATTTCAAATATTCAAAAGATTCTGTAATAGATGATTTTGAAAAGGGTTTATCCTATGAAGATATAATAAAGACATTAAATGCAGTAGGATTCTCAACACCAAAGAGTTGGATTAAACCCTATAATGTATTATCAAACGGTGAAAAAATGCGTGTGGATCTGGCAAGGGCTTTATTGCAGAATAAAGAAATAATTGCATTTGATGAATATACATCAGTTATAGACAGAGAAGTTGCACAGTTTGGAAGCCTTGCTATTCAAAAAACAGTAAGAAAAAGAAATAAGAAATTTATAGCAATTACCTGCCATTTTGATGTAATAGAATGGCTTGAACCCGATTGGATTTTTTATACAGATACAATGGAATTCAAAATTACAAGGGGGTTACATCGGCGAAAAAAAATTAAACTCAACATCAGAGAAACAAAAGGATATTGGAAATATTTTAGCAAGTATCACTATTTGAGCCATTCTTTTAATAAAAATGCAAAAGAATTCACAGTTTTTACAGAAAGCGGAAAGCCTGTTGGATTCTGTAGCTATATACACTTTCCTTGTAATAGCCATAGAAAAATGGGGATTTATCACAGAATTGTTGTAATGCCAGATTATCAAGGATTAGGAATCGGTCAATATATGATTAATTGGCTTGGTGAATATGTAATGAAAAACACTGATATAACCTATTTTTCATTAATTACAAGCTTAAAGGGTTTTGTAAGAACTGTTATGAAGAATAAGAATTTCAAGTGTATTCACACAGGGCATTTAATGTGTGGTAAAAATAGTATTACTGCAAAACAATGTTCTAAACAACGTAATACATATAGTTTTCAATATATCGGCAAAGGTTATGAAAAAGTAGAAAGTAGCACGAATATTGCACGAAAAAGGGGGAAGAAATGAATGAGCAGAATTTAAGAATACCCACAACAGACGAAGCAAAAAAAATGCAGATGAAATCAGTACAAAAGCGAAAGGAAAACACAGAAAAAAGAAAATTGATGTCGCAGATTTATGCAGAGTTTCTTGGAAAAGAATACAACGTAAGGCAAGGCGATAAAGAAAGAAAATTGACAGGTGCAGAGCTTGTCAATGAATGTATGAAAAAGATTATCGCAAGGGGCGATAGTTCAAGCGTGGCAATGTTGCGTGAAGTAAGGGAAGCAACCGAAGGAAGCAAATTGAATCTTTCTGGAGAAATAAAAACAGAATTACAGACAACCGAAGAAAGATTACAGGCTTTTGAAGAATTAATGAAATGATAGAACCGCTGATTCCAAAAATAACAAAAGAACAATTTCTCAAACTATCAGCAGAAAATCAGAAAAAATATTTATGGCTTTATGCTTCACAGGTTGTGCCGTGTCTTGAAGTTTTCAGAAAACCCGCACCATATAAAATAACATTTGGCGGTCGTGGTTCGGGCAAGTCTTGGAGTATAGCAAGCCTTTTAATGCAGGAATTGACCGCAGAAAGACACAATCTTGTTTGTTGCCGTGAAATTCAGAAATCCCTTGATGATTCAGTTTATAAACTATGTGTGGAAACAATAAAGCGTTTGAAATTGGGCGGTTGGAATATCCTGCGGGATGTTTTGGAAAACGAAAACGGAAGCCGTGTAATATTTAGGGGCTTGAAAGATTTAAGGGCGGGCAATGCGATTAAATCCCTTGAAGGTTACGACAGAGCGTGGATAGAAGAAGCACAAAGCGTGTCCGCAGAAAGTTTGCAGATGCTTATTCCGACAATCCGAATGAACGGGTCGGAAATATGGGCAAGTTATAACCCGAACACAGAAGAAGATGCAATTGAAAGTTTGAAACTGCGTGAAGGTGCGGTTGTAGTCAAATGTAATTGGAACAATAACCCGTGGTTTACTGAAAAACTTGCAAAGGACAGGGAAGCCGATTATAAGTTCAATCCAGATATAGCCCGCCACATCTGGGAAGGTGAATATTTATCACAGGCAGATAATGCAGTTATGTCAAGAATAGCAGTACACGAAGCAATGGAAAGGGAAGTTGACGATGAAGGTGATTATCAAATTGCGGTGGACGTTGCCCGTTATGGTTCAGATAGTTCAATAATTTCAATGCGTAAAGGCTTGAAGCTTAAAGAACTTAAAGAATATAAAAATATGTCATTGGTCGAGTTGTGCGGACATATTGAAGTAATGGCGGGAAATAATCATAATATGACAATAAAGGTTGATGAAACAGGTGTTGGCGGTGGTGTTGTAGACATTCTACAATCTAGGGGTTATAAAAATGTTATAGGGATAAACTTCGGAAGTAAACCACAGGACATAGACAAGTTTGCAGATTTACCAAGTGAAATGTGGTGTACTTTTCCAATATCTGATGTATCATTAATAAATGATTCGGGATTGTTCCACGAATTGACCGACAGACGTTTTTCTTATGACCACAAAGCAAGGCGGGTGGTTGAAAGTAAAGACAGTTACAAAGCAAGGAACAACGGGAAATCACCCGACAAGGCGGATTCGGTTTTAATGCTCTTTTATGAGCCTAAAATAAATAGACCTATGTTATATTAAGGGGGTTAAAAATGGCACGGGTAGTACGTCATCCAGACGAAGATTTGAAGGAAAAATTGGAAGGGCTGAAATTCGGGCAGGCTTGCTTGGATGCAGAAACAGGTTATGAGATAACACGTACTTTTGGGGGCTATATCTATAAGTGCGATTATCTTGGAATGGTTTTCGTTCCAGATGAACAGAAAGAAAAGATTGTAAACAAGGAAGCACCGAAAAAGACTGTTACAAAATGAACGAAGCACAAAAACTAAAGCGTAATTTTAGAAACACTAAAGCATTTAAAGAGCATAAAAAGAAAAAGGCTATTGAATGCGGAAAGGTTGATAAGATTACGCAAAAGCCGTTACGCAAGAATTTTTCTTTTCACCACGAAGATTTGCGGGAAAAAAATTACACTGTCTTAAATGACAATTTTTTATGTTGTAATAATCTTACGCATAAATTCATTCATTGGCTATGGCGATATTATGTTGTTGATGAAAATATAATAGACCGCATAAAAGCCGAAATGGAACGGATGAAAGAAATCAATAGTTAGCAATTTTGACAACTTCTTTTTCTTGGTGTATATTAAAAATCAAATATCAAGAAAAGGAAGTAACTTTTTATGAATCCACTTGAAAGAATCAAGACGATGATTAGGAAAACTTGGTCGCAAGCTCCAACAATGGCAAGCCGTGACTTGTTGGCTTTATATCACACCAATCCTCGTTTAGACGGGGTGCGTGTAATTGCGAATAAATGTGCAAGCACCGAATTATTCTTATACAAAAAATCAGACTACCGAAAAAACAAAAACAAAGCAGAAGTTATTGAAACCCACGACATTTATAATTTGCTTGAAAATCCTTGCCCATCTGATAGAGAATTGACGGGATGGACTATCCGTTATTTTGTTTTTGCTTGTTATGATTTAGTCGGTGAAGCTTATCTTTTAAAAATCCGTGATGCAAGGGGAAAGGTAATTGCTTTGCAACCTGTTGCCCCTTCTTGGGTAGTTCAGACACCATCGGCAACTTCTAAATATTGGGAGATTTACCCGTTAGGAACTGCAAGCGGAAATTCAATTTATGTTCCTGTTGAAGATGTAATTTGTTTTAAGGATATAGATTTAAACGACCCTTATGGCAGGGGAAAGGGAACTGCCGAAGCCATCGGAGATGAAATACAGTCGGATGAATATGCGTCAAAATATGCAAAGAATCTTTTCTTTAATGATGCAACACCATCTGCAATTATTTATGCACCACAGGGCAACAAGGAAACCGCAGACCAGATCAAACAGTCTTGGTTGCAGAAGATGGCGGGATTCCATCACGCAAAAGAACCAATGGTTTTGACAGGTGAAGGAAGTAAGTTTGAAAAGATTTCACAAAGCCCGACAGAATTGGATTTTGTAGAAAGCCGAAGATTCTTGCGTGATAGTGCAAACGAACACTTCCACATTCCGCCCGAAATTATGGGTATTTTGCAGAACTCAAACAGAAGCACAATCGACAGTGCAGAATATTTGCTTAATAAAAACGTATTAGCAGACCGCTTGCGAATGTTTGAGCGTGTTATCAACTCACAGTTATTGTGGGAAGATTACGACAAGGAACAGAATTTAATTCTGCATCACGAAAACAATATTTCAGAAGATATTTCACAGAAACTGCAAATCTTAAATGACGGACTTTCCCGTGGTGTTCTTACTGTCAACGATTGGCGAATTGGTATGGGATTTGAACCAGACGAAAAGGGCGGTGATATTTATTTGCGGGGCTTCGGACAGGTTGAACAACCTTTTAATTCAGAGCCTATTGAACTTCCCGAAGTAGAAAGCAATCCTGTTGAATTACCAAACACAGAAGCGGATGCAGAAAAAGAACTTTCCGAAGAAGAATATAACACCATAAAAAAAAATTATGAAAGCAAGTATAAAATGTTGAAATCGGATGCAGACAAGGAAAGACGAAAAACGATCTGGAAAGTATTTGATGCAAGGGCAATGAGCATTGAAGAACCTTTTCGCAAGTCTATGATTAAAGCATTTACAAAACAGAATGAATTGGTTGATGAAGCAATCAGAAAAGCTTGCGAAGAAAACAAGGATGTTCCAACTGCAATTAAAAACCTTTTTGACAACAAGATGGATGAAGCGTTGAAACATACGTTAGCTGGTGCTTTCATAAATGGTTTGACAGTAGGTGCAGAACACGGAAGCGAACTTCTAAATAAAAAAGGTGTAAAAGAAATCAGCGATGAAGTAAGACGTTTATTCAATTTGTGGGTTGATAATTACGGGCTTGAATTATGCCGTGATATGAATAACACCACAAAAAAGAAACTTCGCAAGGCACTTTCAGAAAGCATTGAGCGTGGTGAAGATTTGAGAAAACAGGTGAAAGCACTTGTTGCCGTTGCTGATGATTCTTTTGCAGAAGATAAAAAAGCCCGTGCAACATTGATTGCAAGAACTGAATCTTGTTCTACAATGAATGCAGGAGCAATGGAATTATACAAGGCGGAAGGTATAAACTATAAAGAATGGATTTCAGTACAGGATGACAGAACCCGTGATTCTCACTTGCTGATGGATGGAACTGTTATCCCGACAACCGATAAGTTTGAAGTACCTGCAACAAGTCAGACGGAAGGGGCTTGGATGGATTATGCGGGGGACCCGTCAGCACCTGTTGGACAGGTCGCAAATTGCAGGTGTACTGTTGCCCCGTTTGTAATGATGTAATTTATTTTTAAGGAGATAAATAAAATGAGTAAAACAATGTTAGACAAGATTGGAATTATTGGCGATGCAAAGACCGCTTTCAATAGACTTGGAATTGATACACTTGCGGTTGTTTGTATCGGTGGAACAAATGGAACACCCGTAAAGGTTCAGCATTGCGACACAGTCGGTGGAAGTTATACAGATTTCAAAACACTTGATAGCGGACACGCAAGCCTTAACAAAGGTTTCACTTTTTCACTTGAAGGTGCAAAGAAGTTTGTGAAAATCGTTGGTTGTGATGTTGCCGTGGGAATTGTTGGTGATTGTGATTATGACGTAAAGAAAGTGTCATACTCTGCCGTTGCACTAACCGATGTAGATCTGGAAGATAACAAGGCACAGACAATTAATGTATCAACTTATACTGCCCCTGTTGAAGTTACACCAACAAGCGGAAAAGACGGAATGAAGAAAGCAACAATCACACTTTCAAATGTTCCAGAAATTGAAACTTCAAAAGCCGTTTCGATTGATGCTTCAACTTATACAGAACCCGTTGAAATTGAACCGACAGAAGGCAAAGACGGAATGGCTAAAGTTGTTGTAACATTGACAGGGCTTTAATCGGGGGTAAAAAATGAAACTTGAAAAAGGCAAAAACAATAAAAAGGATTTGTCAACTATTACCGAAGATATGGGAAATAGAACTGTCCGCTTCACAATTTCAAAAGAAGTTGTCGATAGGGATGGCGATATTCTGCGGGCAAGCGGTGTTGATTTTACAAACTATATGAAAAATCCCGTTTTCTTGTCTTTCCATAATTCAAGGGAATTTCCGCTTGGTAAAGTAACAAGATTTTGGGTTGAAGGAAATAGCGTCAAAGCTGATGTATATTTTCCGACAATCGAAGAACTTTCGACAAATCCAGAGCAGGCAAGCGAAAAAGCAAAACTTGTAGACTTCACATATAATTGTTATAAGACAGGAATGCTGAATGCCGTTTCGGTTGGTTTTATCCCGCTTGAGTGGGTTGAAACTGAAAATGGTTTTGACATTCTGAAATGGGAACTGTTGGAATTTTCTGCGGTTGCCGTTCCTGCCAATCAAGATGCAATTGCCGAAGCAGTAAAAAGTTTCGGTGATGAATTCGCAAAAGGTTTAATTTCCGAAAAGAAAACAGAAAAGGAAACACTTCTTGAAAAGTTAGCATATTGTGAAAAACTGCTTGCGGAATGTAACGCAACATTAAAAGCGTGCGGGGCAGAGCTTACAAAAGCAAAAGAAAATCTTGTAGAACTTCCCGAAGTTGAAAAGGTAGAACTTCCTGATGTTTCACTCAATTTTGACAACTAGAAAATAGTTGTGTTATACTACGCAATAAGGAGATAAAAGAAATGAGTAAAAAAACTTATGAACTTATCACAGTAATAACAGGTGCAGTTGGTGCAGTAGCCATCGGACTTATCACACACTTCAACCCGCCTTATGCAACTGCAATCAATGATTCTATCCAGATTGCAGAAACCGCAATTCTTGCAATTTGCGGAAACTTTCTTTTCAAAGAACTTGAAAAGAAAAAGTAATTAAACCCCGCCACACCTTCAAGAATAATCGGCTTGATAACGTGGCGGGTAATTTTGGATTTATCGGCTAAAGCCTAGCCGTAAAAAAAATTACGGAAGAAACGTAAATAAAAATTAAATAGCATAAAAGGAGAATAAAATTATGCAGATGGAAATGAAAGATTTGGAAAAGCTCATTGATGAGCGTTCCGAAAAACAGATTGCTTCTAAAACAGAAGAAATCAAGAAGGAATTGGGTGCAGGTGTATCACAGGCACAGATTGACGAAGCCGTTGCAAAAGCCGTTAAGGAAATCAACGAAAATGCAGATAAGACAAAGGCAGAAAACGTTGCTTATCTTGAAGCCTTCAAAGAAGCCGTTGGTTCTGGAAACAACATCAAGGCAAAAGAAACACCTGTAACAATTGTAAATCAGATGATTGCATCGGCAGTTTCTGCAATGGGTCATAAGAACGCAAGTAACATTAAACAGGTTACACCAGAAGAAGTTCTTGCACAGGCAAAGAAAGACTTCCCATATTCAAAGGCACTTCACAATGTACTTGAAGCAAGAGTTAAGACAATGACTGCGGGAACACCTTCGGATGGTGGTTTCACAGTTCCACTTGCTTTCAGCGGTGAATACATTGATGCCCTTGTTGCTAATACACTTATCGACAAATTGAACATCCGCCGTGTTCCACTTATTCACGGAAATCTTTCTATTCCAAGAATGGACACAACATCTGCTATTTCTTGGGGCGGTGAAGAAACAGTTGGTGGAATTACTCAGCCAACATTCGGTGAAGTAAATATGCGTGCTAAAAAGCTTTTTGCTAAGTCTGCAATGTCAAATACACTTATCCGTGAAAGCGGTGTAAACCTTGAAGGATGGGTTGCAGAAGATTTGATGCGTAAAGCTCGCATTGCCCTTGATGATGCACTTCTCAATGGTACAGGTTCACAGTATCAGCCATTAGGACTTGCAAACAATCCAGATGTACAGACAAGCGGAAGTTCTTCAACTGCATTTGCATTGACAACACCAAACGATATGGTTGCCCTTCTTGAACAGGCTAACGTTCGTATGGAAAATGTTCATTGGTTGCTTAACCCAATTGGTGAATCTTGGATTCGCAACAAGGCATTCGCAAGCGGTCCATTCGCTTGGTCAGAAGAAATGTCAAGAACAGGTAGACTTCGTGGATATGATTTCCACAGTTCTTCAACTGTTAAGTATGTTGATACTACAACCGATTATGCTGATTTCTGGCTTGGTGACTTTGCAGAAATGATGTTCGGTATTTCAAAGGATATTTCGATCGAAGTATCTCGTGAAGGAACATTCACAGACAACGGTTCAGTAATTTCAGCATTCGACCGTGATTTGACACTTATCCGTCTTATCGCAGAAGTTGACTTTGCTTGCCGTCAGCCAAAAGCATTTGTTCACGGAACATATTCTGTATCTTAATCTAAACAGAAAAAGTAAAGGGCTTCGGGAAATGAAAGCCCGACACATTCGGTGCGTTGTGAAAGCAACCTAGTTTCCCCCGAAGCCCTTTTTAATCTTAATTAAAGGAGAAATGCAAAATGATTACACGTTCATCAATTAAAGAACAGATTCATACATTCGCTTGCGGAAATACTGCATTTGACCCACAGGGTGCAAATACTGCATTGTTTGTTGCAAGTGCAGATTCAAAAGAAGTTCAGACTTCGGACATTGCAACTTCTAACTTCGTGAAGTTTGCAGATTTGTCTGCGGGCGAAAATTGGGTTGACCTTTACACTGCTAAAAAGTATGTAAAGACAAACGATTCAAGTGCTATCGTTACACTTGGCGATTATCCTGTAAATCCTAATACCCGTTCATAAGGTGGTTGAAAAATGCTTTGCACTTTATCTGATGTAAAAACAATGCTCAATATTTCCGCAGAAGATACTTCGCAGGATGATAAACTTAATCTTTTGGTTAAGCAGTATTCAGCACTTATCGAAGGATATATCGGCTATAAATTAGCAAGGGCAGAATACACGGAAGAAGTGCATTGCGAAAACAACCGACAGGTATTTTATCTAAATCACTTCCCGTTGCAGTCGGTTTCCTCCGTAACTGTTGGCGGGAAGTCGATTACTGATTTCAAAATACTGCCACAGTATGCCCGATGGGGCGGTTTATATCGTGGTCTTGGTTGGGGTGATAAAGCTTTCGTTCGTGGATTTACACACGATATTGTTGCGGGTGTATGGGATATTTTAGTTTCATATACTGCGGGTTATTATCTGCCCGATGATACGGGCTATGTTGCGGGCAATGATGATTCATTGCCTTATGATATTACAACCTGTTGCTTGAATCTTGTTGTTGAAAAATACAACTTGGATGCAATGGGGGCAGTTGGCTTAAAAGCACATTCCGAAGGGCATATTTCCGATACATACGGAGATTGTGCAAACGAAATCGGATTGACAGAAAGTGCAAAAAAACTGCTTGATAAATATGTTTTCTATGGGGTTGCATAATGGTTCGTTTTAATAATGCCGTTGTGGAGATATTAGCCGAAGTTTCAGAAGTAGACGATGAAGGCGATGTTATTGCCGATTGGTCGAAGGTGGAAGAAATCAAAGGCGATGTTCAGCCCCATACATTGACAGAAGATGAAATCAAAGCTTTCGGACTTTCCACAAGCAAAGGAAATGTCAGATTGTTTTTATATAACGGCTATCACGAAAATATTAAAAGTGGTAATCGGGCAAAAGTGCTTTCTAGTTTTACGGGCAAATCGGAATTGTTTAATATAATGCCGATTAATGCGTGGAGTAAGCACGGGGAATGTCTGCTTGTTCCTGTTGAAAATGAAGCAGAAGAAACACCAGATCCCGAACCGACACCCGAACCTGTAGAACCAACGGAAGGCGGTGAAGATGGCGAAGGGGATTGATATTAGCATTGCAGACTTTCAAAAAATGTTAGAACGGCAGGCAAAACAAGCCGAAGCCGATTCAAGAAAGTTTGTAACAATGGCAAGTGCAGAAGTTGAAAGAACTGCAAAAACAATAATGCGTGATTCACCAACTAACCCCGATGTTAGTTATGGCAAGAAACACCATCATCCAAGTTATGCAGGAAATCCGCCTGCACCCGATACAGGTTATTTAATGCGAAGTATTACGCATTCGGTAACAGTAAAGGGGAATGAAGTTGTCGGGGAAGTTGGAAGCATAATACACGATTCCGATTACCCTAGATTTTTAGAATATGGCACAAGCAAGATGAAGCCCCGCCCGTGGTTGTCGGCTAGTCTTATAAAGTGTCAAGGTTGGATGGCTAATTTGTGGAAGGAGATTTTTAGATAATGAACTTAAAAAAATATTATATGACATTACTTTTCGCAAGTTCAGAATTAATTGCGCTGATAGGTGAAAAGCATATTGTTTCAGCTTATCCGCAGGAAGTAAAAACATTCCCGCTTGTAGTTTTTGAAGATATGAATTCAAGCGATGTTGCATTTTCGGACAATCTGCCCGAAGGAACATCGGCAACTGTAAGAATTCATATTTTCAGTAAAACAATAAAAAACTATCCGAAGGCGGAAGAAATCGCAGATGTTGTACGTTCAATATTTCGTGCTGATTATTGGGCAATGCTTTCCAATAATGAAACACCAGATGTTGATGATTGTATAAAACACAGAATAATGGATTTTAAACGGGAATTTTATTCCCTTTAAGATATAACGTTATATTTTTAAGGAGATTAAAAATTATGGCAAACGAAGCACCAAAAATTGGTCTTGATAACGTAGTTATCGCAAAGGTTCTTTCGGATGATGCAGGCGGAATCGTATATGATACACCGATTGCGTTAAAAGGTGCAGTAAATGCAACCGTTAATCCGAACTCGGATGTAGCCGTTGATTATGCGGACAATGGTCCATTCTTCTCGGCTTCTAATCGTGGCAACACAGAACTCAATCTTGAAATGATTGATGTTGACCCCTCCGTTTTGGCTCTTATGCTCGGACAGAGAAAGGTTAACGGTGTTACTGTTGAAACTGTACTTGACCAGAGTGCAGATTTTGCGTTCGGTTTCCGTGTATGGCTTGCGGGAAAAGACGCAAACGGAAACAACCGCTATCAGTATTTCTGGTATGCAAAAGGAAAATTCTCTGTTCCCGAAACAGGCGGTGAAACAAAACAGGAAAGCCTTAACTTCGGTCATATTAATGTAACTGCACAGTTCACACAGACTTTCTTTGTTCCAGACGGACAGGAAAGCGGAACTATCTGCACACATATCCGCACCGATGATCCAACCGCAAGTGCATCACTTCTTTCGGGATGGTTCAATGCACCAATCGTTTCTGTTTCACAGTCATTGAGTGCCGTTACTGTAAGCGGTGCATTGTCAAACGGAAAACTTGTCTTGACAGGTTCTAAGGGAAGTGCCGAAGCATTTACTTTTGCAGAATCAAGTGCAATCGTAGGCGAATCTATTGTTGTATTTGACGATGACGGAAAGAGTATGGCGGGAACACTTGCATTTGGTGGAACTGCAACTGCACCGACAATTACTTTCACAAAGGCAGAAGCAGAAACAGGTGTTATAACTGCCGTTACTGTTACAAGCGGATTGAAAGATAATAACGGGGTTAGTGTAACACCATATACTGACGCAAGTCTTTCTTAATTGATCTGGTAAGTTTGCGTTTTATCCCTAGTTGGTGTATACTTCGATATATACCCGCTAGGGATTTTTTTTTAATCAAAGGAGAATAAAAGAAATGGGAAAAGAACTCAACAACGTAAGGGGCGAAAAGGTTACTCTTTTTATTAAGGGTAAGGAAAGAGAAATTAAATTCGGTTTTTCTGCTTGGGCTATTCTTGAAAAAGAATATGGCGGATTGAAGAACTTGGAAAAGTTGCAGAAGCAGGTTGAAGAAATGCCGTTCAACACACTTCCACATCTTTTATATATCGGGCTTGTAGACAAAGAAGATGTAACAGAAGAAAACATTCTTGATGAATACGGGCTTGCAGATATTGAAATTGTAAGTGAAGTTTTTAATCGTGCAATCTATGGTTCATTACCTGTTGACGAAAAAAAAGCGGTGAAGGAAGCGAAGTAGATGAACTGCCTTATGCTTATTTATTGACTGAATGTCTATTAATGGGCATAAGTGAAGAAAGCTTTTGGGAATCCACACCACGAAAAATTATTGCTTTAATAGACCAAAAGAAAGAAATTGAAAGGACAAGAATAAAAAATCAAGCGGTTTATATTGCTTGTATGGTTTGGGGTAAAGACCCCGATAATCTGGAAGAAAAAGGTGGACCCGTTGCGGGTCGTGATATTCCGATTTCCGAAGGTGCATTAAAAGGCTTGTTTTAAGGAGATTTGAAAAATGGCAGATTACAACATAAGTGCAGAAATTACCGCAGATGCAAGCGGTTTTGAAAGCGGAATAAAGAAGGCACAGAAAGCAAGTGAAAATCTGTCAAAATCCGTTTCGGGTGTAATTCAAGGACTTGGAAAAAGCGGGCTTGTTGGTGCATTAGGTGCGGTCGGACTTGCAACGGGCGGTGTAACTGCAATTCTTGGAACTGCAAAAAAAGCTTTTCAAGCAATTTCAAAAACTGTAAATGAATGTGCAGAAGCATACAGAAATCAATATAAGGCAGAAATTGCTCTTGAAACCGCAGTAAAAAATAATCCTTATTTAGACGGAAGTTCTATAAAAGGATTGAAACAATTTGCGTCAGAGATGCAGAGAGTTTCAGAAATTGGTGATGAACAGTTCCTGCCGATGATGGCACAATTAATTGCCACAGGAAGAACAGAAGCAGAAACAATGGATATTATCAGAGTTGCAACCGATATGAGTGCAACAGGAACAATATCTTTTGAAACTGCAATACAACAATTAAATGCAACACTTAATGGCAATATAGGTCGATTAGGACAACAGAATTCAGAATTAAAAAACCTTACAGAAGAAGAACTAAAAAGCGGTAAAGCCGTAGAAATACTTGGTAATAAATATAAAGGCTTGGCAAGTGCAACCGCAGATTCTGCAAAACAGTTAAAAAATGCACTTGGGGATTTGAAAGAAAATCTAGGAAGTGTTTTTGAAAAAGCATTAGCCCCGATGCGTAAATATTTTACAGAAGTTGTAACAAACTTAAACAATGCTATAACAAAAGCCAAAGGTTTGAAAGAAGCAATGGCGGATGTTTTCAAGGATGAAACAGTCAATGTTGATGCAACGACAGAAAACCTTGAAAGGGCATTCTCCGAAGTTTTACATAAGCAACAGGAAATTACAAGAAACTACTCACAGTATATTCAGTTATACGGAAAATATATTGATGAAGCAACGGATGAAACTGCACAGGCATATAAAGCCCAAATAAAAGACCTCAATGCTCAATTAAAGACAATTTCCGAAGAACTCAATAAAAGACGCAAAGAAAACGAAGCTGAAAAGAAAGCCCGCGCGGAAGCAGAAGCACAGGCAGAAGAAGAAAAGCTGATTAATGACTTAAAAGAAAAATATCTTAAAATGATTGCCGAACAGGAAAAAAGATGGGCAAACATTAAGAAGGTAACAGGTGAAGCCGTATCAAATGAAGAACGACTAAAATTCTATCAAGAAAAACTTGTAGATATTATGAGTGAGTCGGGCGGAAAAATTACAGAAAATAATCAGTATTACAAAGACCAGATGGCAATAATTAATCAGATTTTGGAGCAGTTGGGAAAGACAGAAGAAAATTCAGAGTGGCAAGAAAAACTTCTTGAACAAAGAATAGAAATGCTTGAAACGGAAAAAGAAAGAGCAGTTTCCCTTGCAGAAGCGATGGGGGAAGAAACATACTCAATCGAACGTTATTATAATGAAAAGTTATTAGAACTCAAATTACAAAGACTCGAAGAAGAAAAAGAAAAAGCATTAGAAAACGCAAACGGCAATGGCGAAGAAATAAACGCGATAAATGAATATTATGCAAACGAAGAAAAAAAGATTTATGACGAATTAGGAAATTACAAAAAGAAAAAGAACGAAGAAGAAGAAAAAGACGAAAAAAGCAAATTGGCATTAATGCTTGAATATGCAAAACAGTATGCAAATAAAGTTGTTGCAGTTGTTAAAAAAATTGCGTCTACAATAAAATCAGTCGTAGATACTACAATAAATATTTTCAAAAAACTTTTTGCTCTTTCTATAAGTGATGCACTCGACACTTTACTTGAATTTGAAGATTCTGTTTTGACATTTTTTGTGGAAACACTTCCACAACTTCCTTATTTTGTTCAGAGCGTTTTGCAGAGTATCGGTACATTATTTGCAAGCTTAAAGAACATTATTAACGCTGATGCAATAAAAGATGTTGTCTATAATATGTTGCATAGCATAGGAATTGCACTTCCACAGATTACAGAAGATTTACTTTCAATTATGGTGGATTTGGTTGACGGTGCGATAGATGGTTTGTGCGAATGGGTTGAAACTGATGATGGCTTGAATACTTTACTAAATGTAATTTTAACAATTCAGACAACTCTTGAAGATTTGATAATAAGAAATCTCGATAAAGTTGTATCTATGTTAGAAACACAGGTTGAAAAAATTGGCGATTTCCTTGCAAAATCAATGACAAGTGCAAATAAAACACTACCGAAATTGATTAGAGCTATTCTGCGGGTTATTAAAGTAATTATAGACGCATTGGCGGTGGCTCTTACTAATGAAGAATTTATTGACTCAATAACAGACTCGATAATGGGAATAATTGACGCATTAATAGAATTAGTGCCAAAGATTGCAGAGTCGCTAATTAAATTAATTTTTGCGGTAATTAATGCTATTATTCCGAAACTGCCAGAAATAATAAACAGATTGGCAAGTGAAATACTCAAAATATTTTCAAGTGATACGGGTGGAATGTTCAAGGCTTTTTCAGAAGGACTTTCTACTTTATTAAAAAAGGTTATGACTTTTGAATTTTGGATGGATGTTTTAACCGCACTTGGCAATGCAATCGGGTCAATATTTTCGGGCGGGCTTGCTGCATTAACTAGAGAGACAAGTGGAACACAAACAGGTTCACAAGCGGGTGATGCAGGATTGGCACTTTTAACAGGTGGAGTTTCTACTATTGGTCATGCTCTTGGATGGTGGGCGAAAGGAACAAATAATGCACCTGCGGGCTTGGCAATTGTTGGTGAAGCAGGACCCGAATTAGTAAAGTTCAGAGGTGGTGAGCAGGTTTTGAATAACAGAAGCACAAACAAAGCCCTTGAAAATATGGGCGGAAAGACTAATAATTTCAATGTAACTTTCAACAATCTGCAAGACACAACCGCATTTAGTATGATGCAACAATTTAAAGCTTATAACAGACAGATGGCAATAAATGGAATTTTGTAAGGGGTGAAGATATGCAGAAACTTGTTTTTATAAATGGTAATGGAACACAGATAGATATGACTGCGGGCAATTTTGGAATCACAAATTGGGAAGGTCTGTCAAATACAGGTTTGAATATCCAGACACAACAAGTGCCGTTTGAGGATGGCGGTGTTTTTCTCGATGCCTTAATGGAGCAGAGGGAAATCAGTGTAACTGTTGCCATCTATGACGGAAACAACCTTGAATTGCGTTACCAGAAAAAGCGTGAATTGATTTCTGTATTAAATCCGAAACTTGGGGAAGGAACTTTAATTTACACTAATGATTATTTGAGCCGACAGATTAAAGCCGTACCACAGATTCCGTTATTTGAAAATAAAAACAGTAATGATGCAGGAACTCTAAAAGCGTCTGTCGCTTTCTCTTGCCCTTCACCTTATTGGGAAGATTTAGAAGAAACAGAAATATACATTGACGCAAATAAAATTGCAACTATAGAAAATGATGGGGATGTGCCTTGTCAAATGAAAATAGATTTTTATGGAGAAGGAACAACTAACCCATTGATACAACGGTTAAATACACCAAAAGAAATAGCTTATAATGGAACTTTAGAAAATAATTTATTAATAGATACAAATAATGGTCAAAAAAAAGTTGTGTCTGAAATTTTAAATTTCAATATGACAAAATATAATGGCAGAATGAATTCGGTGTGTTATGCTAGTAATAAAGGTATATTTGTTGGTGTTTCCCGTGAGATAATTTTTAAATCTTATGACGGTATTAGTTGGACCTTCCAAAACAGTGGAGTTGCAAATAATTTATACGGCATAACTTATTCGGAAGAATTGGAGTTATTTGTAGCAGTTGGCAATAATGGTACAATTATAACGAGTAATAATGGAATTGATTGGGTTACAAGAAACAGTGGGACTACTGCGTATTTAAGTGCAACGACTTATTCAGAAGAATTAGATATTTTTGTTGCCGTTGGAATTGATGGCATAATAATTACAAGTGATAATGGAGTAGATTGGGTTCGAAGAACAAGCGGTGTTTCCCTTACTTTAAATTCTGTAATCTATTCAAGTGAATTAAATTTATTTGTGGCAGTAGGTGAAAGCGGAACTGTCACAACAAGTTCTGATGGGGTAAATTGGACATTACGAAGTAGTGGTGTATCAGACCAATTACAGGATATAACCTATTCAAATGACCTAAATTTATTTGTTGTGGTTACATCTACGGGCGGTATGAGCGGAAGTATTATAACTAGTCCAGATGGAATTAATTGGAGTAGAATAATCGGAAATGTGCCAAATGTTTTGAACTCTATAACATATTCAGAAAAATTAAGCCTTTTTGTAGCAGTTGGCAATAGTGGAACAATTGTAACAAGTGGTGATGGAATGAATTGGATTAGTAGAAATAGTGGAACTGATACTACGCTAGGATGTATAGTCTATTCAGAAGAATTAAATTTATTTGTAACAGGTGATATAAGCGGACGGATTTTGACAAGTAATAATGGTATAGAATGGATTAATAGAGTGAAATTGGCAACTTATTTAGATGTAATCTTTTCAACAAGGTTTAATATGTTTGTAGCAGTAGGATTGGACGGACTCATTAATACAAGCAGTAATGGAGTAGATTGGGTGGAACAAAACAGTGGAGTTATAGCAAGCATTTATGGTATAGCCTATTCAGAAGAATTAAACCTTTTTGTTGCCGTTGGTGATACAGGTACAATACTCACAAGCAACAACGGGACAGATTGGATTGATAGAACTACGAGTCAATTGCTTTCATTGACTTTAAAATCTATAACTTATTCAGAAGAATTAAACCTTTTTGCAGTTATAAGTGCAAATGGGAAAATAGTTACAAGTAGTAATGGAATAGATTGGAATATTGAAAATAGTGGGACAACGGTGCAGTTATCTAAGATAATATGGTCAAAAATATTAAATCTTTTTGTAGTAGTTGGCTATAATGGCACAATAATTACAAGTAGTAATGGGGTAGATTGGGTATCACAAAACAGTGGGGTTATAAAAAATTTATCTGGAATAATCTGTGCAGAAAATCTAACATTACTTGTAGCAACGGGTGCAGATGGTACTATTCTAACAAGTAGTAATGGAATAGATTGGAATGATGAAAACAGTGGGACAACACGAAGGCTTTCTGATATTTCATATTCAAGAGAATTAAATCTATTTTTAATAGTTGGCGAAAGCGGTATAACATTAACTAGTAGTGATGGAGTTAATTGGACTACCAGAAGCAGTGGTGTATCACAAAATATATATAGTTTAGATTATTCTGAAAAATTAAACATATTTGTAATAATTGGACAATATGGGGTGGTTTTACTTTCTACTTTTACAGAAACAGAAAACCTTATAAATAATATAAGTGCTAATTCTGATATGAATTTAAACATATTAAAAGGGACCAATTATTTTAGAGTGTTGCGAAGTCACGGAAGTTTAAGATGTAGAATTACTTATCGTCAGAAATATATCGGGGTGTAAAATGCTGATTTTAGCTTTAGTCTTGACTGTTACGGGAATAACAGGTTTAACTTGGATAATCGTAAATAAAATTCTTGATGATGAGGGGAACGAAAATGAGTTATAAAGAAAAACCGCAGTTAAAATTATATTCTTACTCAAGCAGTGAATTTGTCCTACAAGCCATAATTGACGATTATGCAGAAGTGAGTTTTGAACATAATTTATACAGTGCAGGAGTTTTCACGATAACAATAAATTATAATATTCCTAACTCGCAGTTATTTCAGCGTGGCTTATTCGTTCAGTTTGGAAACAATCCTTATGACTTCGGGGAAATATATTCAATTCAAGATCCCATAGGTCAAGATGGCAAAGGCTCGCAGGTTCGAACAATTACAGGATATGACGCAAGGTATATTTTGAAACGCAGAGTTATAAAAAACATGAACTCTAACGGGCTTTGGGTAATGACCGCAAAGGGTGAACTGTGTTTGCGTAATCTGATTAAAGACCAATGTGGAAGCGGTGCAGAAGCAAAAAGACAGTTGCCGATTAATAATGTTATTCCTGCGACAGAATCCGCAATTGGCAAGGTTTATTCCGTTTCAGAGCAGTTCACAAATCTGTATGAAGTCTGCAAAACGATAGCGACACAATCAGAAATCGGTTGGCGGATTGCCTTTAACGGTTCTTTAACTTTAGAAGTTTATGCAGGAAATAATTTGTCGCAGACAGTTAGATTTGATACGAATTATGAAAGCCTTGCAAACGGTGAGTTTTCCGACAGTTCAGAAAGTTTCAGTAATGCCATCTACATTGGCGGAAAGGGTCAAAATGATGACCGTGACATTTACGAAGGTGAAAACGGAAGCCCGAGCGGATTTGACAGGTTTGAATCTTGGGATAATCAATCTTCAATGACAACTGAAAATGAGTATGAAGCAGAAGCCTTGTCTATGCTTTCACAGTATGGACAGACGTTGACAATGGCAGGAAATGGACTTGCAAAGTGTCCTTATATTTTCAGAGAGCAATACGATGTAGGCGATATAATTACGGTTGCTTTTTCGGGAAAATCCGCAGTTGCTCAAATATTGTCCGTAACAGAGCATTGGGCTTGGGGAAGTTATGACATTCAATTCAGTTTCGGAAAGCCACAGAACAACCTAGCAGAACAGTTACAGTTGATGTTGCGACAGATTCAGAAAGCAAGTGAAAAAGCAACCTCAACAGACTCTGTAAGGTGGTACACAATCCCGACAGATACCACAATGCCTAAAGCTGATGTTACGTATAATACAATCGGATTTGTGGGAACAGTCGGAACAAACGCAACCTTCACCCTTTATCTCGATAATGAAAAGACAGGAGCAAAAACTTACCACGTTTGGTTCAAGCAGTTAGGCGGAACAGGAAAATTGACTTTAACAACGGGAAAATCGGGTGCAGTCAATCTTACGATGAATGTGGGAACTTATGTTGCAATTATATCTGTTGATGAAGCAGGAAACATTGTGAACGTTGCGGAAACTCCTACAAATACAATTCAAGCAGGAAACAATGCCCCGATAACGTCTGACGCCCTTGCAAACAGTACTGCTATGCCAGTCGATACAGTCACTAGCGGTAATATGCAATCTGTTACCTCAAATGCAGTGGCAGGGGCAATAACTCCATTAGGACAAATGTTAAATCAGTTATACAATATAAATGATTTAAGTTGGGTATACAGATTGCCTTTGATTTCTTGGGGAGATTTACCGTCACAATCTACTGATGATAGCATTTATTTCAAAGAATGGTTTGATTATTTATATAACAACGCTTATTTTGAACACGGTTTTAGAGTTTTTATAGGTTTAGCAAATCCAAATATGACCGTTATGGTTTTAGGGTACACTTATGGTGGTACAAATGCAAAACTTTGGTCTGCATTTATATATTTCCACCCGGGCGTTGGTCTAAAAAGATTTGGCTATAGAAACGGTGTTTGGTATTGCGACACGCTTATAGCATAATTATTATTTCAATAGCAAGGACATTTTTTTTATTAATGGTATTTAATTATGAAAGATATGCAGTTTTTTGCCCCATTGTGACACCACTGACTACAGAATAAACTCTTATCTGTCCATTATCAAAATCAAAATCTATTGATAAACCGCTTCCTGTTTCATCATATATATCTATTGTGCCTAATTTGTTGCCACGATAAATTAATTTACTTTGAGCATTGTTTATTTTTTGGCGTGCAGTATCTACTGTAAATACTGCTGAAGATATATCATTTTGATTTACAATTTTTGCCCAAGCACCCCAATTATTTGCATCTGAAGCAACTCTATATTTTATTTCACCATTGATGTAAGTGTTTATTGCAAATTGTGTTGGAAAACCGCCCGATAAATCTGCCCACGGAATCATAGTAATCAGTGTACAGAATGAGCCTGTATTAAAAGGTGTATTGATAACGCTTGTATTCTTAAATTCTTGAACTGTTTGACCACCATAAGTTGCCAAATAATAACCTGGCGCAAAATTACTATCTCTAGTATCGGTGATGTGAAGTTTTGGATTGAAAAGCATAGCAACTGCCACTGCATTTGAGGTAACAGATTGCATATTATAGACAGTATACTTTTTTATACTAATAACTAGAGGTATACCAAATGGCTAATGCTAAGAGCAATAGAAAACCGCCCTTGTTATCGGGCGGAATTGGAGAGAGTTCTTTTTGATGGTTTCTTGACCTAATTTATTATAACATAACTTTACACATTTGCAAACAAAATAAATCAGGTGTATACTTCAAAAAAGGGGATTGGCTTTACAAGTCAAATTTTAAGTTGGGCATCGCAGATTGGCAACAATAGCGGGGTGGTAAATATGAATGCAGAAGTTATTGAAAGCAAAGTTCTACAAATGGAATCCGACATCAAAGAAATTAAAAACGATATAAAGGGAATGCCCGAAGAAATCGCAAAGAAAATAAATGAAAGTGTTGATATAAAAATAAAACTTGCAATAACAGAAACAGAAAAAAAATATATGGGAAAATTTATTGCTTTACTTATTGGTTTGATAACAGAAGGAATTGGGCTTATAATTTCATTTATAAAATAGAGAGAGCGTTAGCGAACGCAAGGGGCTTAAATGAAAAATCCGCAGAGTTTGGCAGAAGAACTTTACAAGCATTTTCCGAATGCAAAGCTTAAATCAATTAAAGATTATGCGTGTTGTGCTTTCACGTTGATCTGGTGGCTTGGATTGGACCCGTCAGACATTGGAGCAATAATGCTTGTATCTGATTTAATCGAAGAACACGCACTTGATGAAGAATGCACAGTTTATTGGGCGGAGTGCATAAAACGAATCACAGGGCGAGAAATAGCAAGCTTTGAAAAGAAAAATATTACAACAATTAAAAACATAAAAGAAAAAACGATTGTGAAATTCAGCCGTGGCAATAACGGGCATTGGGTCGGGGTTGAAGATGGCAAGGTTGTTTTTAATTCACTTTCTTCTTCCAGATGTGTTGAAGAAGGAAAAGCAACCGAATGCAGAATTATAAAAATTAAGGGGGCGAAATAATGACAGAAGAAAAAACAGAAAAAGAGTTGAAGGCAAAGAAAGTTTCTTTAATTGTCAAAATTGTGGCAATTATCTTTCTTGTTATCTGTTCGGTTATGAAGTGGTTGGGTATTTTCGGTAATGCGACAATATATGAAATCTGCATGGTTGCGGGAACTATGTCTGCAATCTTTGGAGATATTTCAATTAACACGGCACTTGATAAATTCAAGAAGGTGGAAGAATGAGTTTCACGGCAACTTTAATTCTGGTATTAATTGCTATAATTGTTACACTTGGCGGGATAGTTTACACACTTGCAAAAACAATCAAGTTAAATAAAAAGGAACTTGCAGAAGCACACGCCCGCCTTGAAGCTGCAAGAGTGAATGTTGAACAGTTATCAAAATACATTGACAAACTGTTAAAAATAAAAAGCGATGAAAAATCGGTTTCAGAAAAAATAAAGGAAGCAGGAAGCGATGAAGAAGTTTTTAATATTATTGCCGACATTGTTAATTCTAACAATCAGCGGGTGCAGAACAACGAAGGAAATTGAAAAAGAAATAATCCTGCCCCCAAAGCCTGCACGGGAAGAAAAGGAAGCCCCGAAAGACTTGAAGGAAGTTGCAGAACTTCTAAACTACTACGAACATTTAGTTCAGCAGTGGGAAGAATGGGGTTCTACAGTTGATGCAATTTTGACAGACATAGAAAAATAAAGTATTATAAAAACATCTACTCTATCAGCCCCCTAGTTGATTGAGTGATAAAAAACTTTTGTTTCCCGTGCAGATCTGGATGCAATGTCCCGCACGGGTTTTTATTTTATGGGAATTATGGGAAATTAAAGGGAATTACCACTAATTAATTTGGTCTATAACAGGGCTAGGATTTAAAAAACAGGGGGTGTTTAACAAAAAAGGTATAATATCATTACCAAGCCCCGAAAAGCCTGTTATACGCAATATTTAACTTTCTGTTTACATTATAAGATAAGTGCTATATAATAATGATTGTTGGAAGTGATGAGCCAACAAAAATACAAGTTGCCATAAGAAAGGTTTATTTTCTGCATTAGAATTCCGTTTTGCAATTTGGGCGGATTCGGCTTCATCACCGACTAGTGCAGGAGATAAACCTTTTTTATTTGGCAAAAGGAGAACAAAACAAAATGGTGAAAGAAAAATCTTTTATCACAATTCAAGCTTTTATGGTGAATGATTTACAACTGAAAGGCAACGAACTTTTAATCTATGCAATCATTCACGGATTTTCACAGGATGGTCAATCAGAATTTACAGGAAGCCTGCAATATTTAGCAGATTGGACTAATTCAACAAAACAAGGTGTAATGAAGGCATTAAAAAGCCTTATGGAAAAACAGTTGATTTTGAAAAATGAAACTTTCCAGAACAATTTGAAATTCTGCACCTATAAAGTTACAGGGTATGAAACAAAGTTTAATGGGGTATTAAACAAAGTTTCACAGGGGTATGAAACAAAGTTTAATGGGGGTATGAAACAAAGTTTACCTAATAATATAAATAATAATATAACTGATAATATAGCAGAAAAACCGCCCGCTTATATTCAAGAAACTATTCCTGTAATCAAAGCAGAGATGCAACCTTTTCTTGTAGACTGTTTTAATAAAATAAATCTGCATAATTCAAAAAAGAAAAATATAATTCCGATTGAAAAAGATTTGTTTTATTTTGAAACGGGGAAAGGTCGTGTCTTTTTAGAACTTGCAAAGCAATACAATCTGGATGAACTGAAATCAGCATTTGAAAATTATCTTTATGTTGCAGAAAGTGACACTTGGAAAAATAGTTTTTCTCTTAATGCTTTTTATAAAAATGTTGTAGAATATATCCCGAACAATTTTGATATGACCAGATATATTGATATGCCGAAGGGCGGTTTAAATCAGCTTATCGAAGAAAGAATGAACGCTGATTTCGATAGCGGTTGCACTTATAGAATTTCAACTTTCGTTTATCACAAAAAAGATTGGTTTAATATGGGAATGCCGAAAGGCAGAGAACTTGAAGCCCTTATTAAACATTGGCTTTCAGAAGATGAAAAGAACGGCGTTGATTATTCAGCATTGAACGACGATTATTATGATTACATAAAGGGGGCAAAAAATGATTAATGAACTTGAAAGCAGATTTGGAACTGCATCCGATGAACAGAAAAAATGGGTTGCAGAAAATCTTGGTAAGTTGGAAGAAGAACAAAAAGAAAACTTCCTGCGGGAATTAAACAAAAGCAATAACGGCAGGTTTCCAGAGATTGCAATTATGAAAAGCCTGCTTGTTAGAGTTACGGGCAAAAGACCAAATGAATATATTTGGGCGGTCTGCCTTGAATGCGGTTGTGAATATGATTACGGCTTGCCGATGTGCCCTGCCTGTTATGAAAAGGGGCTTGATTGCCGTGCAAGGTCTGTGAAGAAATCAGAGTTTCAACCGCCAATGAAAGTTGTTAGATTTAATAAACAGTATCAGAACGGGGACAAGGGCGAAACAGTTTGTTATAATTGCGTTCATAAAAGCGGTTCTTTCTGCAAGAATTACGGTAATCCTTCCTGGACCTGCCACAGGGAAGAATTCGAAAGTTGCAGTTGTGCAAGATGTTGTGCAGTTGCCAAACGTTATAATGCAGAACTTGAAAAAAATAGATCTGGTAATAAAATTACTTATGCAATGCCATTAAAGGGGGTAAAATAAAAATGGTTTATAAGTTCAAATGTGAATCCTGCGGGAAAGTTTTTAATGTTGGAATCTGTATTAAAGATTATGACAGATTAAAGAATCGGCAAACCTGCCCCGAATGCGGGCAGAAGATGAAACGGGTTATTGAATGGCAAGGGATTGCGACAAGTTCCAATAATAATGGATGGTGCGGAAAATCAAGCGGAAACGCAATATAAAAAAGTGTTGACATTATTATAATATAGTGTTAAGATAATATTAAATTAAATCACTAGGGGGATTTACTATGAAAGTAACAAACAAACTTGGATTGCCACAGGCATTTGTGGATGCAGTAAGTGTTGAAAGACACAATCAGAAAGGTTGCTATTCTGCAACAACTTTACTGCACGGGGCTTGCGAAACAATTTTGACCGAACGTCATTATGACGAACTTGAAGTTGATGCAAGCGATTCTGTGTGGGCGGTTTTTGGAACTGCGGTTCATTCAATTATGGAAAAGCAGAACACAAACACCATCAAGGAAGAATTTTATTCTGCTGATGTACTGAATTCAAAAGTAACGGGCAGGGTTGATTCTTACGATCCAGAAACAAAAACACTTCACGATTTCAAGACTGCTTCGGTTTGGAAAATTCAGTTTGAAGATTTTGAAGATTGGAGAAAACAGGGTTTAATCTATGCTTGGCTTATGGGCAAGTGCGGGGCAGAAGTAAAGCGTTGCGAATTCATCGCCCTTCTTAAAGACCATTCAAAAAGCAAGGCAAGAATTGATTCTAACTATCCACAGTTGCCGACATACGTTTATAGATTTGATGTAACTGCGGAAGATCTGGAAGAAATCGAAAAGTTTATTTATTCAAAGGTTGAACAGTTGGAAGCAGAAAGCAAGCTTGAAGATTCAGAACTTGCACCTTGCACAAACGAAGAAAGATGGGCAACCGCTGATAAATGGGCAATTATGAAAACAGGCAGAAAAACTGCTTTGAAAGTTTGCGAAAGCGAAGAAGAAGCAAAAAGCCTGCTTGAAAGTATGGGCGGAACAAATATTGAATACCGCAAGGGC
>JAZLBQ010000015.1:0-10259 GCA_045613785.1 Candidatus Enterousia sp. | reverse complement strand
GTCTTGATTGTCAGTTTCGGTGGTGTGACTTCTTCGGCACGTCCGGCATACCCACGGCCGTCCACGAACAAATTAAAGTTTTTCAGGATTTTAGTCATATTGTTCCCCTTTGTTATTCAAAGATTTCTTCCAAATAGTCTGTGGTCAGACGGCTGCGGAATGTGATGTGTTCTGCCGGATATGGTGCGGTGAAATCAAAGTCAAATGTGATTTTGCCTTGCTGCACCTGATCCGCTGCATTCAATGCTGGATCTGCCCAACATTGGCCGTTGATGATGGCACCAATGTTCTTCAGATATCGCAGATAGTTATTCACACCCTCAACAACATCGTCTTTGTATGTCTTGGTTATGTTTCTGTCGACTGCCCACAGGTGTGCTTTCAGCAGACTGTCATTTATCATATCTGCGGTTCTGCGTATGCTTAGATAGCACCATTTGGCATCAGCACTTGCTGTGCGGTTGCCCCACAAACGGAATCCGTCTTGCTGGATTACTGTGGCCACGTTGTTTTCGTTCAGGTAATTTGCAACGCATGCTGCATCGCCCAAAGTGAAGTCAATCGGTTTGGATACGCCTGCAATTCCATTGATGATTTGGTTCGATGGTGAATACCAGAACCCACGGTCATTGTCTGATTTGGCAATAACACCTGCCACACGAGCCGAGAATGGTTCTTCAACCACCGTGTCGCCTTTCAGAACCTTGGCCCATGGGTATACTGAATAGACACGTGGGCTGCTTATTTTCTTTTGGAACTGGGTTGCTTGTTCCTTGGTTCCATTTGGACAATCTGCAATGATTACCGCACGCAACCGTTCTGCGATTGTGGTCAATGCATCAACGACTGGGTTTGATGTGCTGCCATCTGGGGTTGTGTGTGTGAACCCTGGGGCAATCAGTATGCGTGGCTGGACCGCACATTCAGATTGTGCCGCCAATAATGCCTGTACACCTGTGTATGTGCCGTCTGCATTTGTGCCACCGACAATGTCTGCCTCTGTTATCGTTGTTGGATCTAATTCGCCATCATCGCCCAAATGGTCTACATTTTCCGGATCTGCTACATTGATAACCACGACCACAGCACCGGTCTGATCCAGGATGCCGTTTAATGCCGCAGGAATGGTGTATCCGTCTGTGTCTTCGCCGAAGATTTTAATTGCCTCGGTTTTGTTTCCTAATATCAGTGTTGGTGTGTTAACCGGTCCCTGGGGTGCGGTTCCGATCAAGCCGATTACAGATGATGTAACCGTCTGCACCGGACGTGCGCCACCGTCCAGTTCCACGACCTCTATGCCGTGTAAGAACTTATCTGCCATGCTTTACTCCTTTGTTTCTGGGATAAGATTGTATTTTTTTAATATGTCTTCGATGTCTGATAGAAGTGCTACCGTTCCTGCCTTGGTTGGCAGTTCCAGGTCTGCACCGTTGTTTAGTTTCTTGGTATAAACATTTGGCCAAGGACGGTATTCTGTTCCCAATGAAAATCTTGGATCAATATCTGTTGGATAAAGTCCCAAAGCTGGCGATACAGCCAACAATGATCTGCTCGTGCCATACACCAGTTCAAACGTAGACGTTACCGTGCTAATAGAAAATGCCCATGTGTATTTACTGGTTTCATGATATTCAACCCTGAATCTAATCGGAATTTCAGGACTAACTCTTCTTCCTGGAATGTCTATTTCTATGGGACCTGTTATCTTGCCCCCTGTTTTTGGAAACTTGGAGTCATTTGCCTCTTTTACCTGTTCCTCAAATGCCTTTTGCTTATCTCTAGTCCAGCGATAGAAATCTCTATTCTTGTGTTCCGTCATCTGGCACCTCCGGTTCTTGTTGTGGTATCAGGTTGTACTTACGCAATATGTCTTCGATGTCTGAAAGAAGAGCCATAGTTCCGGCTTTTTCTGGTATCTCTATATCACCGCCATTGTTTAGTTTGTTGGCATAGACGTTTGGCCATCTTGCACCGTAGTAGCCAAGTGTAAAATTTTTTCCACCATTGGCAGGAAATATCCCTAGATTATGACAGATGCCAAACAACATAGTATTATGATATAGCCCATAAACAATCGGGCTGTAAGTCAGCATTCCTATGCTGTATGTATAGTCGTGTCTAATTGGGTCACCCATTTTTACCCTAATACTCAACAACTTTTTTACTTCCAGCTCTTCATTGAAGCTAGATATCTCTATTGGCCCAGTCAATGTTCCACCCTCTATGGGTAGTTTCTTGTCCAGTTCCTGTTTCAGGTTCTTGGAAAACGCACCTTGTTTGTCACGTGTCCATCTGAAAAAATCTCTATCTGTATCTGTCATTATTTCCTCACATCTGTCGTATGCGTACAAAGCCTGTGGCACCAGTTCCTTTTAAGAACGAGGTGCCGTTCCAACCAACGTCACCGCCTTTGCCACGTGTGGTGTCTTCGGGCCAGTTATCATTCACTCGGCCATTGACAGCTCGGTTGGTTGCGGTTGATGATGCCTGACTTGGTGTACACGGGTTTGGATTGTTGATAAGTGTTTCCTTTAATGCGGAACCGGATACAGATACTGTCCCAATTGTTCCAACTGTTCTATTTGCAGCGGATGTTGACGTGGCTCGAACGCTGGCTGCAACACCACCACCGGCACTTGCGGTCAGATTTGTAAATCCTGTTATTGTTGTTGCACCACCATTGGTTCCTGTTGTTGTTCCTGCAGATGCACTGGAAAATGTTCCTGAAGCACTAGAACCATATCCACCACAGGTCACACTAACCGTTGCAGCTGATGTCAAAGTTGCGAGTATTTGTAATGTTCCCCCAACACCACCTTGGGCATAGTGCTTGCCTCCGGTTGATGAACTGCGTAGTGCAACGCCGCCTCCGCCTCCGCCAATCAGGGTGATTTCATAGGTTCCTGCTGACAGCGACAGTGACGTTGTGCCGGCCGTTTGTGTTTCAAATATCAGCACCGGATCGCCTGTATAAAACAGCTTTGCAACCCCACCAACACCAATGTAGCCTTTCTTGACTTTCTTAGCCAAATTGCTGACACCAACATAGATTTTGGTTACCTTTTTGGCTGTGCTGCTGACACCAATCAATGTGTTCTTTGCCATTGTTTTTCCTTATTCATAAACCAGTAAAATTTGCCCAGTGGTCAGCGAACTGCCGGCCCCTGGGTCTGTGGTTTGTGCTTTGATGTTTCTGGTTGTAAATGCTGATGTCGGTGTTTCGTTTGCCACCGTTACAGTGTCGCCAGTCTTGTTTGCTTTATTCGCCAGCGCATTGGTTACCGTTGTTGAATATGCGGTGTCGTTACCGATTGCTGCTGCAAGTTCTTGGAGTGTGTTCAGACCATCTGGGGCAGAACCCACCAAATTGTTCACAGCCGTTGTTATTGCCTGCGACACAACCGATACTGCAGCTGTCACGAATGCAGTTGTTGCAATCTGGGTTGTGTTCGTACCGGCTGCTGCAGTTGGTGCTTTGGGTGTGCCGGTGAATGTTGGCGATGCGATGTTTGCTTTCTTGGCGATTTCATTGGTTACTGTTGTTGCAAAGTTTTCGTCATTTCCCAATGCAGTTGCGAGTTCCTGGAGGGTGTTCAGAGCATCAGGAGCAGCACCCATCAATGCCTCTATTGCTGCTGAAACAGCCCTTGCCACGAATGCGGTGTTCGCAATCTGTGTTGTGTTGTCGCCCTGGATGGCGGTTGGCACCGTTGGTGTGCCGGTCAAGGACGGTGATTCAAGCGGTGCTTTTTCATCAAACTTTTGCTGGCCTGCGAATGTCAGGTTGTCCAGGTCTGTGTTTGCCGCACCGTCAATGATGCCTTTGTAGTATGTGACGATTACGTTGTCCGCATTGGACACACGCAGTATCATTCGCACCCCCAGTTCTTTAACGGTTCCCTCGGTTTCAAGAGGCTTATAGGTGGCTGGGTATTTGCCCACTGCGAACAGGTCCCCGAATTCGTCATAAATACCGATTTCACGGATCCAAAATCCACCAACGTCTGCCTCAATAGTCGCCTCGGTTACCAGGTTGTTTTTATCCATCTTGTCCACCTGGACCTTGGTCAGTTCGCACCGGTATTGTTCACTGTGCAGTGCTGTCATATCTGCGGTTGGTTCCAGGGTGCTGTTCCCGAACGCCATATGTGTCAGGGTTAATGTTTCGCCAGTCGGTAATGCGGCCAGTTTCTGCAGCCCCAGATCGGTTACAATTGAAAAGAATTCAGACATTTTATTCCCTTGGGTATATGGTTGTTTTCTCTAAATGTCCAAAGGCAAGTCCAACCTTTGGCACGTTATTATCGGTTTCCAGTTCGGGACGGAAGTATTCCAAATGTGATCGCAGGTTCTTGGTCTGCATAATCGTGCTTAGAATCAGTTCAGATTCTGTGATAGACAGGCCGTCTTCCCGAAATATCGCATAGACACGAAAGTTGTAGGGTTTGCCGCCATACTGAAACCATTCTTCGATCACGATGTCCGCAAAGACAAATGCCGCTAATGCACGCTTTAATGACCCCAACGTTCCCTTTATCTTGTGAACCTGCACACTTTCACGTATAACCGTTCGCTGTGTGCTGTCGTTCCAGTCTGCGTGCCATACGTCCACCGACATTGCCCAGGCAAGCCACGGTATGATTGCGGCCGGACATTTGTCTGGATTGGTCAGCCAGCGCAACACGTTGGTGTCCAACAAAGAAAACCGCCTTTGGATGGCGGTATCTATGTCCCTTTGCAGTTCGGTTGCGTTTGGTGGCAAAATGTTATTGGTTTGTGTCATCTGCGATTACAAATTCTATGTTTATTTCGGTGCAAACTGGTGCCTGTTCTTTGGTTGTTGCGATGTCGGCCGCCGGTGATGTCAGCACGACTTTTTGCACACCCTCGGTATGCAGCGCATCAAAAATGCCCGAACGGGCCACGTAGTTTCCAATAGTGCTATGTTTTTCAACATATTTATCCAGCGCAGCACGACATTCTTGTTCGGTCACAGTCATACTTGGGCTGTAGTACATATAGATTTTTGCCTGGATTTTATACTGTTCCAGCTTGGCACTCTGTATTGTTACGTGGTCGGTCAGTGGTCGTTTGTCTTCAGAACTGACGTATTTATTAACAATTTCTATCAGTTCATCGCTGGCAGTTCCGTTGTCCTCATAGGACATTATGCTTATCAGCACTCTGCCGTCTGATGGTGTTTGAACGCTGGCTGATTTGACCCTGGGATCGGCACTTAGTGTGTGGAACAGATATGATTTTTCTGATCCGGCTGTTGTGAATGCCTCAAGCGACAGCTGGGTTCGGTATCTTAGTCGTTCATCAGTTTCATCTGCCTGGCGCACAATGCCATAGAATGCGGCCAGATTGTCCAGGTCTGTTCCGGTTGCATATGCCAACATGCAGGATTTGGCAGCCTCGTTTATTCGCTGGCGCAGCAACAATTCCCGATATGCTGCGCATTCAAGGGCGATGATTGCAGGATCACTTTCCAAGAGTGCATCATAGTCAGGCTTTTTGGCAACAAAGTCAGCCAACAGTTCCTGAAAGATCGTTTCAAACGACAACGTTTCAATGACGGTCGGTGGGGTCAACTGGGACATATCCACATGGTCTGGGGTCAGCAAGTTTGCAATTGTGTCTTGGTTTCCTGTCATGATATTACTATGCCTCCAATCTGGACTTTCTCTTCGGTGGGCAGATACTTGCCCTCTAAATTCAATATCAGTTTGCCGTCTGTGGCCGATACCACGGATACGTTTGTTACCTCGAACCTGGGTTCATAATTAAACAGTGCCTCAACCACGTCTGAATAGATTTCTGCAATCAGACTGCCGGTCATTGGGGCATCTATGCGTTGGAACAGTCTGCTGCCATAATCACGGCGCATTACACGTGTCCCAATCGGGGTGGTCAGTATGTCCCTGATGCTCTGTTCAAGATGTTCCAGGTCGCTGATTGCCTGTCCGGTATGAACGTTCATTCCTTGCATTGTTAACTCGGTTTTGCTGTGGTTGCGGTTTGTGGTGTTGCACCTTGGCCGGCACCGACATATTGAACATTGTGTGTATGGGCGGACAGTTTGATGCCGTTGCCCTCAACCTCGCCAGATGCGGTGATGGCACCGCTGGTTGTGATGTCGCTGTCTGCTGTTACTGTTCCGGTGGTGGTGATGTTGCCGGTCTGGTCAATGTCCTTGTTGATTAGGATTTTATTCTTATCTGTCCCTGGAGCAGGATTGGCCGTTTGATACAGGGCCGGCAATATTATGCCCCGAGATAGGTCGCCATTGGGGGATAGCACAAGCACCTGTTCGCCAGTTTTAAGTGGGAACCAGGTGTCTGTGCTGGGGACCATCCAGGGCATAAATGCCGTTGTAATCTTGCCGATTTGAACTGTCGCTGTGGCGGTGTCATAGTTCACGTCTTTGACTTTGCCAATGCGGATTATGTTGTTCAGTCGGCGGTATAGGTCGCTTATCTTTTGTCCGTGTTCAATCATCGTTGTTATGCGTTTTGGTCATATAGGTCAGTGTAAAGCCCAAGCGGATTGCCCCATATATCTTGGCACCGTCAATGGACATGTCAGTTTCGGTGGTCTTAAACCGCAGGACGGCATTTCGCATTTTCGGCACGTCCCAACCGTCCAACATGTTTTCAATCTGTTCCGCCATCGTGTCCAGTTTGTCGTCCAGGTCATCTTTAGCGGTATCAACGGCCTCTACAAACAGTTCCAGTTCACGTGTCAAATCCCCATGGCCGTCTGTGTCCCATCGTTCTTCTTTGATGGTTTCCGTGCTGGTATAAACCAACACCGCTGGCAGGTCTTGGTCAAACAGTGGTTTGCTGCGTGATGTATATGTGTTCGCAAATGTCTGTTTCAGGTGTTCTGCGACTGCGGTTCTGATGTTTATTCTTGGATGTGTCATGTTTCGTGTAGGATTAGTTTCTTGGACCCTGGGATATGGTGTTCTATGTCGATTATCTGGTATTTGATTTCCCATATCTCAACATAGTCGCCGGCACGTGGTTCTGGGTAATACGTTGGAAAATCTATCAGGCGCACAAACAGCACAATCTTGGCACTGGATATGTCCGCACCTGCGTTTTTCAGGTTGATTTCCATGAAACTTTCGTGGAAGTCCCCTGTGATCGCAAACGGTTCGTGTGCGGTGTTCTTTGGGCGGTACGTTACCGGCCGCCCAAAGATTTCCATCGCTGGTCTGTTCACAAAGTCATCAAAATTAAACATTGTTTTAAGAACCTGATTTTGTCAGGGTTACCTGGCACGCATGTTGCCAGTAACCGTATCCAACGTTACGCCAGGTATCGACACCATACTGGTGTGCATCGTGGTCGAATTCGTATTCTGACCCCTCAGCTTTTGCCTTTACCTGGACCGCTGTTTCTTCCTGGCGGATGAATGCTTTCACATCGCCATCTGCACGGAAGACATAGAATTTATTACCTGTCAGACGTGGGTTCGCCGCTACTGCGATATCCAAATCTGCCAGAACCTTTACTGGATTGGTCGCACCGCCAACGGACAGTGGAACTGCCAACGCAGCCTTGGCAACGAACCAGTAATTTACCGGCACCATTACCAAGAACTTGGTTGCGTTTTCGTTGATTGGTTCGTTCTGGTTATCCTTGAATCCAATGATTTGCTGGATACCGGCCAGAATTGCCTCACGCAATGCTGCCTCGGTCGGTCCATCAACCGTTCCTACCTCGCCATTGATTGCTGCTTTGGCCAAGTCAAACTCAATCTTGTTTGATTGCTGCTGACCGTTTTTCCCCTCTTTATGTGTTTCTGAGAAGAAGAAATGACCATCATAGCATGGTGTTGTTTCGCCTTTTTCAATCAGTTTGGACAACAACAATGCCCAGTGGCTGTTTGTGCGTGTTGCCAATTCGCCAATACGGACCTTTACCTGACCGGTTTTATCACGGCGCAAGTGTTTGACCGGAATGTCAATTGTTGCCTCAAAGTGTTTGTTTTCGATTGAAATGCCGTTTGACGTGAACCCTTTGGCATGGCGGCCACCGATCCATTCACGCATGACCGGTGATTGACCAATCCATGCATATTCTTCTGTGTCCTGGTCGGACGTGAAGTAATTAGAAATGGCCCCAATCCAGGCCATTCCATCGTCAGCATTCAAACGCTTGAAAAATTCGCCAATTATGGCACGTGATGAAAGTTTGTTCATGGGTTATCCCTCTGTTGTTTGTGATGTTGTTGCGATTGCGATTTCTTGCTGATAGATAAAATCAAACCCAACAATTGCGTGGGTTGGATCTTCTAAACGCAAGACTTTTCCAAAGCAGGCAACACCTGTTTCTGTTGATAATTCGCCGTCTTCGGTGATTAAAACCGTTGCCCCGATTGATGATTCCTGGCTCAGGTTTGGCAATTCAATGCAAACCTTGCCACGGCCTCGCACATCGACTGTCTTAGCACCGTTGTCACCATCGGTGTTATCGACTTCGTCCAGTGCAAAGCCTGCAACTGTGTCGCCTTTTTCATATGGTCGGGCATAGCCACCGTTGATTCCGATGAATTCCCCTTGGAAGATATGCACACCTGCTGCAACCAAGACTGTATTCACGTCTTCGTTTGATTCAAATGTGCGAACTGTGTTTTCCGTCAGTTTTGCCATTGCTTATTCCTCTTTTTTTAAGACTTTGATTTGTTCGTTTTCCTGTGCGATACGGAATGCAAAGAATGCGGCTTTATCGCCACCGAACTCTGTCCGAACATCTGGGTTGTTGTTCCATTCGTTTTCCGCACGTTCTTCTGGTGTTGCGCCAACTGCTGTTGTTGCCTTGGCACTTGGGGTGACATTTGGCAGAGTTTCTTCTGCTTTCTTCAACCCAGCCAGGTAGTCATTACCTTTGGCTTTTTCTGCCTTGATAATTTCTACGGCCAGCTTTTCAGCGGTCATTTCCGGGTCTAGTTTGGCTTTTGCCAACAGATCCTCGTGTCCGGCGACAATCATGTCGTCCAGTGCCAACAGACGTTCACGTTCCGCTTTTGCGCCCTCAGCACGATAAGCGGCGATCTGTTCTTCTGTGATGGATTGTGGGTCCATGTTTTTTTCTCCTTTTTTGGTTTGTTGTGAAAGCTCGTATAATGTGGATTCGTATGTTCCCATACTGTCAGCCATGCCAGCATTGATTGCTGCATCGCCGATCAAAACTCCGCCTTGGCCAAAGTCAGATTTGACCGTTTCTACAGATACGTTGCGATAATTTGCAACCGCATCTATGAATTCAGATTCCAGCGCATCTAATTCGCTGCGGATTGTGTCTAATCCCTCAGGTGTGCGTGGGTCTGGTCGCTTGTTCTTGGCATTGCTTGATACTATCTCTATCTGTTTATATCCATCTGCATCGGCTGATTCTTGAACCGGCACGCTGGATACAACACCGATGCTGCCCAACATCGCTGTCTTTTCTACGACTATGCGATCCGTTGCTGATGCAAGCCAATATGCTGCCGAACAGCAAGAACGCCCCACATACGCCCATACCGGTTTCCAAAGGGTTGCGTTGTGGATTATCGCTGCCATTTCTGATGGTCCAACTGCAACACCACCTGGGCTGTCAAAGTCCAGCATGATGCCTTTGACATCATCATCGTCCAATGCTGTCTGGATATCTCGTGCCAGTATATCCAGGCCTGTGCCACCCATTAAAAAAGTGAATAAGTCGGTGCGTGCAGTGATGATTCCATGCACAGGAATAACGGCAATACCATCTCGTATGGTGCTGGTATATGTGCGTGCGAGTGGTTTTTGAGCAAATAAAGAAAGCCCCGACTGGAGCTCACTTAAATCTGTTCTTAAACACTGCAAAGCTGACGGTTCTATGGCCCAATGTTTGGACACGTTTTGCAAATCAATCTTCTTCATTTTGTGTATTTCCTATGGTTGTGGTTTCTATAAGTCCTGCCTCGGTCCGCAGTTGGTGTTCCTTGGCACGTTGGATATGTTTTGTTTCCCATGATCCGCCAGTTATCTGTGCGGTTTCTTCCTCCAACGTCGATACGCCCAGATTCACACGATATGCTGCGGCACGTATTTCTTTCAACTGGTCAATCTGGCCCCTTGGTGGCCCAATCCATTCCGCACCCAGGTATGCTGCACGCACAAATGGATCTGAAAAGAACCCTGGTGCCTCCAGGTATCCTCGGGCGATTGCCTCGGTTATGACCATTTCATAGATTGGCTGACAGAATTGTGATGCCATCCATTT
>JAZLBQ010000014.1:0-14829 GCA_045613785.1 Candidatus Enterousia sp. | reverse complement strand
AACAGATTTGCCAATGGAACATATGCTGAAATCAACTGATTACCGAACTGAGTTTCGATACCATTGATTTGTCCACGACGACTGTTCAAGTCCCCAATGATGTCACCGACGTATTCTTCCGGTGTATTAACCGAAAGCTTCATAATCGGTTCCAGCAATTTTGGCGCAGCCTTCTTCATCGCTTCACGGAAGCAGGCACGTGCCGCAATTTCAAAGCATAATACATTAGAGTCAACTTCATGATACTTACCATCTACCAATGTAGCCTTGAAATCCACTGTTGGATAGCCAATCAGAACACCTGTCTGTTGTGCTATCTTCAAACCTTTTTCCACACCTGGGATGTATTCTTTTGGAATCGCACCACCAACAATCTTGTTTTCGAATTCATAACCCTTACCTGGTTCTAATGGTTCAAATTCGATTTTAACCTGGGCATACTGACCCGAACCACCAGACTGTTTTTTGTGTGTATATTCTTCGGTGATAGGTTTGCGGAATGTTTCACGGTATGCAATACGTGGTTCACCAACGTTAACATCAACCTTAAATTCACGCAACAAACGATCAACCAAAATTTCCAAGTGCAATTCACCAACACCTGACAAAATCGTCTGACCTGATTCTTCGTCAACAGAAACACGGAACGAAGGATCTTCTTTGGCCAACGCTTGCAGACCCAAAGACATTTTTTCAATATCTGCCTTTGTTTTTGGTTCAACTGCGATACTCATAACTGGCTCTGGAACGTGAATTGATTCCAACAAGATTGGATTTGATTCATCGCATAATGTATCACCAGTAATTGTTTCCTTCATACCAACCAAAGTGATAATATCACCTGCTGACGCTTCTTTGATTTCTTCACGGTTATTTGAGTGCATCAACAACATACGTCCAACACGTTCACGTTTATCACGGTTAGAATTATAAATATATGAACCCGATACCAATTTACCAGAATAGATACGGATAAACATCAAGTTACCAACAAATGGGTCATTTGCAACCTTAAACGCCAAGGCACTAAAAGGTTCTTTTGCGTCTGGCTTACGAGAGTCAGCTGTTTCGCCGTCCATCTTTGTTCCCTGAATTGCAGGAATATCCAATGGGCTTGGCAAATAGTCAACAATCGCATCTAACAATGGCTGAACACCCTTGTTCTTAAATGCTGTTCCGCACAAAACTGGGTTAAAGTTCTGATTGATTGTTCCCTTGCGGATCAACTTTTTAATAGTTGCTGTATCTGGAACATTGCCTTCCATATAAGCTTCCATAATTTCATCGTCCAAGGTAACAACTTCTTCAATCAACTTTTCATGCAGTTCCTGGGCTTTTTCTTTCAATTCTTCTGGAATTTCTGTGATACGTGGTTCTTTACCCATATCGTCTTCCCAGACAATTGCACGCATTTCGATAACGTCAACTACACCACGGAAATCAGATTCTGCACCGATTGGGAAATTGACGACCAATGGATTTGCCCCCAAACGTTCACGAATCATATCAACACAGCGGAAGAAATTACCACCGATACGATCCATTTTATTGATAAAGCAAATACGTGGAACAGCATAACGGTCAGCCTGACGCCATACAGTTTCTGTCTGTGGCTGCACGCCAGATACAGATTCAAATACGGCAACCGCACCGTCCAAAACACGCAAAGAACGTTCTACTTCCATTGTAAAGTCCACGTGTCCTGGGGTATCAATCAAGTTGATACGATGGTCACGCCAAAAGCATGTAGTTGCCGCTGACGTAATTGTAATTCCACGTTCCTGTTCCTGGGCCATCCAGTCCATCGTTGCACCACCATCGTGCACTTCACCGATTTTATAAGTCTTACCCGTATAGAACAAGATACGTTCCGAAGTAGTTGTTTTACCCGCATCAATATGGGCCATAATGCCGATATTGCGGTACATATGTAAAGGTGCGGTTTTTCCGACTGACATTGTATCTTTCCTTTGCCTTTGTATTTATTACCAGCGGAAGTGAGCAAATGCTTTGTTCGCTTCTGCCATCTTATGGGTATCAATTTTCTTTTTGAATGCACCACCCTGACTATTCAGTGCATCACGCAATTCGCCAAACAGTCTGTCTTCCATGCTGCGTTCACCACGTTTACGTGCGAAACCAACCAACCAACGCAACGCCATTGTCTGCTGACGTGCTGGTCGAACTTCGACAGGCACCTGGTATGTTGCACCACCTACACGACGACCTTTTACTTCAACAGAAGGCTTTAATGCATCGACCGCTTCCAAGAACAAGGTCAATTCATCTTTACCATCTTTGGCCAATGTCTTCAATTTATCCAATGCACCATATACAATGTTTTCAGCAACTTCTTTTTTGCCGTCCCACATAACAACATTAATACATTTTGCAACAACCAAATTACCGTATTTGGAATCTGGCAATATTTCACGTTTTGTCGCAGCTTTACGTCTTGACATATTTATTTTCCTTTTATCACTTCATCTGGTTTTATTTTCCAGATTACTCACATACATTACATATGTGTGGTTAAACATAATTATTTCTTTGTTTTGGCACCATACAAAGAACGACCCTGTTTACGTGCATCAACACCCTTGGTATCCAATACGCCACGGATGATATGATACTTTACACCAGGCAAGTCCTTTACACGACCGCCACGAATCATAACAACACTGTGTTCCTGCAAGTTATGACCTTCACCAGGGATATATGCTGTTACTTCACGGCCGTTTGCCAGTTTTACACGGGCAACCTTACGCTGCGCCGAGTTAGGTTTTTTCGGTGTTGTCGTATAAACACGTGTGCAAACACCACGTTTCTGTGGGTTTTCCATCATGTCAGGAGCAGTGCTTTTCACTGCAACTTTTTTACGAGGCTTCCGAATCAGTTGGTTTACTGTTGGCATTCAAAATCTCTTTGTTTCTTTTACCTATTTTACTCTGCACAAAACCCGCTTATTCAGACTTATTTCAACGACTTAGCCGGATTATAAATCTGCATTCCAAAGCGGTTTTCATGTCCTCTCTGCTTTCCATAATTACACAGAAAGCGAACATACTATAATCACACACCCCCAAATTGTCAAGAAAAATCTAGGAAAAAAACATAAGAAATCCGCTTGAAAAGCCCGAAAAATTAGGAATTTAGAACTTTTACAAGAATGACAAATTTTCACTTTGTCCCAAACAAAACAAAAGCCCGTCACACAACGGGCGTTTAATCAAAAATCTATACCAAATTTAACATTAAACCATAATGGTGCATCCTCAAAACTATGAACAACATCTTTATTCACAGCAAAGCCTATATATTTTGTCGCATCAAAATTATAGTTTGCTCCAAACTCTAATCTTAGTTGTTCTCCGTCATAATATTTATCAAACAAGTCAAAATCAAACATCAAGCCAGCAACCAAGTTCCACCTATTGTTCAAAATATACTGCCCCTGCATACCAACGGTCATTGCCCATGCGTCAAATGTATCTTCTGGCAAATCATCGTTCAGATAGTCCACCTGAACAATTCCTGCCATTGCCCAATTATCTGCCAAACGCCCTACTCTTGCCCCCAAGCTCCAATTATACGCCACAGTTTGCAAATTATGTTTGGTATTATAAATTTGTTTTACATCTCCATAGACTTCGGCGACTCTTTCACCTTGGTGCCACAAATCCCAATCAAAGCCAAAATTCAAATCATTCCATGACCACTTACCAAATTCAGGATTATCCGACGAATCATACGACCCAGATGTTACAACCCGAACAGAGAACGCATCTGAGACACCATAGCCCAATTCATTCGTCATAACAAAGCGTTCAAATTTTGTATTTATACCAACAGGCGTAAAAACATCATAAAAATGCCCCTGCTTTGGATTATAAAATAGATTTCCATCAATAACATTGGTTGCATTTGCCCTACTAACTCCAAACAACAGCAGCCCAACAACTAAACAAGAAACTTTTTTCATAACTTCTCTCCTTTCGCACTACTATTCTAGAAGTCATAAACAAATATATAAACAGGAACGTAATCACGTTCCACCCCCCCCACTAAGGAAAGAAAGAATTTTTTTATAATTTACTTTTAATCTTACGCCAATTAGCGTGATTTTTTTGATGTTCTTCATAGTCCTTGGCAAACTTATGACCACCTTTGCCATCTGCGACAAAAAAGAAATAATTTGTATCCGCCGGCATCAAGACCGCCCGAATCGCCGCCTGTCCAACATTTGCGATTGGTGCTGGTGGCAATCCACCATTTCTGTAAGTATTATATGGACTTTCGATTTTCAAATGCCCCCGCAACAATGGTTGCCCCTGCATATCCCCCAAACCATCTGTCAAAACATAGACCACTGTTGGATCGGCTTGCAAACGCATACCTTTATTCAATCGATTTAAATAAACACTGGCTACAATTGGCATTTCTTCGGCACGAGGCGTTTCTTTTTGAACAATCGAAGCCAACGTCAAAACCTCGTTCCAATTTTTCAGTGGTTTTGGCAATCTTTTAACAGTCCTAGCCAGCACATGTTCTATATCAACCATTCTTTTCCGTGCTAAATCCAGCAACGCCAAACGATTCGTCCCACGTGCAACAGTGTATGTATCTGGAAAGATTTGTCCATCACGCAAATTACAAACAGGTGCATCATTACCGGATTTACACTCAACCGCCCCAGTCAAGGCTGAAGACCGCAACAACAGTTGCTTTATTTGTTTAACAGTCAAACCTTCTGGAATTACAACAGTCGTTGACGCAACCCGTCCATTTGCGAACATATCAGCGATTCGCCAACTGCTGGCGGCGACCGGAATATCATATTGCCCACTTTGAATTTTACCACCATTTAATCGAACGGCCATTTTAAAAACTTGTTCCGAATCGATTAAATTATTTTTCAACAATCTTTGTGCCACCCCTGACACTGTATCCCCCGCAACAATATCAAAGACAACGGGTTGCTTTACCACAGTATGAACACCGAACATATACACCAGCGCACACACCACGATAACACAAGGTGCAATTACAATTTGCATTAAAATACGTTTTGGGAAAAATTTTCTTCGTCTTGGCATAGCCAATAAATTATTACAAAATAAAAATTATTTTCAACGACAAGATTACAAAACTAAAAATGCCCCAAATGGGGCATTTATTATTTATCCTCTTCTTCTTTACCCAAACCAATCGTATTTTTAATTGGATCAACAATAGATTCCTTGGCACTATCCAATGTTCTAATCAATGCACGACGTATCTTGCCACTGATTGTCATAGGCAACGTTTCGACAAACTCTATAACACGTGGACACTTATAATGTGCCGCCTTTAAGCGGGCATGATCCTGCAATTGACGAACCAAGGCATCTGTTTGCTGAAAATATTTATTCAAAACAATCGTTGCCTTTACTGCCTGACCACGTGCGGCATCTGGAACACCTGTAACAGCCACTTCACGAACAGCTGGATGTTCTAACAAAACCGATTCGACTTCAAACGGACTAACACGATAACCACTGGTCTTAATCAAGTCGTCATTACGTCCCACGAACCAGAAATATCCGTCTTCATCACGATATGCCATATCACCGGTATGATAAACTCCATCACGATAGACAGCCGCCGTCTGCTTTTCATTTTTATGATACCCCTGGAACAAACCCAACGGTTTTGCATCTTTAACCATCACAGAAATTTCACCAACCACATTTGGTTCTACAATCGGTCGTCCACGTTCATCTAACAACTGAACGTCCCAACCCGCAGCCGGCATACCCATTGCACCTGGTTTTGGTTCAAGCCATTCATTTGTAAAAATCATTACACAAGTTTCAGTCTGTCCGAACCCCTCACGCAGTTTGACACCCGTATTTGCAAGAAATCTTTCATAGACTTCTGGATTTAACGCCTCACCTGCAACATCTGCCTTTTTCAAAGAACTTAAATCATAGCGACTCATATCAGTGTTTATCATCATCTTGTATGCCGTTGGCGGTGCACAAAAAGACGTAATATGATTTTCACTAATCGCACTCAACAAATCGTGTGCAGTAAACAACCGGCTAAAATCGAACACAAAGACAGTTGCCCCTGCCAACCACTGCCCATACATTTTACCCCACGAACATTTTGCCCAACCCGATTCTGACAACGTAAAATGAATATCACCATCACGTAAACGTTGCCAGAAAACAGCTGTATTTATATGCCCTAACGGATAAGCAAAATTATGAGCCACCATTTTCGGCATATCTGTTGTTCCACTGGTAAAATAGACAACCATCGTATCGGTATTTTCATTTGGCACACGTTCTAATTCTGCTGGATAATCATAACAAGCCCGTTCAACATCAGCACAATCAATCAACTGTATATTTTCATTTTCACCGATTGCGGTTTTAATTTCATTTACAATCACCCCATCATCAAAAGCGATAACAGCTGCAACTTCTGCACTAGCCAGCCTGTATTTAATATCCTTAAACTTTAATTGATTTGTTGACGGGATTGGAATCACACCTAATTTATGCATCGCCATCATCAAGACCCAGTATTCCCATCTGCGACGCATAAACAACAAAACAGTATCACCACGTTTTAACCCACGTTCCTTTAAAAAATTTGCCACCGAATTTGACCATTGCGACAACATTTTGAACGTAATACTTTTCTTTTCACCACTATCATTTACCCACAGAAGTGCAACCTTGTCTGGTGTTTCATTTGCAATCTCATCCAACACATCATACGCAAAATTAAAGTTATCTGGAACAACCGGAGCTGCATTTTGAAGATAATCATCATAATTTTCAAAATTATCTTTTTTCAAGAACCGTTTAAAAAACATATTTATTCCTTTTTCCTATGCAGAAAATAATATAATGTGCGATATGTCAAAATACAAATAAAAAACAAATTTTTTTTTAAAAAAGCATCGTAAAACACGATGCACAAAAATCTGGTCGGAGTGACGGGGTTCGAACCCACGACCTCTACGTCCCGAACGTAGCGCTCTACCAGGCTGAGCTACACTCCGTAAACCAAACGCCACGATTATGCAACCAAGTCATAAAAAAATCAACCGCAAAAAAAATCCCCAAACGGGGATTTCTTTAACGATTTTGTGTTTGCTGTTTTAATTTTGTTGGCTGGACAACAGAAAACAAATATCCCGCCTGACCAAACAATTCCAGATACTGCGATTTTTCCATTTCCAACTTTTTTCCATCTACAAACACACCGTATGCACTTGAAGAAAATTGCAATTTAGGATTATTTGAATCCACGCCACGAACAACAACATGCGGACTGCCTATACCACCAAAGTCATATTCCCAAACAGCCACACCATTATCCATCGCAACCTTCTTGCCATTAACCCAACATCTTGGGTTTGACACAGTCAACAACTTCTTCAATGTTTCATAATTCATTTCAAACTCCGTTCAAAAACAATCACTTAGATTTTTTTCAGAACAATACTGGCATTTGTTCCACCAAACCCAAACGAATTGCTGATTGCAACATCAACCTTGCGTTCTTTAGCCTTGTGCGGAACCAAGTCAAAATTACCAACCACATCTTCTGGTTCATCCAGATTGATTGTTGGTGGCACAACACCATCACGAATCGCCAACGCACAGAAGATTGCTTCTACTGCACCGGCCGCACCTAACAAATGTCCTGTCACAGACTTTGTTGAAGACATTGACACTGACATATCACCGAACAATTCCTGAACAGCTGCCAATTCACCAACATCTCCCAAACCAGTCGAAGTCCCATGTGCATTGACATAATCAACATCTGCTGGCGTTAAACCTGCATCATTTAATGCCGCAATCATTGCACGCTTGCCCCCTTCACCATTTGGTGCAGGTGCTGTAATATGATATGCATCACTTGACATACCATAGCCTGCAACCTCAGCATAGATTTTTGCCCCACGTGCAACAGCATGTTCATATTCTTCCAAAACCAGAACACCAGCACCTTCTGCCATAATAAATCCATCACGATTTTTATCCCATGGACGTGATGCTGCCTCTGGTACATCATTACGTGTGCTTAATGCACGCATTGATGAAAACCCAGCCAATGCAATACGACTAACTGCACCTTCTGTTCCACCACAAACCATAATATCAGCATCGCCATATTTAATCATACGCATTGCTTCACCGATTGAGTGTGCCCCTGTTGCACAAGCAGTCACCACAGAAATATTTGGACCTTTTAATCCATATTTAATAGAAATATTACCAGCAGCCATATTGATAATCCCCTTTGGGATAAAGAACGGACTAACTCTGCGTGGTCCACCTTCGTGTAATTCGATACAATTTTCATAAATTGTATTAAACCCACCGATACCACTGCCGATTGCTACACCGATACGATTTTTATCACCTTCGTATTTATCCAGACCTGCATCCTTAATTGCTTCGTCTGCTGCAACAATTCCATACAACGCATACTTATCCAACTTACGCTGTTCACGAGGTTCAACGACTGCATCTGGATTATACTGTCCTGGTTCTGTTCCGACCTGTGGAAGACCTGCGATTTGCGATGCTAAATCCGACACTTCAAAAGAATCAATTTTTTTAACCCCTGATTTACCGGCGACAACATTTTTCCATGCATATTCAAGTCCAGTTCCCACTGGTGAAACAATTCCCATACCGGTAATAACAACTCTTTTCATAATTTAGTTTCCTTTATAATCGTTCAACATAACTAACATACAGCACTATGATAAACATTTTATTGCCGAAAATACAGAAAAAAAATCCGTCTGCACCAACCAGCGCAGACGGGGAATTAAACATCTAGAAACAAAAATTAGTTTTTCTTGTTTTCTTCGATATATTTAACTGCATCACCAACTTTTTCCAATTTTGCAGCTGCATCATCAGGAATTGTGATATCAAATTCTTTTTCAACTTCCATAACGAATTCAACAACGTCCAAAGAATCTGCACCCAAATCATTAACGAATGCTGCTTCTTCTGTAACTTTTTCCTCTGGCACACCCAGTTTTTCAGCTACGATTTTTTTTACTTTTTCAAAAGTTGTCATTTCTTTTCCTTTATTTTTGTTAAATTGTTTGGTCCATACCATGACCGTCATTACCCACTAAACTATCATTTTCCAAAGGGCCTGTCAAGGAATTATAACAAACAATAACAAAGTTGACAAAAAGCAAAATTAAAATTCTTCGATAAAAATATCATCTAACAAGGTATTTAAGTTTGCTCTAAAATCGTCTTTATCCGATGCCCAACGAACCTGTCGCATTAAGAATTTATAGACATCATCCATTGTCAAATTAGGGATTCCCGCACTTTCTGCGACCCGTCGCCACGCAGTCCGTGGATCCATCAAATGCATTCCACCCCGTCCAGGAAAGACCCATTGACCATCTTGTGGCAAATCTTGTAACAATACGATTGCCCTGTCTGACAACGGCCAACCATTCCACATATCGTGATTAAAATCTAAATCTTCCCACGCCATAGAAAATATTTTCGAACGTGGTGCAAAGCCATATATCAACATCAAGAAAGCAGCTCTCAACGTCTGGTCAGTCATTTCATCAATCTTCTGAAACAAACGTTGCAACCCTGCCCTGTTTAACGGGCGACGTCGTCTATTTTGAACGATTTTTTCAACTTCTAAAACTGGGTTATTTTTTACATAGCCCATTTCAATTGCATAGTTAAAAATACTCTGCAGCAATTCCTGCATTCTTGCTGCAATCGCCTTGCCTTCTATAGTTGCAACTGTTGCCCTAATATCAATCGAATTTACTTCGCAAATTCTTTTATGAAACAGTCCTGACAAATGACGATTTATTGCCCGAACAAGTTTCACATACGAATCTTCACTTCTTCTAACCTTATTAGCCAGATACAAATCAACAAACTGTTTGAAAGTAATTTTTTTTCGACGCACGGGTGGCTTTTTCATAGCATTATCCAGAATCTGTGGCACAGCACTGCGTGCATCTTCGATATCAACATCTGGATACTTACCAATTAAAATCCGTTTATCTTTTCCACGCACACGTTTACGCACAAAAAAGGTTTTAATACCACGACTAGTTATATACATACGCAGTCTTGGTTCTGAAATATCCTGAACAACATCAAAGCCACTAACTGGTGCCGGCAGGTTATCCAGGATATACGGATTAAAATAGAACTGGTGTGCCATTGGCCACCCCTTTGTTATATATTTATTTTACATTCTGAAATTTCTTTTCCCAGAATTCTGCTTTTTTTGTAATTACTTCTTTTCTTTCATGCATCAACTGCCAATATCTGTTATGCTTACAAACAGACGGACATTCCAAACAATCACAAGATGTCTTAAAAAAGTTTTCACAATACTTGACTTGTGCACCACCCTTTACCTGTGGTTCAACACGAACGATGCAGCCATATGGTTCAGATTTATTTATATACAATTTTTTTCCAACATACTTACATTCCTTATCCAAAAAACGCCCCTTCTGCACCAAAGACACAAACTCATTCCAGTCTTCTCTAATCTGAGACATTGGTGTTTTAATAACATACGAACAAAAACTCATTTTTTTCTTACCTTTATTTTACGATACCTTTAACGCATTGATGAACGCCGACTGTGGGATTTCCACATTTCCGAACGACCGCATACGTTTTTTACCTTCTTTTTGTTTTTCCAGCAATTTACGTTTACGAGTAATATCCCCGCCATAGCACTTTGCAGTAACATCTTTGCGATATGCTGCGATTGTTTCACGTGCGATAATTTTACCACCGATAGCTGCCTGCAAAGGTATTTTGAATTGATGTCTTGGAATTAAATCTTTTAATTTTTCGACAATCTGACGTCCTCTTTTTTCAGCAAACGACCGATGACACATAAACGACAACGGCTCTACATTCTCCTCATTTACCAAGATATTGACCTTGACCAAATCAGAAGCCTGATATCCATACACGACATAATCAAACGACGCATATCCTGATGAAATAGATTTTACCCTGTCATAGAAATCAAAAACAATTTCCGCCAGTGGCAATTGATAAACCAAAACTGCACGATTTCCGACATAAGAAATATTTTCTTGAACGCCCCGACGTTCTGAACACAGCGACATAATTCCGCCCATATATTTATCAGGCATCATAATCGTTGCACGAACCCAGGGTTCTTCAATAGACGCAATTTTTGTAGGTTCTGGCATATCAGCTGGATTTTCCAAGTCAATCACGGACCCATCACGCAAATGGATTTTATATAACACACTTGGAACAGTATTTATAAGATTCAGATTAAATTCACGAGATAATCTTTCACTAATAATTTCCATATGCAGCAGTCCCAAAAAACCGCACCGCAACCCAAAACCCAACGCAGACGACTTTTCAACAGTAAACATAAAAGACGCATCATTTAACGCCAACTTTTCTGCACTTTCACGAAATGTCGGATAATCATCTGCCTCTACTGGAAAGAAAGACGAAAACACCACTGGCACAGACGGCTTAAATCCGGGCAACATTTGTGCATTTTCACAACGTGCATCAATAATTGTATCTCCGACCTTACAGTCGTGAATAGTCTTCATACCTGTGATAATAAATCCGATTTCCCCTGTCTGCAATTCATCAACGTTGACCATCTTTGGGGTAAAGTATCCGATTTTATCGACAACATATTCTGCACCTGTTGCCATGAACTTTATTTTTTGCCCACGTTTTAACGTTCCGTCAACAACACGCACCAGAATCACAACGCCCAAATAAGAATCATACCACGAATCGACCAACAATGCCCGTGTGCTTGCATTTTCATCACCATGTGGTGCAGGCAACTTATTTACAATTTCTTCTAACAGTTCCGGCACTCCATCACCTGTTTTGCCAGAAACAGCCAATGCTTCATCTGCATCTAACCCAATAACATCTGCAATTTGTTCACGTGTTGCTGCAACATCACTTGATGGCAAATCGATTTTGTTTAATACTGGCAACATTTCCAAATCATTATCCAACGCCAGATATGCATTTGCCAATGTCTGTGCCTGAACACCTTGTGTTGCATCAACCAGAACTAACGCTCCTTCGCAAGCTGCCAACGACCGAGAAACCTCGTATGAAAAGTCCACATGTCCAGGAGTATCCATCAAATTTAATTGATATTCTTCACCATTTTTAGCCCTGTAATTCAATCGCACTGTTTGTGCCTTGATTGTAATTCCCCGTTCACGTTCAATGTCCATAGAATCCAGAACTTGTGCTTTCATTTCACGTGATTGCAACCCACCTGTAAATTCAATCAACCTGTCTGACAAGGTCGATTTACCGTGATCAATATGTGCAACAATAGAAAAATTACGGATATTAGATTGCTTCATACAAAAACACCTATGTTTGACCAGCATATACTAGTATATGATTGCCGCATTATCAAGGTGAATTTTTACAAATTTTTTCCCATAAATCTATCTTTTGCGATTCTCAGATAGCCATTTTTTTCATAAAATTTTTTCGCTTGAACAGATGCCCTTGAACACAAAACCACACGTTTTGCCCCTTGTTCCTTAGCGTAAATCTCATATGCTTTCAGCAAAGAAGTTCCTATTCCCTGTCGATGATATCTCTTATCAACATACAACCTATCAACCCGTCCCAAATCACGCTCTTGATGACCTAAGACAAATCCACGCATATAACTATTTTCTTCTGAAACAAACAGCACATATCCATCATTATTGACCTGTTCACGAATCGTATAATAAATCATATCCGCATCACCAACAGAAGAATTTGCAATATTATAACAATCCAATTGCAAAGAATCACTAACCTTCAAAACCCGACGAATCATATTACTTTTCCAAATTATTCAGTAATTCATCAATTCGTGATGCTTTTTCCAACGTATCATCATATGCAAATTTAATATCTGGCACATATTTTTGATTCATACGCCTTGCCAACTCGAATCGAACTGTCCGTGTAATAGAATCCAACTTTGCCTGGACAGCTTCAATATTTTCGTTTCTTGAATAAAAGAACAGCCGCACAAATTGCAGTCCACCGTGTGCCACACTTCCGACCAACGACACCCCGGAAACGATTGGATCGTCTGTATAATCATCACGCAGAATTTCTGCAACCAGTGTCTGAACTTTACTAGCGATACGTTCACCACGATTTGAATTAAATTGTTTTTTTTGCATTATTTTCGTTCTTTTGTTAGATCTAAACTAATTGTAAAATATAAAAAAATAAATTACAATCAAGTAAATTTTTCAGATTGAAACGGGGGATTGGAATGAAATTTTCAGAATATATCTTAAAGAAATCAGAATCACGAGCATATTCTTGGGTTGTATTTTTATTGACGATATGCGAATCCATATTCCTGTTTATCCCCCCCGAAGTATTTATGACCCCACCAATCATTGCGAACAAACGTCGTGCATTACCGATAACGGTTGCAGCGGCACTTGGCTCTTTGGTTGGTGGTGCGATCGCATATCTAATTGGTATGTGGTTGTATGATTCTGTTGGGATGTGGCTCATAGAAACATTTTCAAATCCGGAACTAATCGACAGCACAATAAAGCCAATGTTCACAAAATATGGCATATTGATAATCGTTCTAACTGCTGTAACACCAATACCATATAAATTACTCGCGATATGGCTTGGTTTTATCGGTTATCCAATGTGGATATTCCTTGCCGTATCCGCCATTTTCCGCACAGGCCGCTTTGCAATTGTCGGTGCCCTGCTTTATTTTTTCCAAGAACGTGCAAATGCCATTGTAAAAAAATACTTTTGGCCATTGACAATCGGTGCGATTGTTGCTGCCGGCCTTGGCATTGGACTAATCAGCCTATTTTAACAGCCCCCCATTTAATTTAAGACAATCACCCCCCCGTGGCCTACCCACGGGTTTTATATCCTTTCCTTTACAAAAATTGCAGAAACATTTTTATAGCAAGCGATAAACAAAACACCACCTATCATAGACTATTATCATAATATTGAAAAACAATATAACTAAACACCATCTAAGATATAAACAAATGAAAATACCTAAATCAGTTCCACCTCTGTCAAAGGTAAACATAAACCATAATAACGACACAAAAGACAACCAGATTGCTCGAATAAAAATTGGTTACCAGAAAGAATAAAAACAACCCAACAATCCTCTCCCTTTTTTTAGCATTGTAGAAACAATAAAACAAAAAAATATTCCACCTAAGGGATTCACAAATCAGGACAACAACAAGCAACTTATTTGTCAGTTGCTAAACCAAGAAACAAAAAAACACAGAAGACATAGCCACAAAAAACAACAATCATAAAAATAAGTATCCGCAAAAGCCAAGAAAATACAGAACATAAACAAATAAGAAAATAATACAAAATCAATAAAATGAAAACAAAAAATCCCCCAAACGGGGGATTTAATTATTCAACCCAAATCGTAGCATAGGTTGTCGATGTTGCAGACCCAGATGGGATAACACCAATCTTTGCCAACCCAGCCACCGACGGAGACGCCGTTGGGATTGTCGCCCATCCACCACTTGACGTTCCAGCCTGCAAATCGGCAGTTGACTTTGGTTGCTTACTCGAATCAATATCATCCAATTCACCAGCAACACCCTCATTCAATTCACCACGAACCTGTTCTACATAAGTATAAACTGCCTTCGCACTTGGTGCCTCAGTATCGGTTGATGCAGATGTAACAGAAGTTGCTATATTCTTCGTCGCCAAATTACCCAATCCA
>JAZLBQ010000013.1:0-1327 GCA_045613785.1 Candidatus Enterousia sp. | reverse complement strand
TGTGTAGGTTCACTTTCGGGCAATTCAATCGGCTCTGAATTAAAAGGCTTTTCTATCTGTCCGAAGCCCCGTAAATAAACATCACCGCCCCTTTCGTCTGCTTCATAACCCATAGCAATTCGCCAATCGTTCACAGTAAGAACACCCCTAGAAAGTCCGTCATTTGCAATCTGCAATTTCTGTGCAATATCTTCTGCTATATTGTTTTCGTGATGTAAAACAAACTTTCTTTCTTTGTCGTAATCTTCCCACAATAACTGTGAATTGATAACACGCTCAAACATTCGAAGGTAATCGGCAAGAACATTTTTGTTCAAAAGGTATTCTGCACTATCAATTGTGGATCTGTTTGAATTCTGCAATATACCCATTATTTCGGGTGGTATGTGGAAATGCTCGTTTGCACTATCTCTTAAATATTTACGGCTTTCTACAAAATCAAGTTCTGTCGGGGTTTGTGATATTTTTTCAAACTTGCTTCCTTCCCCCGTCAAAACCATAGGCTCTTTTGCGTGCCTGTATCCTGCCATTTTCTGCAACCAAGATTGTTTTATCTGGTCTGCGGTATCTTTATCGCCTTTCGGGGCATAGATAATAGCAGAAGGTGTTGCGTCATTGAAGAAAAGATTTTTTTCATATTTTGAAGCGTATTCGTCCGATTGTATTTCGTCACCGATTGCTTCACTTGTTCCCCTGCCCCTTCCATAAGGGTCATTTAAGTCTATATCTTTGAAACTGATTACATCTTCAACAGGAACAACGATAGAATTTCCGCCCGCAGTTCCGAACGGATATATTTCCCAAAACCTTTGATTTACTGTCGGTTGCTGAATAACCCAAGAAGGTGCAACAGGTTGAAGTCCGATAACCCTTCCCATTTTATCACGGACTTTCAAAAGATAAGCTTCACCGACCAAAGTATAACAGGCAAAGACAAAATAACGAACAGTCCACCCCGTCAAATCCCTGTCGGCAGGGCAAGGGTTTTCCAACAGTTCGTATATTTCGTGCTTTTCAATTATTTCTGCATTGCTTTTGTTTTTTCTAAAATCTGCTTTGTCATACAGATATAAATCCGTACTTGCACATTTATTCGCAATAATTCGAACTGCATTTAAACGTGGGTTTGTATGATAAAGTTCTAGTAAATCACGGCTTGCACTTGCTGGAGCCTGCGACCATCTTTTGACAATTAGTTGTTTGATACTTTCAAACGCATTTTTCATAAGTTCCTTCCTTATGCTTTGAGTTTGATTAAAAGTATAAAACAAAAAGTTCTTTATGTCAAAAATCCGCTTGATTGATTTCTTTCATTCGCTCCATTTCA
>JAZLBQ010000012.1:0-119363 GCA_045613785.1 Candidatus Enterousia sp. | reverse complement strand
ATGTTCGTTGTCTGTATCTGGTAATGTCTGCACATATACCACAAGCTGTAAGACAGGTTATAACAGCATTGTAAATGGTGGTAAATATAACCCAAGCTGCACCGCCAATACATATACTGTAAAGTATAATGCGAATGGTGGAACAGGCACAATGAGCGACAGCAGCCATACATATGATACAGCAAAGGCTTTGACTGCAAATGCATTTACACGCAGTGGATATACATTTAGTGGTTGGGCAACGTCTGCAACAGGTTCGGTTGCGTATGCAGATAAAGCATCCGTAAAGAATCTGACTACAACTAATGCTGGAACAGTGACATTGTATGCAGTGTGGAAATCTGGTGACGCAAAGAATATTACATATAACACAAATGGTGGAGAAATTAAGGATACAGGTTATACCACAGCCTGTAATGTTGAAACTCCAACATTTACCTTGCCAACGAATGTGATAAGAGCTGGTTATACATTTGATGGATGGAAAAATACGGCTGGTAATGTTGTCACAAGCGTTGCTGCTGGGACTTGCACGTCGGCTTTGACATTTGATGCACAATGGAAGGCATGTAATTCAATAACGGCTGGGGCGTGTAATTGTTCATCAACACAGTATCCTGTAAATGGCATATGCACAAGTTGTTCAAAGTCTTGCTCGGATGTGGTAGGCTTTACATCTGGCTCATACGATGTATGTAAAAGTGAGACTGCTTCGATTTGTTATAGAAACTGCACAACAGCTGATGTTACAGGTAGTGCAAGCGTGTCAGGAACAGTGACCAAGGGTGGAACAAAGACTTGTGTGGCTACAAAATGCTCTGGGACTTATTATTTGGAAAATGGAACATGTATTAGTTGTCCAACAAACGGAACATGTGATGGAACAGGAACGTGGTCTTGTAATACTGGTTATCAGAAAAGTGGCTCAAGTTGCACGGCAAAGACATATACTGTGACATTGGACGCAGATGGTGGTAAGTTTGGTTCAAATACAACCACGACTGTGACGGCAACATATAATCAGAACTTGCCATCAATCAGTAAGCCAACACGCACAAACTATAACTTCTTGGGTATATACTCGCAAAAGAATGGTGGCGGCGTTCAGTATTACAATGCGTCTGGTACACCAGTTAAGACATGGACAACTGATTCTGGTGCGACACTGTATGCACATTGGGCATTGGGTGTGTATACATGCACTGCTGGCAAGGCATCTGATGGAACAGCTTGTTCTTCTGGATATTATTGCCCTGGAGAAAATGTAAACGCAGGAACAGAAACTGGCGAAAATGGCTGTGAACGCCCCTGCCCGACAGCAAGTGGCAAAACAGTTTCTTCGCCAGCAGGTAGCGTCGCAATCGCTGCATGTCAGGCAACTGGAAATGTTGACATCTTTGAAAGCACAGGCAAAACAAAGACAGGAACTGGAACGGAAACATGTAATTGGAACGGGACAAATGCCTATAATGCTGATTGTAATACTGTGCCAACAGCATGTAATGCGGGATATTGGCGTCCTGCCGACAATTCGCCATTCTGTATTCCTGTAGATTATGGATACTATCGTGGTGCGAATGAGGGAGTTCGTGTGCATAATGAATGTTCAAGGTTGTCTGGTGCGGATGATACTGTGACAACAGCAACAACAACATCGGCAGCAGCGACAGAGTGCTATAATACATGCAGCGATAAAGCCACGGTAAATGGCACGTTGATAGCAGTCAATAAGACTGAAGTGTATAATGGAACAAACATTCCGGCATGTTCGTACAAAACGGTATGTAAAAACGATGGGTATAAAGCAAATGGTGATAAGTGTGAGCCAAAGGTATTTACTGTAACGCTGGATCACAATGGTGGAACATCGTCAACATCGAAAATATACTTGAAGTATGCGACAGGTTGGTATTCGGATGAAAGTGCAACAAAGTCAATCACAAGCGTTGAAAAACCAATATATATTGGTCAGACGTTTAGTGGTTATAGATATGGTGATACTGTTATTATCGATGAAAATGGTAAATTGATAAATAATACACAACCGTTTATGAGCAATGTAACGATTGAGGCCGCTTGGGGCGAAAATCCAACCATTTCTTGCTTGCCGGGGACTTACTATCCAGGAACAGGCACTGAATGTAAATATTGTGAAGCAGGTTATTATTGTTTGGGCGGTTTAGCAATAACAGACAATCAGAAGGTTCAAGGACGTGAAAGTTGTACATCGTTGAATGGAACATACACTGCTGCCAAGGATGCAAGTGGAAAGGCATTGACGGTGACAATTAGTTCGGCAGCCAATGCAAAAACAGCTGAAAACTGTTATGCGACAAATGTTGACTATCAACCGAACCAGTATACAACGGGAAGTCAGACATGTTATTATGATGAAAGCACAAAGTCATATAACAGCATGTGTATTTCGAAGATTGTTATTACCTGTGCTGGGGGGTATGCAACGGCAAATACTTCGGCAATAGAATGTACACCTGTGGGATATGGGTATTACAGCCCTGACAAGGTATTGACTTCGACACAGTGTCCAGTTAATAGTGATACAGGTACTGTAGGAACGACCCAGACAACTACGTCCGTGGCTGCACAGGATTGTATTCTGGATAATCTGTGGTATGAAAATGACACGAGTGGTCAGCGTCGTCAGTGTTTCTATTCGAACGATTCAAAGAAATATGATAGAAACTGTCCACAGTCGACAATTGTGGCATGTATTGCTGGCTATTGGTATGATGCATCGCAGTCCAAGACGGATTGTGTGCCGGTTGGAAATGGGTACTACAGCCCTGCCCAGTCTGAATGTGTTGGCGAAATGCTGCAACCATCAGCCGCAGGTTGTTCAACAAAACGGAGCAGTTGTCCAAATGGGACATTAACGGGCAAGAATAATGCAGCCAGCGTTTTGGAATGCGAGGGTGCATGTCCAGCAAACAGCTATTGCGTTGATGGAGTTGAATATTCTTGTCCACCGGAATATCCTTTCTCGCAGGTTGGTAGTGATGAAATAGGCGATTGTTATAAACAGGTATCGAATTGTGCGTGTTCACAAGACTGTCCAGATAAGGGGAATACTGTCTTGAGATGTTCGCATAATCCAGACACGTTTGATGGGGTGGTTTTTTATCCGAACTCTGATGATAAGTGTGTGGTGTTAGGGACTGGGGTCGCAAAGTCATGCCCATATGATAAAGTTACCTGTAAGACAGACCATTATTTCAATGGTGACATCATGGGAGATTGGGCTTGCACAAGATGTGAAACATTAGGAGGAGACTACATATATTCTGTGACTGCTATGGGGCGTGTTAACGCAACGTCTGAGAATGGTAGTAGCGCTTGTTATAAGCGGACGGACTTGTATTGCACAGCACCAGTGTGTCCTTTGTCAGAGACTTCATCTGGGTGTTTCTATGATTCTGAATCCTTTAAAGAAAATATGGGACAACAGTTTTATGGAAGTGATATCGTTTATCCTTCGTCGGCTTCTGCAGTCTTTGTTTGTCCGGCAACAGGAGCTAATGGTTCTTACTATGAATGTTTGGCGGGATATGATAAGAATCCAGATGTGGATATTGATCCGACAAATGGTTCAGCATCAGAACCTGATGAATTGTGCACACCACACGTTTATACCATTGGAATGGATAACGATGGTGCGGACGGCAATGATGTGGCTGCTTATAATATCTATCAGAAGTATAATGATGGGTTCTATTTTGACGAAGCAACCACACAACAACTGACCAATGTCGAGGTGCCTAACAAAGCTGGTTGGACGTTCAAAGGATACTATACGAAGCCAAATGCTATGCAGGGAACGTATTTCCAGGTGTTTAACGATAAAGGTTTGTTTAATACTGGGGTTGAGCCGGATTATACAGAGGATATGATGCTGTATGCATGGTGGACACAGGATGTTGAATGGTGTAATCCAGGAAAGTATTATGAGGCTGGTGTTGAAAAAGCATGTGTAGCGCCATACTATTGCTCTGGTGAAGGCACGGTTCCGGTTGGAGAAACAGGATGTCGTAGCACATGTCCTGAATCTGGTTGGACCACAGAAAATGGTAAGACAGATGTGACAGCGTGTCATAAGACTTTTAATGAAGGTGATGATAAAGATAAGGTCTTTGATAATGGGTTGGCAACATGGGATTGCACGTGGTTGGGAACTGTTGACAGCGGTTCGTATGCAAGCTGTAATATCAATATCGCAGAATGTGATGCTGGTTATTACAACCCTGCAAATGAAAAGGTCTGTAAGGTTGTTGAATCTGGTTATTATAGCCCTGCGAAGGTTCTGAATCAGACTTCATGTCCAACCAAGACAAATTATACTGTTGCATCAGACGGTTCAAGAAGTAGTGCAGCCAACTGTTATGTGTCTTGTAATTCATATGTGCCAACAGTAGCAAACAGCGTATCTGTATTCGTGACGCCTGGTGAAGAATATAGCAAAAGTTATTATTCAACCGGTGCTGCAGGATACTCGGCATGTCAATATACTGTTCAGTGTAAGGTAGGATATACAGCGATATCTGGAACAGCTCCACAGTGTAAGGCAAATGAATATACTATTACATTGGATAAAAATGGTGGTGCTGGAAATGTGGCTGATTCTGTCCTTTGCACGTTTGGTAGCGGTTCATGTGCATTGCCTGCAACAAGTGTGTTGACCAAAGCAGGATACAAGACTGTGAATAAATGGTGCACAAATGCCGACGGAACAGGTGTCTGCTTTGAAGCAGGAAAATCTGCAACAACAGATGTTTCTTCGACAGGAACAAATACAAAGCTGTTTGCAATCTGGACACCTGCTGTATTCAAAATTACTTTGAGTGCTGCAGATGCGGAAACAAATGCAAATCAAGGACCTGTTTATCTGAAATATGCAACTGGTTGGTATTCAGATTCTGAGGCAACAAAACCATTAGAGGGCTTGGGACCTAACTTGCCAACCAAAGGCGATGGTGCTTATGTTTTTGCTGGGTATAAGATTGGCGACGTAACTATTATCGGTGCAAATGGTTTAATGCAGGTAAATGATGAAGTTTTGACAGTGACAACCAAAGACACAACCGCTAGTGTTGTATGGTCTACGGGACTGACACAGTGTGCGGCAGGATATTACTATCCAGGCACAGGTAGTCAGTGTGCAGTCTGCAAAGCCAATCATTATTGCCCTGCTGGAAAGTATCCAACTGATGGTGGCGAAGGTGGTTTGAACAAATGTCCAAATGAAGGCTTGTCAGCTGGCGGTGTTTCGGCAACAAATATCGGAGTTTGCTATAAGGAAAAATTGGCATATACAACATATTTGGATTCGGAAAATACGCAGCCAAAGGCCGTAGGAACATGGACATGTAATTATGACGTAGTTGGTTATACAAACTGCGACAAGAATAGTGTTGAAATCGCATGGTGTGCCGGTGGTTATTGGTATAATGAAGGCAAAAATGCAATTGACTGTGTTGTTGCTGGTGTGAACAACTTCAGCCCTGTTGGTGAGTTGGTAGCATATGTGTGTCCAGATAACGGAAATACAAATGGTATAGAGACATCAGACGAAATTGGCGATTGTATGAAACGCATGAATTCATATGTGTCAGACACTGGTAATGCTAAGGGGTCATATGTATGTAGTGCTCGTTTGAACGGAAACGAAGTGACATATGATCAGAATTGTCAGTCAGATACCATCGAGATTGCATGGTGTGCGGGTGGTTATTGGTATGACAGTAGCATTAGTGTGGTTGATTGTGCGGTCGTCGGCAATGATCGCTATAGTCCAGAAGGTGAATTGGTTCGTCATGATTGTCCACATGGCGGAACAACCAAGTCAACAACTGCAGCCACAGCACATGGTGTATGCCAGAAGACAATGGTATATCCAGGTGTTGACTATACAGGTCCAGCTGTCAATGGTTCAGGTATCCGTGGTTGTTTCTATGACAGCACATCAGATGGTAAACTGTTTGGTGAAGAAAAGTCCGATGGATATCTGTTGAATTGCGGGGATATAACCATGACACGTTGTAACAGTGGTTATTATTGGGCAAGCAGAACAGATACAGTATGTAAGGTCGTTGACTTTGGATTCTATGGTCCGGTTGCTGATGATAACAACTCGGGTAATATGACTGGTCGTGCAGCATGCCCAGACCGTGGAAAGACTCCAACGGATAAGAGCTCAACAATTGATGTGTGCTATCTGGAAAAGGTTGCATGTGATGTTGAAAACGGAACAGGTGAAAACACATGTAATTATGACAATGGTGTCCAGAAATATTCTGCAAATTGCACACAGTGTGTTGTGACAGGCTGTGATACTGGATTCTCGGAAGTTGGTGGCATGTGCGTCAACTGTCCAGAAGACCATGTATGTGAAAGCGGAGCACAGAAAACTTGTGCAGAAGCAACAGGTGGAACACATACTAAGTCTGATTCAGGAACAACAGATGTTGCATACTGTTATAAGGATTGCGATATTGTAGGTAATGCAGCACAAATGTCAGGACGTGATTACTTTGGTTCTGATATAGCAGACACCTGTAAGGTTGCGGTCTGTGGTGCAGGATATACAATGCAAGATGGTAATTGTGTTGAATGTCCAGAAGGATATGTTTGTGATCCAACAGATCCAGACAATCCAAATGGACCGGGTGCTCCAAAGTCTTGTGCAGTGTTGACAGCTGGAACACATACAATGTCAGATGCAGGTGCAAAAACTGTAAATGACTGTTATCAGCAGTGTGAACCATACGAAGTTATCAATGGAACTGCTGTGCCAGTTGAAGAAAAAGCCTTTTATCCAAGCGATTGTGAATATAAAGGTAAATCAGAAACTGGTAATCCATGCGAAATCATCGATGGAGTATGTGTTGAGACAGAATGCAATTATAACTTTGAATTGATCGGTGGGGTATGTAAGCCTTGTGCACGTGAAAATGCAATTACATATAAACAAAATGGAAATTGTGTTGTCGAATCTTGTGCCTCAGGTTTCCATCCAAATGGTCAGGCATGTGAAGCAGACGTTGCAGGATGTGAAGCACCGAATGCGGTTGCTGCAACACAAGCATGGATCCCAAGTAAAAATGCGTTTGGTGAATGCATTATTACAAAGTGTGCAGGCGGTTATCATCTGTCAGAAAATACATGTCAGGCAGACGAGCAGGTTTGTGAACTGGAACACGGTGTAGGTGTTCGTGAGTGGAATCACAATACAAATACATGGGGCGAATGTGTCGCAACAGAATGTGATCCAGGATATACAAATGACCGCAGTCAAACAAATGAACTGTGGAAGCAGTGCGGGCGTTGCAACAATATGTATAGTGCAGATGGTGATTTAGCAGTCAGCAGTTATGTGCAAGAATGTGAAATCGCTGCCTGTATGTATCAAGGAGAAAAATACATATTGGAAAACAATGAGTGTCGTTTAATCTGTTCGACAGATTCAGACGAAACAGGAAAACGTTATTGGGACAACAAAAATAAGAAGTGTGTCCATGACTGTTTCGAAGAAAAAGGTTATGTTCCATGGTAAGAACAATCCCCCAGTTGGGGGATTTTTATTTTGTTTAGAAAAAATATCTTGGCACGTGTCTTGATGCCTTTTTGTTTTTTGTTATGTATAATTATCGGCTAAAAATACGACGTTCTTGCAAAAATGGATTGTTTAATAAAACAGGACGATAATCTGTTTTTTCAACGCATACATTTATACAATTGTTATGATTTTTAAAATCATAATCCTGGATGTGAATATGACCGTGAATATTTGCTATGGGTGAAAGATTTCCAAATTCAGGAAGTGGTTCGTGCGAAAGCATGATATAATTTTCTGCATCATAAATTGGATGCGAAAAAACTTTGTCAAAACCACATGATAGCCACCAGGTTTCAGAATGCCCACGATCGTGGTTGCCCATAATTAGATATTTGCGGCCACGTAATTGACGCAATAAATTGGCGACTTTGTCTTTTGTTGCACCATACATTATATCGCCTAGCCAATAGCATATATCTTGTTTGCCGATGACATTGTTGTAGTTCTTTATCAAGGTTTCGTTCATTTCGGATACAGATGAAAATGGACGGCAGCCGTTCACAATGATAGATTCAGAATCAAAATGTGGGTCAGAAAAAACATATTTTGCCATGATGTTATTTCCCCTTGCTTGTTAGTGTTTTAATTTCTTGGTTTAGTGTTTGTAAACGTTGAACTATATCGTTCCAAGACGTTTGTGGTTTAATAAATGTCCCAGACATTGCATAATAGTCATCTGATAACTGATATAAAGTTTTATCGTCTGGCAATAATATGATGTCGGTGGCATTTAGTGGTTGTATTATCCTGGTTGTGTGAACCATTTGGTATGCTATCGTTTTGGATAATAGATGATAAGTTTTATCAATATCTGTTTTGTCTGCAAGAATCGATACATCATAATAATGACGTGCATACGATTTATCTGTATGTGGTTTTTTGCTGGTTGCATTAGAATGTAGTGCAAAAATCTTGTCCCAAAATGTTTGTTGATAGGATACTGTCGGTATCGTTGTAAGCGGACGCCCCGTAGAATATGGCGTTATCGTCTGGAAAACAATTTGACTTTTGTTATATTTACGGGCACTGATTTCAAGGCACAGGTGTCCATCACCAAACTCAGATTGATATAATAGGTGTAATGCAGGAGAAGATGCATGACGTTCGTCGTCTTCGGGTGATGGCCAGTCATGATCAGTAATTATATCAAACTTTTTATCTGTATTAATGATTGAATTAACACGTGAATATATGTTCGAAAATGTAAATGTTTTGAACTGATTTTTAAATCTAGATAATTGACGTTTTGTGCGATTCTGGGGTATGTCTGTAAAATTTATTAGTGCCAGATCAATGTCTTTGCCAATTCGTCCACCAATTTGATACGATTTTAATAATGTTGCACCACCAGTAAAAATAAAGTTTCTGCGAAAATAGTCGTTTTGAAACAGTTTTTCTAATATACAAGATTCCAGATAGTCTTGTAATGCTAATCTGGGGTTGTTTGTGTCCGAAAAAATCTGATATTGCTCGTCTGTTATCTTTAACATAGTGGATTGATTTTAGCACACAATTTGTCTTTGTCAATTTTTTCTGCCATTTAACAATTTGACATTTTAAATCAGAAAATATAAAATTCACTTTATGAAAAAATTGTTATTTCCTTTGCTGTTTTTTTGTGCCCTGCCCGGTATGGCGGTAGCATATGTCAATCGTGATGTCGCAGTTATGCGTATAATGGATAAAGATGCAGGAAAAGTGCAGCAAATAAGCATTCCAGTTGGCAATGAAATTGCTTTTGATAAACTGTATATAAATGTTCGGGCGTGTAAACAAACAGACCCTTTTCAGGCGGAAAATCATTTTGCCTTTGTTGAAATCGCTGAAAAAACAAAAGGACAGATTTTTGGCAACTGGATGAACCGTAATGAGCCAGGTCAAAATCCGTTGCAACACCCTGACTATGATGTATGGTTGGTTAAGTGTGAATAAAGGTATTTTAGTTATGAAAAAAGGTAAAATAGTTGGCTATATGTTAGGCAATTCGAATAATGTTGTTGCACGTGGCGAACAGTGGTGCGACGCTGGTATGCCTGTTTATATTTGTGCAAGTAAAGACGTCGCACAGACAATATTAGAAGAATCACAAAGATGTGTCTTAGACCCAAAAAATGTTGTTTGGACAATAATTTATCGGGTTCATGCAAAAGATATTAAAATCGATAAATATGAAAATAACTTGATGTGGACTCATCAGGGGAACAAGATTATTGTTGATGAACCCGTATTTTATCGAAATGCACCAAAAATTTCAGAACAACGTTTGTTAGATAATGCGACACATTTTGCACCGTATTTTTCTGATTTAATCAATGGAAGAAAAAGGAAGGTAAGATGAATTTTATAAAGAAATATTTCAAAATCTTTATTGGAATTGCCGTTTTGATTATGGTTATCGTTGTGTTCTTTTTTGCACAACGCAGTAGCACATTGGAAACAGGTGTATTGAAAGATTGGCGGGCTGCTAATTTGGATAGACGTGTGGCAGCAGCACAGATTTTAGTCGGGGCAGATGAGAATACTAGCCTTTTGGTTGAATGTATTGATAAAATGGCTACCCTGCCAGATAGTGGTGAAATGGCAATTCGTGATGCAGCGTCGTTGTGTCATACGGGTATGCAATTAAAAGAAAACTTGTAAATGAATATTCGACAAATTGTTTGTTGTGCATTGTTGACCGGGTGCTGTGCGAATGTCGCAGATTTTCCCGGTCAATCTTTTTTGGGTGCAGAATATAAAAATTCCCCACTGGGTGAGGGTGTGTTGCCTGATGCCGACCCACTTATCCGGTTTGAAGCTTTTGATTGCACGACGTTTGTTGAAACAGTTGTTGCAGATGGTAATCTGGATAAACTGACTGCAATTAGGTATAAAAATGGTGTAGTTGATTTTATCAATCGAAATCATTTTATTGAAACGGATTGGCTTGGTAATAACGCTACATTATTTCAAAATGTTAGTAATTCATATGCCTTTACAAAAATTAGACGGGTAAAGATTGATAAACAAGCCTGGTTCAAAAAAATTCATAACATTGATGTCAAAGTAAATCCAGAGATTGTAAATATTGAATATATTCCGTATGAATATGCAAAAAATATTTGCCCAGAAAAAACTTTGATTGTGTTGTTTATTACTGACAACCCAAAAATACGTGATAATATAGGAACTGACTTGGCGGTTGTGCATATGGGGCTGTTGTTGCCGAACGGCAAATTGCGACATGCGTCTAGCACACATGGCAAGGTTGTGGACGTTGATATGGCTGAATATATCAACAAACGGATGCAAGATAAAATAAATCTGGGAATAACATTGGTTGAAATAAAATGAGCGACGAAAAAATTATTATAATGGATATGGGTAATCTAAATAGCCAGCAACATAGCACTCGCCCCACCCTGTGTTTGGGGATTGAATCTTCGTGTGATGAAACGTCGGCGGCAATTGTTGATAGCGACAGAAATATTTTGTCACACATTATTTATTCACAAATTCCAGAACATCAAAAATACGGTGGTGTTGTGCCAGAATTGGCGGCTCGTGCACATATTTTGGCCATCGATGAAGTTATTAAACAAACATTGATTAAGGCAGGTAAGACAATCGAAGACATTGATGTGATTGCTGCAACTGCTGGTCCAGGACTTATCGGTGGCGTTTTAGTTGGATGGATGGCTGCAACTGGCATTGCACAATCAACAAACAAACCATTGGTTGCCGTCAATCATCTGGAAGGACACGCACTGGTTCCACGCTTAAATGCAACGCTGGCAAACGGAGAAACATCTGGCAAACAGGTTGAATTTCCATATCTTTTAATGTTGGCATCGGGTGGTCATTGTCAGATATTGTTGGTGCATAATGTTGGAAAATATGAAATGATTGGGCAAACATTAGATGATAGTGCTGGCGAAGCCTTTGATAAAGTCGCAAAAATGTTAGGTTTGGGCTATCCAGGAGGACCAATCGTTGATAAACGTGCACAATTAGGTAATAAATCTGCATTTAAATTCCCACGGCCGTTGTGCGACAAACCAGGTTGTGATTTTTCTTTTAGTGGAATTAAAACCGCAGCACGAACATTCTTGGACAAGGCAAACCAGCCATTGACAGATGAATATATAAATGATTTTTGTGCATCTTTCCAAGCATCGGTTGTCGATTGTATTGTAAATCGACTGAATAATGCGATGAAGGATGAACGTGTTCGTAACGCCAGACCAAAAACACTGGTCGTAGCAGGCGGTGTTGCGAAAAACAGTGCAATTCGTGCAGCAATGGAAAAAATGGCAGAAAAAAACAATATGATTTTTGCTGCGCCTCCAATGAATCTGTGCACAGACAATGGCGCAATGATTGCGTGGGCAGGATTAGAAAACTTTGCGATAGGAAACATCGTTCGCGCCCCAATTGCACCACGTCCAAGATGGCCATTGACTGAATTATAATTGATAAAAATTGGTCGTTGTGATATACTTGGACTGCTATGGATAAAGTAAAAGAACAGTTATTTGAAAACGCAACAAAAAAATTGATTGCTCAACTGGACACAATGGGGCTTGATAAGTTTTCACGTATGCAAGCTAAGAATTTTGTGCTGTTGTTTCGTGACAGTTTTAAGTCTGATGCAGTTAAACGTGCAACTTTTAGTCCAGAAATTGGTAATGACTATACTTTGTTCCCATACGATTCTTGGGGGTTTTGCAAAGCGTCTAGCGCTGCATTTGTTTCGCTGATGAACAAACCAAAAGAATGGCGATTGATGTATATAAACGAAATATGGGCATATGGACCTCATTATTTTATCCAACATATTCCAAGTGGTCAGGCGTTTGATTTGACGCAAGATCAGTATTTTTCTGATACAACCGAAATCCCATATTATATGGGACAGCCAATAAAAATCAGCAAAGACACACAAAATACAGCCGTCCGATTTACGCATGCAATCGGTTTGGATTTTATGAATATTATTAAAAACAATATAAACGCTAAAGAGTAATTGTAATGCAAAGACCAGAACCTGCCGTATGTGGGGATAAAGTTTTTAGTGTAAGCGATGCGTCTGCATTGCTGAAGGGTGTTGTCGAGACCGCTTTTCCACGCATAAAAATTCGTGGCGAATTGTCGCAAATAACCCGTGCTACCTCGGGACATATTTATATGACAATCAAGGACGCTGGGGCGGCAATTTCAGTTATCGTTTGGCGTGGAACACCAATTCCGTTCAAGCTGGAAGATGGCTTGGAAGTGATTATTACAGGACGTTTTACAACATATCCAGCACGCAGCAATTATCAAATTGTGGCAAACGAAATTGAAATGGCAGGCGTTGGGGCAATCTTGAAAATGCTGGAAGAACGCAAACGAAAATTGGCAGCAGAAGGACTGTTCGACGAAAGTCGCAAGAAACCGTTGCCCCGACTTCCAAAAGTTATTGGTGTTGTTACCAGCCCAACAGGTGCAGCATTTCAAGACATTCAAAACAGATTGCGTGAACGCTTTCCTGTGCGTGTGTTGTTATACCCTGCAACTGTGCAAGGTGCAACCGCAGCGGCAGAGGTTGCAGCAGGCATCGAATACTTTAACAAAATGAAAAATGTCGATGTAATTATTGTTGCACGTGGTGGTGGAAGTTTGGAAGACTTGTTGCCGTTTTCCGAAGAAATCGTCGTGCGTGCAGCCGCAGCAAGTCAGATTCCTTTGATTTCGGGGGTTGGACATGAACCAGACTGGATGCTGATTGATTTTGCTGCCGACCACCGTGCACCAACTCCAACCGGTGCAGCCGAAGCAGTTGTTCCAACAAAGTTGGCTTTGTTCCAGGAAATTGATAATTTGTGGGTGCGGTTGTCGGGCAACTTTACAACACGCTTGATCAACGCCAAACAGCGTATTGAATCAATTGTTGTAAAAAGTCCAAAACAGCTGGTGATGGAACATACTCAACGTTTGGACGATTTGGGGCGGACATTAAATCTTATAATTACTGCTAAAATCACAAACGCACATCAGAAAATGGATATTGTATCGACCTTTCCAAACATTATGCAGAACAGGCTTTGCACATTAAATCAATCTGTTGCACATATGGAACAAATGCTAAATTCACTTAGTTATAAAAACGTTTTGGCACGTGGATATGCGATTGTTCGTGACTCTAACAATAAAATTATCAGCAAGACAATTGATGGCGTGCCAGCAAGTATTGAATTTGCTGATGGTGTTATCAGATTGTAAAACAAGCCACAAATGGGGCTTGTTTTAATTCTTTATCAATGTTTTTGCCATTGTGATTGATTCAGCAGTTATTTCATCACCACTGATGATGCGAGCTATCTCGTTTATTCTGTCGTCAGATGATATTTCGCAAACGCTGGTTGTTGTTTTATCATCAACAACAGATTTTGATATTTTGAAATGTCGGTTGGCGTGGCCTGCGACCTGGGCTGAATGGGTTATGACCAATGCTTGGTTTTGTATTGCCAAGCGGCTTAGACGACTGCCCACTGCGGCGGCGGTTGCACCACTGATTCCTGTGTCTATTTCATCAAACACAAATGTGTGTAAATCACTTGTGCCTGCCAAAACGACACGCATAGCCAACATTAAACGAGCCAGTTCCCCGCCAGATGCCGCACGATGCAATGGTGCAAAGGGTGAACCTGGGTTTGTTTTTATCATAAGTGTAATGTCGTCTGTGCCATTGGATGTAGGTGCTGTTGTAGTAAAGTCTATCGCAAAATCAGCCGATCCCAGTTTCAAATCTGGCAGTTCAGCAAGTATTAAATCACGCAATTTGTCGGCTGCTAATTGACGCATTTTTGATAATTTTTCCGACGATAAATCAAAAGCATGTCGGTAATTAGAAACGTCTGATTTCAATTTTTTTAGTTCCGCATCTGAATTATCAATCGTATTTAATTGTTGTGACATTTTTTCAAGAAAAGATGGCAATTCATCGGCAGGAACACGATGTTTGCGTGCGGCTGCACGAATTGCAAATAAACGTTCTTCGATTGTGCCAACATCTTCTGTGTCTGTGCTTTCTGGTTCTAGCGATTGAGTTATTTCCGCAACCATTTCTGCAGCAGAATATAATTTATCAATTTGTTCAGAATATGGATTTTCATCACCTTTGATTCTTTGCAGAATGTGTGCTACTGCATACAGTTGACTTTCCAAAGAATTGCCACGTGGTGCAAGGGCTTGTAGAGCCTCGGTCAAGATGGCTGCATTTTTTTCTGCGTTCATCAATGCAGCACGACGATTTGACAAGTCTTCTTCTTCGCCTGGTTGTGGATTCAAGTTTCGCAATTCAGATACATTGTGTTCCAGATATTCACGTTCACTGGCACTGCGTTCTAGTAAATCCTGTAATTCTGTCAGACGCTTTTGTGCGTTATGAAATTCATTATATTTTTGTCTGGTGTCAGACAAAGCTTCATAAAAACCTGGAATATGTTTTTGAGCAAACATATCCAATGTTGGACGATGAGTTGATTGGTTTAATAACGTATGATTTGCAAACTGGCCGTGGATTTCAACCAAAGCATCGCCGACAGCTTTTAAAATCTTGACGGAAACAGGAATATCGTTTATCCAGGCACGACTTTTACCATCAACAGACAGCGTGCGACGCAATATCAGTCCGTCGCTGTAGTCAATGTCATAGTCTGAAAGTATTTCGTGAACGTCGTTTGGAATCGTGTCAAACTGAGCTACAACAGATGCAGATTCACAACCATGTCGAACAAGTCCTGTATCAGAACGTGCCCCAAGTGCCAAAGATAAAGCATCTAGCAAAATACTTTTACCAGCACCTGTTTCCCCAGTCAAAACATTTAACCCCGCCCCAAATTCAAGGTTTAGGCGTTCAATCAATACAATATTTGAAATAGATAATCCAATTAGCATAGCCGAATTATACTGATTTTAATGTGATGTTTTCCAGTGAAAAATCGTGCGTCCACAATATATATGCACGAATTTTATAGCCAGGATAAATCATGTGAAGCAATGCAACATATTCGTGGATTTGTGCGATATATTTATCGTGAAAGCGTTGTGAATCTGTATCTGTTTTATAATCCAAGACCCAGATTTCTTTTGTTGTGTCGTCAATCTTTATACGGTCTAGACGACGGCTGACAAAATCACCATCTAGAATACCTGCAATTGGGACTTCTGTTTTAGAGGTTGCAGTAAAAAACGGCACAAGTTCTGGTTTGACAATGATTTTTTCAATCAAATCCTGGTCGCCTGTGACGGTGTCGCCGTCAATAACTACATTACGCAGACGTTCGTGCATAATGCTGCCTGCAGTGGTTGCTTGGACTTCTTGGTCATGGGCTGCTAAGATATCATTTAACGTCTTCATTTGTAATCCTAATATAATCCATACATGAATCTTTACCTGCAAAAACACGCCATAATTCAGCGTGCCACGAATTTGCAGTGGCGTTTTTATTTGCTGTATATCCGTATATATACAATTCGTCTCTGGCACGTGTCATCGCAACGTATAAAAGCCGGTAATATTCTGCCAGGCGAATACGCATCAGGCCGTCCGCAGCAGTGGCACGTGGAACACTGGCCAAGGAATGTGGCGACCATAACCATACAGGATATTCTTTTGACGGCAATGGCAAAACATTTTCAGACTGGGGAACACGTGTGGTATCAATTAAAAATACAACTCGTGCCTCCAGACCTTTGCTGCCGTGGACTGTAACAATACGAACACCACTGGACGCATCCATGTCACGTTTGATTTCACTGCCACCAGTGATAAACCATTTTATAAAATGATGTAATGTGCCAGGCTGAGTTCTTTCGTAAGACAGACATATTGTTAAAAATTCTTCCAGCGGGTCAATAACCTGATCGCCTAGTGCAGAAATAAACTTTTGACGGGTGTTGTTCGTGTTTAAAATTTGTGTAAAGAATGAATATGGCCCGGCATATTTTGACAGCGAACGTATTTGGCATAGACGTGTATGTATGTCTGGGAATAATGATTTTAGCACATCAAAGACACTGGTTTTTGGAACGTATTCTGTTGTTTCTTTGCGGTGCGAATTTTGAATATTCTTTTCGTTGCATAAATTAAAAATATCATCTTCGGTCAAATAGAAAATAGGACTTTTTAACACGCAACATAAACTATAATCGTCGGCAGGATTTAAGCACCAGCGTATCAGATTTAACAAATCACGGACGGCTGGAAAATTTGGCAAAACAATTCTGTCGCTGCCAGCAACATCGATATTGCGACGTTTTAATTCATAGACTAGCGGTGCAACAAATGGATGACGGCGTTGAACCAAGACCATTATATCTTTGGCCTGATATTTGCCAGCATCAAGGATTGATTTGATTTTATCTGCAATGTCAGAAACATATCCTTTGGTTGTAGTTTCTGTTTCCATTTTTGCAACCAATTTGTGAACTTCAACCAAACCAGGGTCTTTTGCCCGAAAGCACTTGTGGGCATTGTTTGCAAAGTCTGACAAGGCAATAACATCTGGGTCGGCAAAGAATTTATCAACAGTATTTAGAACAGACAATGTGGAACGAAAACTCTGTGCCAGGGGAATTTCACACAGTGTTCGCAAATTTTGCTGGATTTGTTGGGCGATTGCATCACGACTAAATGCAAAAGCGGCAGGATCTGCCCCTTGGAATCCGTATATTGATTGCTTAGAGTCCCCTACAACAAACAATGAACGAACGTTTTCTGAAGTGTTGCCGTCCGCAAAAAAATCACCAGCCAACATACGTAAAATATCCCACTGTTGCGGAGATGTGTCTTGGGCTTCGTCCAGCAATATATGCGACAAAGAATAATCAAGCTGTGATAACACCCAGCCCATCGTTGCACTGTCCGAGAATAATTTCCTGGTATATAAAATCATGTCTTCGAAATCTAGTAAATTTCCGGCACGTTTTATTTTATGGTATTCATTTGCAAAAGCGGCAGACAAATCAAATAAGGCAACAGTGTCCTGAAACAACAATTGATTTGATTGATATTGATTTATTGCATAAACCCTATCTTGCTCATCAACCAAATAAGGACGTTTTGCAACATTTACATTTTTTGTTCCTTCCTTGGTCAAATATGCAGTTTTGTATTTTTCAAAATCAATCGTATTTTCAAGGTATTGTTTTGTAAGACTGATAATCTTGTCTAAGAATTTTGCCGGTTTTGCATCTCCCTGGGCGAAAGTGATAATAGCCTCTAGATTACTCGGCTCAACCTCGATATCTGGAACATTATCTAATTCTAAATACTTTGAAGTCGTTTCAATGAAGTATTTGCGATATTTATCAGTATCTGTTATGCCAAAAAACGACTTATACTGTTCACTAAGAACGTCAAGCAAGTCAGAAAATGTATATTCTGAAATACGACCGACAATATGGGCAAAAGCCGCTTGAACCCGACTGTCTTCATTAGGTGAATTTATCAGCCTGTCAAAAGCATCTTGCAGCAAAACACGTTGTGAAGAATCAGATACCAGTGTCCAAGATGGGGACAGCCCCGCTTCAACCGGAAAGCGATGTAAAATTTCTTCACAAAATCCGTGTATGGTTTTAATTTTTAATATGTCTGGATTATCGATATAATAAAAAAATATCGAACGTGCGTGTGCAATGTCGTCGGCAGTTATCGGACGATGTATCGAAACCCCATCAAGCAATTCCGCCAAATCGGCATCGGTTGCAGTCGCCCACTGACGCAAGGCCTTTAATATACGATTACGCATTTCGCCTGCCCCAGCATTGGTATAGGTCAAACATAAAATGCCTGTTGATAAACAATCAGGTGTGCGGAACAAAATACGCAAAAGACGCTGAACCAAAACGCTGGTTTTTCCTGTTCCTGCGTTTGCCTGAACCCAGACATTATCGTTTGGATTGGCGGCGTTATCTTGTTCCGGAGATAAAATAGTTTTATTCACGATTTCTGCCCTTGCATTATTGAAAGGATTCTAGTATATATTCATTAGAACTGCAAGTTTTATAAAATCTTTTATCATCTAGGGGGAAAGGAATGGAAATCACACAGGCGTTTTTGATTGCCGGGGGTGTTCTGGCAGGATTGCTGACAATTACCTTGGGCGTGTTGTTCTTTGTGTCCAGAAAATCACAAAAAGTTATGGAATCGTTGCTATCAATTATGACAAGACCAGAACGTGCAAAGGTCGCAGACGCAGTGCGTGTTTTGAATACTATATTGGCTGACGAAATTTATAAAATTGAACAAAGTTTTCAGACAATGCGTGAGACGCTAAACGCTCAAATTTCATCAGCAGAAGAACTGCGTAAGAAGTTAGGCGAAGAAAACGATAGGCTGGTCGCATTGGCCGATGACGCAACACGAAAAATTTCAACTATGTCCGGCAGATTAGAAAATACTGTCGATGGTCTTGGCAATATTGTTGTTTCGCAGTCATGGAATGACGTAGAAAATTCAACTGAAAGATTTAACAGAACTGTCAATGAGTTATTGGAAAGAATTGACACAACTTCTGAAGCAACAACAGAAAAAGCTACACAGATACAAACCCAAATTGATACCTGGATTGAAAACAGCAAAAACTTGTCCGAACACTTGCAGAACGAATTCAAGAATAACGCTAATCAAATGCGTGAAATCTCAAACGAAACAGAAAATACACAAAACAAGTTGTCTGAGCTTGCGACATCTGTGGCAAGCGGATTTGACAATATCAAGAATTCTGCATCCACATATGAAGAAACAATGGTTCGCAATGACAGAATGCTAAGCGACTATTTGAAAAAATTGGAAACATTTAGCGTCCAATCAAAAAAACACCTGACTACACAGATGAACACTTTGGCAAATACCGCCAATACGATTACAGGACATATCAGATTGTCAGAATCCGCAATCGAAAGCCAGACAGAAAAATTAGCCGAGGCCGCCAAGGGTATGATTGCAACTGCAACATCAACCGAAACATCTGTCAGAAATGTTGCAGGCGAATTGGCAACCTTGACAAGCCGCTTTAACAACGAAATCAAAGAATTTGCACGTGGCGTTGTTAGTGAAATGAAAAACGTTTCCGTTGATGCAAATAACACATTGGAAAATACTCGCAGTGCAGCAAGTGCTTTTTCTGAATCTGTAAAAGCAATGGCAACAGGCGTGCGTGAAACATTGATTGAAATGAATACCGCCCACACACAATTGTCTGGTCAGTCAGCAAACCTTATTAAAATGTCTAATGATACTACCGCACAGTTGCAACCACTGTCTGCTTTAATAGAAAGGTATTATTCAGCCCTGCCCGATTTATCACGCGGCAGCTTGGAAACCAGTGAAACATTGGAAAAGATTGTCAGCAGTTTGAACGAAAAACTAAATTTGATGAAATCTACCGTTGCAGAATCTACAACCGCTATTTCTGAATCTGCGGTAAAATTAGAAGATTTGGCCGGCACTTCACGTCAGCAAATGATTGATTTAATGTCAGATTATGCCAAGGCTGTAAACACAATGCAAACACTGAATAAACAGATGATGGTCGCACGTGCTTCTGCACCAATGGACGCAATCAAGACCGCACCAATGGAAACTTTTGGTCATGTAAGCAGTCAAGACTTTTTGGCACAAAGCGAAAAAATGTTTGAAAAACTGCACGAACAATCTATGGATTTAACCCGGGTCGCTGGTGCTGAAATCCCAGATGTTGTTTGGAAAAAATATCACAGCGGGGATAAAACTATATTCTCTAAGTGGTTGGCAAAAATGCTGGCAGCTGCTGACAAAAAACAAGTTCGTGATATGATGAAGGCAGATAGCGTATTCCGCCGCCAGGCAACAAACTTTGTGCGTAGTTTCGATAAAATACTGTCAATGACACAACAAACTGACAATGCTGACAAAGTTGCTGCCACGTTGATAAAAACTGAACTGGGGCAGATTTATATCGCTTTAAAAAGTTATGTTTAAAAAAGCCCCCAAATCGGGGGATTTTTAATTTACTATCTGGAACGTGCCAGACGTTTTATATGGGCATCAAGGCGTGGATTATAAATTCCATTACGTGGTGACAAGATATAATCGATATCTAGCCCTGCTCGCAAGAAATCAATCGGCATACAGGTATTTGTTTGTCGCACAATAATATCATTAGGCATATTGGCACGATTTTGTGCTGTTTCAAGGTTGTTTTCTGGCGGCAAAAAATATGCTATCTTGAAGTTATAATATCTGGATAAATTATTTTTGTTAAACCAATCAATCAACTGACGTGTATATTGCGGTTCTATGACATCATATATTAAATTCTTGCCCAGATTAGCACGAATTTCACTTTCTGGGATACCGTATAGCCATTTTGGGGCTCCTGGTTGCCACAGTTGATGATTTACCCATAAAAACGTAGCCAGTTTCGCAGTTTTAAAGTATGCTTCATCACGAAAGAAATATGGGTTGCCTTCGGATTCGCCGGCACGCATTGGACGTGTTGTCGCAGAACGCAGGCTGTAAAATAAACCTTCTGGCAACGTATTCTTTATATAATATGACTTTCCACTGCCTGAAACGCCATTACAAAATAACAATGTTTTTTTCATGTTCAAAAACCTTACTTTATTAAAAAAGCCCCACCAATATATGCGGGGCGTTGATACGTTAGTCTTCTAGGAAGCTGCGTAATTTACGTGCACGTGTTGGATGCTTTAACTTGTTCAGTGCTTTTTGTTCAATCTGACGAATACGTTCACGGGTTACACCGATATATTCGCCGACTTCTTCCAAAGTGCTGGTCTTGTTAGTTGACATACCAAAACGCTGACGCAAAACTGTTTCTTCTTTTGGATCCAATTCAGAAAGAATCTGAGTCACAATTTTACGTAAATTCTTTTGTGCCGCAGACGTAAATGGATTTTTCGCAGTTTCATCAGCAATAATTTCAATACGAGAACTGTCGTCTTCTGTCCCAACAGGTGCTTCTAGTGAAATTGGTTTCAAATTCACTTTCATTGCTTTGTGAATCTTATCAACCGGCAGATAAATTATCTTGGACAACTCTTCGGCGGTTGGTTGACGGCCATATTTGTGCATAAACTGACGTGATGCACGCTGTATCTTGTGGATATTATCAATCATATGCACAGGGATACGGATTGTTCGTGCCTGATCCGCAATACTGCGTGAAATACCCTGCTGAATCCAGTTTGTTGCATAGGTAGAGAATTTGTTACCCAAACGATAATCAAATTTATCCACCGCTTTCATCAAACCGATGTTTCCATCCTGAACCAAGTCAGAAAAATCCAACCCCAGACCACGATTGCTGGACTTTTTTGCAAATTTAATAACTAAACGCAAGTTCGCTTCTATCATTTCACGCTTTGCACGGGCGGCCTCGGTCTGACCACGACGGACCAGTTCCACAACCTTTTTGTATTCAGATGTCGGTTGCCCTGTTTCGTTGGCAATTGCGGTGATGTCTTCTTGAATTTTCAGAATATCAGCTTCGTGTTTGGCTGCAAAACTTGCCCAAACAGGGTTTTTATGCTTTGCTATTGCTTTAACCCAGTTGCGATTTATTTCATTGCCTGTATATTCTGCCAAGAAATCTTCACGTTTAACCTTGTTCGCCATTGCCAGACGCAACAATTTACCTTCAAGCCCCATCAACAACTGATCACGCTTGGTCAATTGTTCCAAGATTTCAGCAATACGATCATCATTCAGGCGAATTTTGCTGACATGTTCAAATAATTCTAAACGCAATTTGGTATATTTCTTTTCCAAGGCAGCGTCAGGTGTATTTGATGTAAGCAAATTATCCAGACGTTTTGCTTGCAACTTTTGCATACTGTTATAAATGCGTTTGATTTTGGCAAACAAGTCCAAAACCATTGGCATTAAAGACTCTTCCATCACAGGAATTGGAACGCCAGACGTGCCACGTGGAGTATCTTCTTTTTTGTTTTCGTCATCGTCTTCGTCTTCTTCGTCTTCGTCATCACCAGATTCAACAGACGCATCCGCTAAATCATCAAGTTCATCATCATCCAATTCATCAACATGTTCAACCCCCTTTGATTTTAGGGCTTCGGATAATGCGGCCAATGATTTTTGTTCGGATTCACTGGAATACATAACTTCTAGGTTGACAATGTAACGCAAACGAATATCTTCGTTTAATAATTGCTGATACCAATCCAACATAGCCTGGATTGTCATAGGACTTTCGCACAAACCATAGACCATTAAACGTGATGCAGCCTCGATACGTTGTGCAATTGCAACTTCGCCAGCAGCAGTCAACAATTGAACTGTGCCAATCTGTTTCAGATATGATTGAACAGAATCTTGAACACCCAAAACCAAAGAACCTGTTTGGCTGCGTTCCAATTGTTTTGCATAATGTTCATAATCATCATCGTTTACATCTACCTGTTCGGCATCCGCATTTAACAAGTTGCGTGTTTTGTCGAGTGGCTCGTCATCATCATTGTCATAATAACGACCCAAATCCTGAGGATAATTATCAGATTCCAAGACTTCCAACCCCAAATCCTGCTGAAAGAAATCCAGAACTTCATCATGTTCTGATTCTGGAACTTCGTCCGCTTCGGTTGCCGCTGTAAAATCCATATGTGACATATAACCAACTTCCATCGCAGATGTCGCCAGTTTCTGCAAGTTTTCAGGCAGAGATTCAATTAAAAGTTTTGTAGCCTCGTCCAGTTTTTTTACCATCAATCACCCCGTCACAGTTTTTATCTTGTTCGTATCTAGTTCTTGAAAAAGAAATTTATTTCTTCTTGGATTTATTTTTCTTTTTGGGTGCGTTCGCTTGTTTTTGAGCCTTGGCAACAGCATCGTGTATCGCTGATTCAGAAACCAAGCCCAGAACAATTGGACTTTGAATTTGAATTTCTTTGTAGGATTTATGCGTTTTGTTGCGAATTGAGTCAACAGTTGGATTTGTGCTACGCATCAAACGTGCAATTTGACCATCTGATAATTCTGGATAGTTTTTCAAAATCCATGCAATTCCGCCCAAACGATTTTGACGGTGAATTTTTGGTGTGTATCCAACACCTCGTTTGTTTTGCTTTTGCTGTGCATCAACGATTTCTTTGCGTAATGTCAAACGAGCATCTGCATCGGCTTCGCAACGTTCAATATCTTCACGAGTAACCTGACCACTTAAAACAGGGTTTAATGGCTGAATTTTATATGTTTCTGCATCAGCAATATTTTTTACTTCTAGTTCATGTAAACCGCAGAATTCTGCAATTTGTTCAAATGTCAACGCTGTGTTTTCAATTAACCACAAGGCTGTAGATTTAGGCATATATGGATAGTTCATGGAAATTTCCTCTATTGTTAACGGGGGCTAATATACACCAAAATTAGCCTAGTTTCAACCATTTTTTATCGTTTTTTTAACGTTTAATTTCCTGCCTTATTTGCTCTAGCAGAACAACTATGGCATTTCGCTCGGAACGATAAGATGCACCACTTGCCAATCGTGTTGCAATTCTGTCCATTTGACTGTCAGAAAGTGAAAACACATCTCTGCTATTAAACGAACTAATATCTTTATTTTCTGGCGTTTTACAAGAACTGTCTAACCCAATATAAAATGCAAAATCAGAAACTTTGTTCGATAACAAATACGATTTATCAATTACAAATTCTGTTTCTTCGGCATATTCAGCAAACAATTCGGCAACATTTGAAATCTGAGAAAAACGTTTTACTAAATCGTCGACGGATAAAATCTCGCCAGTGGCAAGAAGACGCTTTATTTCTTGATTATGTGCCATACGTCTGTTGATTTCTGCCTGCTGTTCCAGCAAATAAATTTCTTCTAGTTCTTGATTTGTTTTACGCTTGGTTTCTGAAAGAATCCTGTAAGTCTTGTCAAGATTTTCAAACTTTAACAATTTAGAGGCGATTTTTAGTTTTTCAATGCCTTTGTTCGCATTATCTTTTCGCTGCTGGTTGCGAACTTTGTGCCAAGCCGCAAAATCCTCAATTGCACTACGTTTTAAATAAGCACGAACACCACGATTTTTGTGATATCCAGATTGTGCAACAAACAAAACACGGTCGGGAAACAACGCTTTGTATGCTTTGAAATCTGAAAAAAATATTTTGCACCGCAGGTATTCTTCTACCTTATTATCAATTACATAATTTTTTATTTTGTTACTTTCCATATCAGGTCGGACAACCAACTTCTTCTTTTGCTGAATTGTTCGCCATTGTCTAAAATCAAAAAATGAATCAGACTGTAAAAAAAATCTATACCCACAACCTGCACTACTACCATAGCAAACATTTAGAACAGACTCTGGATGTATCTTTTGATATTCTTTGATTTCTGAAATTGTTACAGGTGGTGTATCAAGATACCCCATTTCAATCAATTCAGTCAGCGAACGCTTGATTAGCACCAATTTTTTTATAGCAGTGCAAGTCTGATTTTGTCCATGCAAACGAAGTGGCAATTTGTTATGTGCAGCAAAGGCCAACACGTATTCCAAAACATCGTGCTTGGTAGTTAGTTTTTTATTGTAAACCTTGTCGAATTCGGCAACTACAGACGACAGTCCAGACTGCAAATCGTCAGCAAACATATCAGAAATTGCAATAAAACGAAGCGTATCGCTGACAGGAAGATATTTATAGTATATATCTTCTAGAATTGAATAACTATCGCTTGTTGACTTAAAACTCATAAAAACTCCATTTTAACTTTGTTTATATAATACAAAAATATAAAATGTCAATACTGGTCAACAAAAAAATACCCCAGAAAGGGGCATTTTTTTTGAATTTATTGGTTAGCCTAGGCTTTTTTTACGATTTTATAACCGTCTTTGCCGTCCAAAACCGTCCAGCCTGCCGCATTAATTTCAGCACGCAGACGGTCAGCAGTTGCCCAGTCTTTGTTCGCCTTGGCCTCAGAACGCTGGTCAGCCATGGCAATAATTTCCGCAGGCACTGATTCATTTTCCAGTGCAGCCAACTTCTTGGCACGATCAATGAATTGCAAACCCAATAAATTATCAACAAAGTTCACTAATGCTAATTTTGTCGCATTATCAATTTCGTTTGATTTTATGAAATCTTGCAACAGAACTAAAACGGACGCTGTTTTCAGATTGTCAGACATTGCCACCAGCATATCATTATGCCACTTTGTATACATATCCTGGTCTGCTGCCTGCCCTTCAGAATCTAGCAATTCGGAAACACGACGAACCAGATTTGCATAACTCTTTGCTGTAGCGTCCATTGTTTCCCATGAAAAAGCCAACTGAGACTGATAATGCCCCATCGCAACAAAATAACGATAAACCATTGGATCATATCCACGCTTGCGAACAGCGTCCATCCCCAGAAACTCTCCCTTGGATTTGGCCATCTTTTCACCAGATTTATCCAACAAGAAACTGTAATGCAACCATGTGTTTACCCATGGCACACCCGTTATCGGCTCGCTTTGGGCAATCTCGTTCGCATGATGAACACGAGACAAGTCTTCGCCACCTGTGTGAATATCAAAATGATTCCCTAATAATTTCATACTCATCGCACTGCATTCTGCATGCCACCCTGGGAAACCAACACCCCATGGACTGTCCCATTCCATTTGACGTTTAGCGTCCTTAGGAGAAAATTTCCACAACGCAAAATCTGTCGGATTGCGTTTCGCATCATTATAATCAACACGAGCACCCGCACGATTACCTGACAACGAACCGCCGGTCAATGCACCATAGGCCGCAAATTTAGATGTGTCATAATAAATACCATCGTCAGCAATTTCATAGGTATAACCCAGGTCTTGCAATTTTTGAACCAGTTCAATCTGTTCTGCGATATAATCTGTTGCATGCGGCATAACCGTTGGTGCAATCATATTCAAATCGTTATAATCACGCAAGAATTCGTCTTTGTAGAATTTCGCAATATCCCAAACAGACTTGTTTTCACGAGCAGCACCTTTTTCCATTTTATCTTCGCCACTGTCATCTTCATCATTGGTTAAATGCCCTACGTCTGTAATATTCATAACATGACGAACATCATAACCATTCGCCAAAAACATACGTTTCAGAAAATCATTATGCAAAAATGTCCGCAAGTTCCCTAAATGGGTATAATGATAAACTGTTGGACCGCAAGAATAGAAACCAACTTTGCCTGGTTGCAGTGGGTAAAAATCTTCTAGTTTACGTGTCAATGTATTAAATAGTCTTATCGTCATTGCTCCTATCCTTTTTACGGTTTGTATTTGTGGTTGAAATTTTATTAGTTAAATATTTGAAATGCAAACTATTTCAGTTTGCAGTAAAGATGCAATATTAGCGACAACAGTAAAAATTTATAAAACGAATTGTCATGCTTGTATTGTGCCACGATATCAACACTAAGTCAAGAATCAAAAAAACAACCCGCCAATTGGCGGGTAAATAAGTGGCGGAGCGTATAGGACTCGAACCTATGGACCAAAAATTTCGGTCACAGATTAGCAATCTGCTGCATTACCACTCTGCCAACGCTCCGTGCAGGGTGTATTATATAGAAAACATAAATTAAATGCAAGTGGTAAAATCTGTTTTTTATGGACATACGTTTAATATTTAGTAATATCCGATAAATGCACGATATGTTAGTAAAGATAAAAACATGATTAAATCTAAACCAAACGAAATATATTTTTCTAAGTCATATAAAATGATGTGGCTGTCCAAACAAGGAATTATCGACGGCACAACAAATGGATTTAAAATAAAAAGTATGTCTGAATACTTCCCTGGCAGACAATTTGTCGCAAAAAGTGACCCAGACAGACCAACCTTGAACCGGTTTGGTGTTATCGCCAACGAACCAGTCTTTCATTTTTGCGATAATGCAGTTGATACCTTGATGTGGTATTGGGAAGTATTTTCTTTCCTTGACGATCAAGAGCCTACAATCAACTTTTTTGAAATCAAACCACTATCTAGGGTTTTTAAAAACAGAGCCCCCGATGAAACAATGCTGTTTCAGTGCGGAACAAATAGTTTTGAAATCGTAAAACAAACAAATATACAATGCGTTGCACAAGATGCCTGTAAGGAAATTGAAAATAATCCACAAAGAATAATTGATAGATACCCAAACTATGACATGAGAGATTTTATTTTGCAGATAAAAAAACAGGCTCAAAAATAAATCCCACCAATTGGCGGGATTTATTTAGTGTTCGTCTGCAACGTGTTCAGGTTGATATATCTCAACATCACGTGTCATTGCTAAGAACTTTTCAGCACGACGTGCGGGCAACTCAGATGCAGGCACCTGTTGCAAATCCGCAATATGTTTCGCAACAGAATTTGCCAACAATTCCATTGTTGTTTGCCAATCTGTGTGTGCACCACCGGCTGGTTCGTGAATAATCTCGTCAATTACGTTCATATCCGCCATATCACGTGCAGTCAACTTCATTGCCGTGGCAGCGGTTGCCTTGTAATTATTGTCACGCCACAAAATGCTGGCACATGATTCTGGTGCAATCACAGAATAAATTGCGTTTTCCAGCATCAGCACACGGTCGCCTGTTCCAATCGCAATCGCACCACCAGAACCGCCCTGACCTACGTTTACAGCAATATATGGCGTTGCAATAGACAAACCTGCCGCAATCGATGACGCAACCGCCTGGGACTGACCACGTTCTTCGCCTTCACGGCCAGCAAACGCACCAGCCGTATCAAACAATGAAATCAGTGGCAATTTAAACTTTTCAGCCAGACGCATCATACGTATCGCCTTGCGATAACCATCGGGATTGGCCATACCAAAACGATGTTTTTGTCGTGTTTCAATACTGCGACCTTGTTCCTGGCCAATTATCACTGCCGGAAAACCACGCCAGAATCCAATTCCTGTTGCCATTGCAGGGTCTTCGGAATACAGTCTGTCTCCAGCCAAGTATGTCCAATCGTCAACAATCCCATTTATATAATCCAAGAAATGCGGACGGTTTTCATTACGTGCCAGTAAAACTTTGTCATAGGCCTCTGACTCGCCCATGCCACGAATCTTTTTTGAAATGTCATGCTGTGGCGTCGTAGCAATAATTTGTTTTGGCGAACGTTCTTGTTTGGTCAGCACCGCCAAAATCCGTGCAATCGCATCGTGCAATTCACCACGTGCAACAACCATATCAACCATACCATGTTCATACAAATAATCAGCTGTCTGGAAGTTTGCTGGCAATTTTTCACGAATATTCTGTTCAATTACACGACGACCCGCAAAGCCAATACGTGCCCCCTTTTCTGCAATATGAATATCCCCCAGCATTGCAAATGATGCCGTCACCCCACCAAAGGTAGGATCAGTCAACAGAACAATGTATGGAATACCGTTTGCGTGCAATTTATTTACAGCAACTGTTGTGCGTGCCATTTGCATCAGAGATAAAATATTTTCCTGCATACGGGCACCGCCACTGGACGTAACCATTATAAAGGAACGCTTTTCCGCAACCGCATGTTCCATTGCCGCAACAATCGCATCTCCAGCTGCACGCCCCATAGACCCCATCATAAACAATCCGTTCAAAACACAGATTGTTGATGGAACACCACCAATAGTGCCGTCTGCGGTCGAAACTGCATCATAACAACCTGTTTCTGAGCGTGCTTCTGCTAGGCGATCTTGGTATGCGACACGGTCAATAAAATTTAACGGGTCATCAGAAACATTTGGCGATGGCAAACGAACCCAAGAATTGTCATCGAACAGTAAATCAAAACGCTGTTTCGGGGTCATAATAAACGCACGACCACAGCGTGGGCAGATATATTTATTATCCTTGTAATCTTTATAATAAACCAGCTTTCCGCACGATTCACATTTTATCCACATCAAACGACGGACACGTTCATAACGTTCACGATTACGATTTTTGATACCAGACTTTTTTCCAAATAACATAATTATTGCCCATTCATCTTTTTAGTTAATTCACGGCTAGGCTTAAACAAAATTGTTGTACTGGCTGGCAATGGCATTGGCTGACCAGTGCAAGGATTATATCCAACCTTGGTCGCACGTGCACGTGGCTGAAAAGTTCCAAAGCCACGAATTTCAATTCTGTCACCATTTGCCACAGATTCAATCATATGATCCGAAACTGTATCTAAAATAGCAGCAGCGTCTGTTGAACGCATGTGCTTGAATTTTACCTGAATAGAACGAACTATGTCCGAGCGTTTCATTTTTACATCCTTTTTATTGCCCTATATTATTTATATCTTAGCACATTTTATCAAGAATAAAGTTTTTTTATACAAAGAATACCTTCCTGTGCAATAAAAAACGCCTTTTTGTTAGAATTTTTAACAACAAAGGGGGATTTTATGAACGATGTGATGGGATTATACGATTGTGACAAACTGGATAAAACCGAAGAAAATCAAAAATCTGACTTTAAAAACATACCACTTATTGGCGATATCGCACCAAGTTTTATTGCAAACACAACAAATGGGACAATCGAATTCCCAAAAGACTATATCGGCAGTTGGACAATTTTCTTTTCGCATCCGTCAGATTTTACACCTGTTTGCACAACAGAATTTATCGCATTTCAGCGTAAAATGGACACTTTTGCTAAACTGAACGCAAAATTACTGGGGCTGTCTGTTGGGGCACTAAGTTCACACCTGGGCTGGTTTGATGCTATTGAAAAAATGCCAGGTGGTGCAACTATTCAATTCCCTGTTATTGACGACCTGAATATGCAAGTTGCCAAACACTACGGAATGATTCAACCACATTCTTCAAATACTAACGCTGTTCGGGCGGTCTTTATTATCGACCCAAACAGTGTTATTCGCACAATTTTATACTATCCAGCAACATTGGGAAGAAACCTGGACGAAATTGAAAGAATCTTGGTCGGATTACAGACCGCAGATGCATTTGGTGTGGCAACACCAGTAAATTGGGTGCCTGGCGATGATGTATTGACCCCTGCCCCAAAGACAGCAGATGTAATGCGTAAGCACAGTGGCAACTCTCCGTGGTTTATAACATACAAAAAGTTGAGTAAAGATGATATTTATAGCAAAATCACAAAACAAAAACCTGGTAAAAAATAACCCTGGGGCAGACCGCCCTGTTTATTTCTGGATTAAAATACCAGCGGAAAATCGTGCAAATCAACAGGTGCAGAATCACGCTCTGGATTCCACTGAAACTCTGACATAACGACTGTTTTTTCAGGGGTAAATTTGACACCTTCGGATATCAAACTTTGATATTGTTCGTCGGGCATATTGGGATTCAAGACCCCGTTTTTAAAAACAACACGATGCCAAGGCAAATGCCAGTAATCACGATTGTTAGACGCATAGCCAACGAATCGTGCACAGCGTGGTCGTCCAATCATTTGTGCGATTTGACCAAATGTTGCAACCCGCCCATATGGGATACGGGCAACTGTATCATAAACCATTTCATTAAATGTCTTTGCCATGATTTTTAGTTTATCAGTTGGGGCAAAAAAGTCAAATATTTGGTCTTGCAAAATAATCCCAGCCTGGTTATAATAGCCGCCGTGGAGACGTGGCAGAGCGGTTGAATGCGCGCGACTCGAAATCGTGTATACGGCAACCCCGTATCAAGGGTTCAAATCCCTTCGTCTCCGCCAGATTTGAAATAAATATGCCCACTTTGGGCATTTTTATTTTTTTCTAAAGGTTAAGATATTCACTAGGGATAAAAAACACCATAAAAACAATATGGTTGATAAAACAATTCGCATAAAAAAAATCCTCTTACACAGTATAGTATGGAAAATTTATGAGAATTGTATCAATACAAAAAATTACTAAGAAAAACTGATGGGGAACTTATACTTCAAAATTATAATTTTTGACGGATTTTACAATTGCCGCAACCAATTTATCCTGATGTTTGCCAGATTTTAACAATTTTTCTTCGGCAGCATTTGACAAATGCCCCAATTCTAACAACGCACCAGGAACAGTTGAACGCAATACCGCAAATGGCGCATGACGAACGTCAGGCCCAGGCTGTTGTTCAATGTCAGCACGCTTGAACGATTTAGCACAGCCGTTGGCGTATTCTTCACTCATTTCCGCAACAGCGTGTTGTTGCAATGACGACAAAGCAATGCGGATATTTTCTTCGAATTGGGTAAATCCCTCTACCCCGATTTTGTCGGCGGCATTTTCAGCCTCAGCCAGTTTTTTGGCCTCTTCGTCAGATGCCTTTTCAGACAATGTGTATATCGAAAAGCCCTTCATCTTGCGTGACGGATTAGCGTTTGCGTGCAAAGATATAAACAAGTCTGCTTTACGCTTCTCTGCAATAGATGCACGTTCTGCCAATTTCAAATAGCGGTCATCACTGCGTGTTAAATACGTTTTGAATCCAGCAGAATCTAATTTCGCCTTTAACTTTTTAGCAACCGATAAAACAACGTCCTTTTCCTGAGTGCCACCCTTGCCAATACAACCAGGATCTTTGCCACCGTGGCCAGCGTCAATAACAATAATATATTTACGAGCCGCTGTTATCGCAGTAGTGGCGGTCGCAGATGATGTTGTGTATTCGTCTTTTGCAGGGGCATTTGTTGCACCAGCAACAAAATCCAACACCAAACGATAATCATTATCGCCGTTTGGTTCTAAAATCATTATCGAAGATTTTGGAATCTGGGAAATAGACTTTTTAAGAGTCGCAATAATCTGTAAGCTGTCGCCGTTTTGTGCCTGGGCAATACTTTTTACCAGTCCGCCCGACGCAAGGGATGCAGAAATCCCAGTATTTGCAGACGTATTAGCAATATTTACAACCAACTGACCCGCAGGGTATGATAAAGAATACGATGGACGGTTCGCCGTTTCAATTACCAGACGTGTTTTATTACCAGGTTGAACACCCGTGCGAAGAGAACGCAAAGAATTACGTGCCGCTAATGCTGTTCGTGGCAACATTGCTGCCACACAAACGGAAAAACCTGTGATTTTCAAAAGATTACGTCTGCTGATTTTCATAGTCCAAATTATATCAAAAAACGCCCTTGTATTCAAGGGCATTTCAGGAAACGTATCCGTTTTGTTTTAGAATACAAAAAAATCCCCAAAACTGGGGATTTTTTATTAGTCGTCGATTGCACTGTATTCACAGAATCCTTCATTAGTGTCGCAACGTGAAATTGTGCCTTCGCTGATGAAATAGCCTTGTTCATGTAAGCACGCAGGACATACTTTTGGTGCTTCGTTGCTAATCTGCCACATACCGCAGTTTGTGCAACGCCACATAACGATTTTGTCCTGTTTGAACAGAGAACCATCTTCGATTGCTTCGGCCAAAGCACGGAAACGAGATTCATGATAACGTTCCGCCAAACCTATATTCTTTAAAATTTCTGCAATTGCAGGAAAACCTTCTTGGGCAGCAATCTGAGCAAACTTTGGATACATTTCTGTATTTTCTTCGTGTTCGCCGTATGCAGCAGCCTGCAAGTTTTCAAGTGTTGTGCCGATTTTTCCTGCTGGGAAAGATGCAGTGATTTCCAATTCACCACCTTCTAAGAATTTGAACAAACGTGATGCGTGTTCTTTTTCTTGGTCGGCTGTTTCAAGGAAGATTTTTGAAATTGCCTGATAGCCTTCTTTCTTGGCGGCAGATGCATACATTGTGTAGCGGTTGCGTGCCTGAGATTCACCGGCAAATGCAATCAACAGATTCTTTTCTGTCTGCGTTCCTTTTAATGATACCATTGTATCTGTCTCCTTTTGCTTTTTGTTTTTGTTTGTGGAAAAATCATAACAGAGAATATAGCAAATTGCAAAAATTTATTTTTATTTTTCTTTTGGTTGATTCTTGCACGCAACCGAGTGAATTAAGTCACTGTATTCATCATATAATTTTATACCAAGGAACGCCCTGGCCTGTTCAACAGTCGAACCATACGCCCAATACGTCCCTTTGTCTGTCGTGTATTTTGCAACAATCTGAGACGGCCCACTGACCATATAATAGCCATAGCAATTCTGTGAAACACGCTGTGCACGATAAAATTCAAATAAATTTCGTTCTTGGCGTGGCAGACGTTCAATTAAAACAAATAAATCATCACGAACTTCTTGGACTTTATGCGGAAACATATCTTGAACACGCCAAAGCCCACCAATGAACTCAACCGTTTCTGGCGGACATTTTGACAGCGGCACAGTTGTCATATTTGACCGATATGCAACCATATTGTTGGCAATGTCTGTATGATATTGTGATAATTTTTCCCCAGGCGTCTTATGCGTCGATAGTTTGTTTTTCATCATGTTCAAGCCCAATGAATTTCTTTTCAATTGATGCTATCAATGCTTCTATCCCCAATCTCCCTGCGGCACTGATGGTTATAATTTCTGGTTTCTTTTTGCGACCAAATGATTTTTTGAACGCTGACGTTTTTTCAGCCAATTCTTCTTCGCTGATTGCGTCGATTTTGTTTATAACAACAATTTCTGGTTTTTCAACCAAGTCGCCACCATACGAATCCATTTCATAACGAATTGAGCGATAACGTTGTGCCCAGTCTTCTTCTGTCCCGTCGATGACATGCAAAATCATTTTTGTCCGTTCGGCATGCCCCAAGAACTGATCCCCAAGACCAACACCAGTATGTGCCCCCTCGATTAAACCAGGCAAGTCAACCAAAACAAATTCTCGGTCGTGAGCATACATAACACCCAACTGTGGATTCAATGTTGTAAATGGATAATTTGCAATCTTTGGTCTGGCCGCTGTTACCGCTGATAACAATGTTGATTTGCCCGCATTTGGAAATCCTACTAAACCAATATCTGCAATCAATTTCAAACGCAAGACCACCGTGCGTTCTTCGCCAGGAAGCCCATCATTTGCCTGCTTTGGGGCACGATTTGTAGGGCTTTTAAAATGCAAATTTCCCCAACCACCATTACCACCACGGGCTGCACGGTATTCCATTCCATCAACGTTCAAGTCTGCGTATTCAATTTCTTCGTTTTCTGACAAAATAACCGTTCCTGTTGGCACAGGCAAAACCAATGTTTCGCCGGACGCACCTGTCCGCATCTTGCCCATACCGTTTTGACCACGTTGAGCAACGAACTTTGTCTTGTAACGATAGTCTATCAATGTATTCACATTCGGAACAGCAACAAAAACAACGTCGCCACCACGACCACCATCGCCACCGTTCGGACCGCCGAACTCTATGTATTTTTCACGACGAAAACTGGCGGAACCATTGCCACCATCACCTGCTTTGACGTAAATTTTTGCACGATCTAGAAACTTCATTGTTTGCCTCTTTGATTGCATTATAACTTAAAAACTTGCAATTTCCAGTCTAAAAGACTATAATATTTATCGCTGCTTTGCAGTGATGATTCTGAAACCGTTGTGAAATAGTCATTTTGGACTGGGGGGCGGTACCCCACAGCTCCACCATTTATTGATATGATTTCGGTCGTATTTGTAAATGGGGCTGACATAGATTCGACAGATGATGAAAGACAAATTGGTTGAATCCGACGTGGTGTCGTTAAAAGCCAAATAAAAACTGAATGGCGATAGAATCGCTGCGAACGACAATGTTCGCCTTGCAATGGCTGCCTAATGATGGCTTGAATACGATTGGCGATTGTTGATTGTATTCGTTTTAGTTATTGCGGGGTCCGCCGGGAACCTGGCACCAGAATCCCCGGCATCTGGATTATGTTATTATAACTTTAACAGTGAAAGGACATTAGAGATGTTTGGAAAAGTAAAAAAAGTATTCTTTACAGGCGTATTCGGTATTTTGTATGTGTCTTTCTTGGCACAGTTGGTTTATGCATTGGTTATGATTCCAGGAATTGAAAACAAATTAGCAACTGTTGGTTTGTTGTCTTTGGAATGGCTGATTTTGATTGCTGCACGCTATTTGTCAAAACGTTCAAGCAACAGTGCACAGCACAATAACGGATTTCGTCGTCGCTAATAAGTGCATAACGATAAAAATAAATCCTGCAAACGCAGGATTTTTTATTCTATGTTTTTTTGGATTTTATATTCCTTGAAAATTTATAAAAAAGACTTATATTTGTTGGGCTATGAAAAACTATATTTTACCATTTCGTGATTTGGTCGTATCACCGGGCCTGACGGTGCCGGTTTTGGTCGATAACACTATGTCTGTAAATTGTATAAAAAATGCCGCCAAGGCTGGTCATCAAACCTTAGTTTTGGTGCCTCAACACAGTTGGGCTTATCCAACTACAGTTGACGACATTTATACCGTCGGGACAATTGGCGAAGTCGCACAGATTTTAAGTATGCCAGACGGGGCAATCCATTTACTGATGCGAACCACTGGTGTGGTTTCACTGAAAGACATAGAGGTAAATGACGGATTCTTTACCGCTAATGCAGAACCGATTCAAATCGCTGACGATAAGGAATCAGAACAGACATTGTTGTTGCGTGATATTTTAGCAGATAACATGCAAGCATTGGCCGCTTCAACCAGAAAATTCAAACTGGACAAGTTACGCAGTGTTGTGGCGAATTACCCACTACCTGCGTTTGTTGATTCGGTAATTCAAACAGCTGATTTAGATACAGATGTAGCCGTCAAAGTTTTGTGTGCAAAAAGCTGGGCAGAAAAACTGACAATCTTGTTAGAAGAAATCAAACTTATGGCTGAAACCGCAAAGATAGAAGAATCTATCAACAAGCGAATCCATCAACAAATGGAAAATGGCCGTCGAGAAGCAATCTTGCAAGAAAAAATGCGTGCATTGCAAAAAGAAATGGGCGAAGATGACGGCGAAGTTGATACCGCAAACTTACGCAAAAAAATTATGCGTTCGTCTATGCCAAGTGAAGCCAAAGAAAAAGCACTTAGCGAGTGGAAACGTATGCGTTCAATGTCGCCAATGTCAAATGAAGGTGGTTTGTTAAAAACATATTTGGATGAACTGTTGGCAATGCCGTGGAGCAAAACACCAACACCATCAATCGACCTGATTAAAGCACGTGAAATTTTGAACAGTGAACATTCTGGCATGGACGCAGTCAAAGAACGAATTCTGGAACACATTGCTGTTATGAAAAAGACCAAGTCTAATCGTGGCAGTATTTTGTGCTTTGTTGGCGAGCCAGGCGTTGGTAAAACATCGTTAGGCAAATCAATCGCAAACGCACTGGGAAGAAAATATCAACGTATTTCGTTGGGTGGCATCTCGGACGAGGCACATTTTCGTGGGCATCGCAAAACTTATATCGGAGCCCAAGCAGGACGCATTATGGACGCATTAAAACGCTGCAAAACAAACAACCCTGTTATTGTTCTGGACGAAATCGACAAAATGGGACGTGATTGGCGTGGCGACCCAGAAGCGGCGTTGTTGGAAATCCTAGATCCTGAACAGAATAAAAGTTTCCGTGATCATTATTTGGAAGTGGACTTTGACCTTTCTAATGTTATGTTCATCGCAACGGCAAACAGTCTGAACATGTCAAACGCATTGAAAGACCGTATGGAAATTGTTGAAATACCAGGATATTCAATGGACGAAAAAATCAGAATCGTTCGTGAGCATCTGATTGAACGTGCAGCACGCGATACAGGCTGGGAAGTGGATAACATTTTAATTTCAGACGACGCAATACGACATCTGATTCAAAACTATACATCAGAACAAGGTGTTCGCCAGATTCAGCGTGAATTGACAGCAGTGTTGCGTCGTGCATTGTTGGAAAATAACTGTGAAGATGTGCAGACAGAATTTACACCAGAAAAGATTGATTCTTTGCTGGCACTTCGCAAGTCTGCAGGATTTGCCAAGAAAATTGGATTTGGGGTGCGGATATGATTTTGATAATAAACACATCTGGTAAGAATTTAGAATTTGCGTTGGAAAACAACTATAAATCAGTTGAAGTCGATAAACAATCAGTCGCATTAGCAACAGAATGTGAAAAATTTATCACTGAATGTGGTGCAAAATGGTCTGATTTAAGTGCCATTGGGGTTGTAGTTGGCCCAGGCAGTTTCACAGGAATCAGACTGGGGATCGCATACGCCAAGGGTGTCGCAATGGGACTGAATATTCCAGTTGTGGGTGTTAGTTTGTTTGACCTGTATTTGACAGCAACACCAGACGCATTCGTTGCAATCGATTCAGGACGTGGGGATTTCTTTGTAGCAGCAAATGGTCTGGAACCACAAGTCATGGATATTGATACACTGGAAACAAAACAGATGGAATGGCCACGAACAGTTGGACATAAACCTGTTGATTTGAGACTGGGGGTCGTCGTTGTAGCAGACAAAATCCAGCAAAACAACATCACACCCGTTGTGCCAATGTATTTACGCCCCAGTTACGCAGAACAAAACCAAGGAAAATAAAAATGATGGTTACAGACAACAAGGCTGTATTCAGAACGCACGTACATAACGACATTGAGCACTTGGTTAAATACGGGCAATCGCATTTCGCAGAACAAGATTATAACCACAGCAAAAAAAATAACTTCACCGAAGATTACCATTTTACATCACACGACGCATCTGTGGATATTTATTGCACCGCTGTCAGACGCGCAAACTTAGAATACAAGATTGTAAAGTTGCAATACCACACAAGTATTGGTGTCAGTTCAATTGATTTCGAAGAAATCAACACAGAATTCACAAAGAAAATCTATGATAAAATAAAGGCAAGATACGCCAGACAACATGTTAAATGAATTAGCAAATCTTCATCAAAAATGCTTTCCGCACAAACCATGGAGTGCGAATGACTTTGCAGACCTGAAAAAATCAGGTTGCGAAATTATTGCTAGTCAAAATGGGTTTATCGTTTATCGACAGACCTTGGACGAAGCGGAAATTATCACAATTGGTGTAGCACCAGAAGCACGTCGCACTGGAATAGCAGCGGCTATGCTGGGGATTGTAGAAGGCGAATTAAAAAAGAACAATGTCAAAAACATATTTCTTGAAGTCGCAGAAAACAACCACCCTGCCCGTGAGTTATATTCTAATAACGGATACAAGGAAATTGGCATCCGTCCAAAATACTATGACGGCGTTGACGCTATAATGATGAAAAAAGATTTATAAGTCCCCTACAAATTCCAGAACACGTTCATCAAATATAACATCACGTGGGCGTAAAAACGATGCAATATGCATGTCTTTGCTGTGTCGGGTGCGTGATAATGCAACATAAACCTGACCGTGAGCAAATGCACCACGTGAAATATCAACAACCACCGTATCCAAGGTCTTTCCCTGAGCCTTGTGTATGGTCATCGCATACCCAAGATTCAACGGAAATTGCTTGTATGAACCAACCTCTGTTTCAATCAGACGGTCATTTTCATCACGTGAATATTCAATCTTTTGCCATTTTTCAGGTCGAACAGAAACAACCTCATGAGAATCTGACAGCAACTGAACTGTTATATCACGGGCAGACATCGCACGAACAATCCCCATCGAACCATTGTGCCATTTGTCGCCATTTTTTACAAAAACAACCAATGCACCAACCTTTAACACCAACGACAATGGTGCAGGAACATCACGATCAGAAAACGTTCCAGATAAAACACCGTTATAAGCATATTCTGTATCGTTTATTTGTGCCAATCGAGTTGCGTTTATGCGTTCTGCAACAGCACGAAACGGTGTTATGATAACTGCGTTAGAACGACGTTCAGAATCGTCTATTTTTAGCGAATTAAAAAATTCCAACGCACCAGAATCGTTATTACGCAATCGCACTAAATTTTCTAGCAGTGCAACATCGTTTTGACGATACACAAATTCAAAATTAAATCGCTTGAAATCGGCACGATGATATACATTACTGTCAAAAAAATACGCATTTGGGCACCCGTATTCAGCAGTATAATACTGGACTGCTTGGGTCGTTATCACAGGTGGCAACTGAAATAAATCACCGATTGCAACAACCTGGATTCCACCAAACGGTTCGTTGTTGCGACGGGCATAGCGTGCCAGAATATCAATTGCATCTAACAAATCAGGAGCCACCATTGATATTTCATCAATTATCAAAACATCTGTTGCAGTCAGAATATTTCGAGGCTTGGACTTTAACTTTAACAATTCAGGCATAATAAAATCACGTGGCTGAATCTGAAATAACGAATGTATTGTTTGACCACCAATATTTAATGCAGAAACTGCCGTTGGACATGCACAAACAATACGTTTTTTTGATGCACTTTTTAGATAATTTACAAATGTTGATTTGCCAGTGCCGGCAGGCCCCAAAATCAACAAATTCGAATTTGTGCGTTCAATAGCATCGAACGCCGCCATTTGTGTCGCATTTAAAATCGGAACAAGTTCACTCATAAACTGAATCATTGCACAAAGATAAATAAATTAGAATAAAATAATTTTTATCTTGCACGATTTTATATTTTATATATAATAGGCGACGTGGGTTAGTAGCTCAGTGGTTAGAGCGGAGCGCTCATAACGCTTTGGTCGTGGGTTCAAGTCCTACCTAACCCACCAAGATTAAAAATCCGTCCGTTTGGATGGATTTTTTTCTGTCTTGTGATAAAATTATATCTATGAAGATTTACGACGTTATTATTATCGGTGCTGGTGCAGCAGGATTAGCCGCTGCCGCACAAGTTGTTGGACGGGGCAAGTCTGCCCTGGTGCTTGATATGGGCGAACGCCCTGCCCGCAAAGTTTCGGTGTCTGGTGGCGGACGGTGCAATATTACAAATACAGCAGCAAATCACACAAGGTATTTTGGTAAAAATCCTAACTTTGTTCGTGGTGCACTTAGTCGTGTGTCCCCGTATGATATTTTAGATTGGGCAACACAGCATAAACTGAACCTAAGCCAAAAGACCCCTGGGCGATATTTCTGTGATGACGGGGCGATGGCGGTTGTTAAAGCCTTGATGCAAGATGCCGCAACAGCAGATTTTAAGTTTAATGAAAAAATTGATAACGTTCACAAATCAGACGATTTGTTTACCGTCAACGGTTATTCAGGACGCTCACTGATTGTGGCAAATGGTGGAACTTCTTTTGATTCACTGGGAGTATCGGATATAGGATATAAAATCGCACGAAAATTTGGACATAAAATCGTTCAGGTAAAGCCTGGTCTGTGTCCGTTGGACTTTCGTTTCTTTCCATCGGATTTTGCAGGAATTTCATTAGACGCAAAGATTACAGTTGGAAAAAATTCTGTTATGGATTCCTTGTTATTTACGCACGTTGGAATTGGCGGACCGGCAGCATATCGTGCAAGTTTGTTTGACTTTGCAGACAACGATTTAACTATAAACCTGGTTCCGAATATTGATTTGCTGGAAAAATTAAAGCTAGCCAAACGAACAATCGGCAAAAAATCAATCACAAATATTCTAAGCGAATATTTACCAACCAAGATTGTTAAATGGACTGTTGGCGACAATAATAAAAATATTGCCGATATAAAAGATTCAGAAATTGCACAAATTGTTCAAAAAATATGCAACATCAAAATTGATGGCAAGTCGATTAAATATCACTCGCTGGCCAGTGCAGAAATTGTTCAAGGCGGCGTTAGCACAGACGAAATTTCATCAAAAACAATGGAATCAAAATTATGTCCTGGTTTATTCTGGGCTGGTGAAGTATTGGATATTACAGGCGATTTAGGCGGTTTTAATCTGCAATGGGCCTGGGCCAGCGGCCGTGTAGCAGGACAAAACGCATAAAACAGGCTCGGAATCCTTACCTATACTTTTGTATGCCGTTTATCTGTAAAATTGCTGTGTTATTTGACAAGGCACAGCAATGAATAAACAAGCACAAAATTTATCAGAAAAACTGTGGAACAACGTAAAATCGCCACGTGGGGTTATTCAGATAATTTCTGGACCAGAAAACAAAATTGATGATTTTGATAGGTTCGCAAAATTCTTGAACAAAAATGGTTTTATTGTGTTTGGAAACAAAACAGACACTATTGACGAAAGCAGGTTTGCTATCGAATTAAAAACATTAAAATTTTTAAAAAAGACATATAAACTGCCCCTGTTTTTATTTGGAAATGGATACGGCAGTTTGATAACTCAACAAATAATCGGGCAAGATAATTTATGTGCTGGTGGGGTTTGCCTGTCAGGTGGTGCAAGGTATTCTAAATTACAGTTGTGGATATGGCAGGCGTTGACGTGGATTGGCAAAAAAATTCAAGGAAAAGACGCACCTGCACGTTTTTTTGACTTTCTTTCACCAATTCACAGTGTGATAAATAGCAACAATAATCAATATATTACATACGAAACCTGTTTTCGTATGTTAAAATGTATGGTGAATATAAATTATGATATTTGTAATGAAACACCATTGCTGATTATTGGTGGTGGAAATGACATTTATGCAATGAACGGACGACTGGCACGCTCGTTATACAACGCATATAGGGAACGAGATTTAGAAAATTTGACGTTGATAATTTATCCTGATTCAAAAAACAACGTTCTGTTCGATAATGACTGGCAGCAAGCCCAAGATGATATTCTGGACTTTTTAACACTAGCCCTTTAATAAACGTGCCTTGTTTTTATTCCATTCACGTTGCTTGATTGTTTCACGCTTATCAACCTTGTTTTTACCATAACCAACACCAAGCAAAACCTTTAACTTGCCACGATTGTTGAAATACAATTTTAACGGAACAATTGTCGCACCCTTTTCTTGCAACTTTCCAATCAGACGGTTTATTTGATTGCGATGTAGCAATAACTGACGTGAACGACGCTCATCAAAATTTACAATGCGAGCCGCTGTTGGTAATTTCTGAATTTCAACCCCTGCCAAAAATAAATTATCACCACGACGCTGAACAAAGCCATCAACAATAGTTACCAATCCATAACGAATTGATTTAATCTCTGCACCAGTTAGCGAAATACCTGCTTCGATAGTATCTTCGATACTGTAATTAAAGCGGGCTTTGCGGTTTTCGGAAACCTGTCCTGATTTTATTATCTGTCGTGCCATTTTATAATTCTATCTTTGGGTATAATCTTTTTACATTATCCATCAGTATAGTTTCCAATTCATGCAAAGGCAAGCCCTTTATATCAGCCAAACAACGTGCCGTTTCAACAACCATAGATGGCTCGCACACCTTGCCCCGATATGGAACAGGTGCACAATATGGGGCATCTGTTTCAATTACAATCCTATCAAGCGGAATCTTGGCAAACGTTTCACGAATGTCAAATGCGTTCTTGAAAGTTAAAATCCCACTGGCCGAAAAATAAAACCCACGATCTAACATTTTTTTCGCCAAATCATATGAACTGGTATAACAATGCATAACACCGGTAATGTCGCCATTTAATATTGCAGATGTGTCTGATTCTGCATCACGTGTATGAATTGCAACAGGCAGTTTTAAACGACGTGCAATTTCTAGTTGCTGTTCAAACAATGCGATTTGTTGCGTTCTTGTTTCTGTGCCACAATGATAATCCAGACCAATTTCACCCACACCAACAACCCGTGGATTAGTCAATATATCATCTGTCAAATACAACGCTGCGTCCACAAGGGCGTATTCTGGATGAATACCAATTGTGCAAAAGATATTCTTGTGCTTGTTTGCCAGGCGTATTGCAGATGAAATATCAGCAGGATCAGCCGTTGGACAAACCATAACACCAACACCTGATGCCACCGCACGATTTATCACATCAACCGCATCAGAACCATCGTTATAGTTTTCTGTTAAATGGCAATGTGTATCTATAAACATTTTTTTATTTCCATAATAATCTTGAAAATACCTGTTTCGGCTTCTAGATTCAGTATCTTGATATCAGCAAGTGCACGTGTAGCAACAGGATACAAATCAGCCAAGCCAAAATATGCCACTGCGTCCAGCAAAATTCCATGCAATTCTGGTGCAGAAGAAATCTTTTTAGCCAATGCCATTGCGTCTGCACTGGTTGAACGCTGGTCTGATAACATTTCTATCAGTTCGTCGTGAATCACATCGCCACCAGAACGTTTCAGGTTTGCAATCTTGCCAAAACTGCCGTTTGCCAGCCGAAGTGTTGCGGTGCTAACTTCGTCTTCGGGAATAAATTTTGCACACAGTTCACGCAACTGAGATATCGATAAGGGTCGCATTTTTTCAACACGAGCACGTGATCGAACAGTCGGTAGAACATTTGACAACTGATGAACAACCAATAAAAACAACGTTTTTGCAGGTGGCTCTTCCAGTAATTTTAATATTGCATTTGATGCAGCCGTATTTAGCTGGTCAACAGAATCAATCAGAACTACACGCCAGCCACCAGACATTGAAGACATCTGCATTTTATCAATCATATTACGAACAGTATGAACAGATATGACCTTGCTGTCAGTTTTTGAGCGACCGTCTTTGTCCAGATTACGTTCTATATCAATAATAAAGAAATCACCAACATTGCCATATACCATCTTGGCAATTTTATATGCCAAGGTCGCCTTGCCAATGCCACTAGGCCCAGCCAGCATCCAAACAGGATGTATCGGATGCGCTTCACGTTGTGCCCACGCATTTGTAAAATTACGCAATGTTTCCCCATGCCCAACCAGATAATCATTATCCATTGGGTGCGGAAAATTATATTCATCAACTATCTTCTTACGTGGTGCCATTTTTAATTCCAACCAAACATTACCTTGATATTTTTTATAACACGACCAAAGAATTGAATTTTACGAACTTGGTCTTTGGCGACCAATGGTGCACGCACCAAAACCTGACCATTTTGTTCTGCAATCAATTCACCAATTTCTTGTCCTTGATTCACAGGTGCATTTAACGGTTCATTAAAGCGTGCCAAAACACGAACACCAGACAAACCGTCTTTTTTAGAAACAGTTATCGCAAAAGGCTTTTCAACAGTTGCTGCAACATTTGCATTACGTCCATACCAAACCGGAATTTCGGCGACAACATCGCCTGGCTGATAAAAAACCTTGTTCATAGTCGTTGCAAAACCGTGTTCTAATAACTTCTTCATTTCAGTTGCCAATGCATCGTGTCCTTTGCCATTAAAGCCATTTATAACACCAATCAATCGACGACCACCGATTTTTGCACTGGCAACCATTCCATAACCACCGTCGTTGGTATGCCCGGTCTTTAACCCGTCTGCACCACGCATATTAAACAGCAATTTATTATAATTTACTGTGTGGGTTCGACCCCATTCACGACACCAGTCTGTTTTGTGTTCTTTGTATTCAAAACGCTTGGTTGCAAACATTGGATAAATGTCTGGATAATCACCAATCAAGTGCTGAGCCAATATTGCCAATTCACGACTGGTCATCAAATTGTTTGGATTTGGCAGTCCACTGGCGTTGCCAAATGTTGACTGAGCCATACCAATACTGCGAGCCTTTGCCTCCATCTTTGTGGTAAACTGTGCCTCGGATCCGGCAAGCTTTTCAGCAACCACAACAGACGCATCGCCACCAGATAAAACAATCAATCCTAAAATCAAATCACGAACAGTTATTGTTTGACCTGCAACTAAACAAATCTTGCTGGCAGGATACCATTCTGGACGATTATAGTCGGCATTTTCGCTGACAGGAAACCGTGTATCCATTGTTATATTACCCGCTGCCAATTCATCAAACAGAACAGCCAACGTCATTAGTTTTATCATCGAAGATGGCGGCATAAGCGTATCTGCATTTTTCGCAACAATTTCCGCCCCAGAATCATAATCAATCAAAAAGGCGGATTTTGCACGGGTCTTATACTCTGCATTAGCAGCGGTGGACAATAAAATCATAAAGATTGCTAGTAATTTCTTTTTCATATCTGGGATATTATCAATTATAAATCACATTGCCAATAAAATAATCATCCTGAACCCCGGTTATTTTTACTTCGTATATTTGACGTGAAACAATATCAGAACCTTGAATTTTTACCGGAATATCGTGCGGACAGCGGGCAATGTTGTTTTGTTCAGCCAGGACAGAAACTGTCTTGCCAATTTGCGTCTGCATAAAATCAATGCGATTTTTGTTTGCCGCATCATCAATTATATGAACACGCCCCTTAGACACAGAACGATCAATCTGATTTGGCATAACTGCCGCAGGCGTGCCTGGACGTGGCGAAAAAGGAAACGCATGAATTTTAATCGGCTTGGTTTCGTTGACCAGTTCCAATGTTTCTTGGAACAAGTCGTCTGATTCACCAGGAAAACCACAGATAATATCCCAACTGAATGTAATCTTTCCATTGGCACGTTTTACCAAGTTACGAACCATTTCTGCATTATGACGACGCCCCATAGAACGCAAAATCGTATCCGAACCAGACTGCATAGAAAAATGCATATGTGGCATCATTCGTGGTTCTGATAATATTAAATCTATGATATTAGCAACATCTGGAACAGCAGGATCAACAGACGACAGACGAAGACGCTGAATCTGCGGAACATCACGCAATAAACAACGACATAAATCAGATAATAAAAACACTTTGTCGCCCTGCTTTTTCACATATGACGCAATATCTATCCCTGTCAAAACAATTTCACTAAAACCATTTTGCACAGCAGCAACAACATCAGATAAAATGCCTTTATATTCAAACGAAACCGACGGACCACGCAAGGCACGTGTAATACAATACGCACAACTGTGATTACAACCATTTTGAATCTGAACAAACTGTTTAGACAGCCGGGAATCAGTGTGATTAAACCTTGAAATCTGAGGACTTTTTATATCACATGATGCAGTCGCCAGACCGTCAAGATATGCCGCCAAGTGCAACTTTTCAGAATTTGGAACAGTGATTGTGTTAGTTATCTGGGAAAACAAACCAGGATTGCGTGTTGCGGCACAGCCCGTTACAAAAATTGGTGCATTTGGATTTTCACGAGCAATCTTACGGACTGCTTGACCAGATTGACGTTCAGCCTCGGCCGTGACAGCACAAGTGTTGACGACAATCGCCGCTGACAAGTGCGACGAAAGCATTTCTTGAATCTTTTCAGATTCCAATGTATTCAGCCGACAACCAAAAGATAATGTTTTTATATTGTTTTTTTTATTTTCTGCTTGCATTTTTACCATCCATAGGGCATTATAGCCTGGTTAAAAATGATTTCAACAAAGGAATTAAATTATGGCACGCACAACAATTTCTGACATATTGTCAAAGAAAGAATTGAAAATGGAAAGCCGATATGAGGTTGGCATGCTGGCATCACAGCGTGTTCGTGATCTGAACGGTGGTGCAGAAGCCGTCGTTGAAAAAAACAATGACAAAATGACAGTTGTTGCATTGCGTGAAATCGCCAGCGGCAAATTAAACGTCGATACTGTTCGTCACGAATTTGTTCAGTCTTATAAAGATGCACCAAGTGCAGAAGCAGGCGAAGAAACATTGGAAGTCGGCAGCGAAAATCCAGAATTGCGTGTAATTGACGCAGAATTGGACGATGTCTTGACAGAAGAAACAAGTGCAGTCGTTGAATCAGACGACGAAGCAGATTCTGACAACGGCGACGATGCAGAATAATTCATAATTCGGAGACGTCGCATAGTTGGTCTAGTGCGCCACATTGGAAATGTGGTATGCTCGCAAGGGCATCAAGGGTTCGAATCCCTTCGTCTCCGCCAGGATAATAAAAAAATACCCCCAACGGGGTATTTTTTTATTCACGACCTTCACGCAACTTTTTTAATATGCCGTATATTATAGCACAAAAAAACAAAAAAAAGGAAGAAACAGTTGCACACCGTAACAACGACAGATAAAATGCCTGTGTATGGAGCGATAAAAAAATGAAAATTGGCAGTAAAATCTTTGTTGACATGCTGAAATTCTGTGGCATTTTTATCATTGTTTTGTTTGCAATTCCATTTTTTGTCGGTATGTTCATGTTATAAAAAATAAGGAATATATTTATGAACAATATTTGGACGATTGATGAATTAGTGGATGCAGTATGGAACACCGAACAAATCGACGATTATTATCTATCAAAAGACGCTGATTGGTCCTGGGCTAGCACTGATGAAATCCAGAACGAAACTTGGTTGCCCTGCCCCGGAATAAAAAACACTTGGGCCAGTAATTTGGGCCACATTAAAATCGGCAATAAAATTGCACGAATTTGTGAAAAACATGCACCTGACGAACAACTGGGGGCAGAAACATTGCATAAACTTATTCAAAACAAACAGCCACACGGGTGGCTGATTGTGCCGGAATTGAATAACGAATACTTATACCGCTTGATAGCGGCAGCATGGCTGGGGAACAAACTGTCCGGATATGAAATTCACCACATTTCAAACGATGGATATGATTGTAGCCCACAAAATTTGATATATTTATTCAAATGCGACCACGATAAAATCCCTAGCAATGGCAAAATTAAAGACAAAAAATATAAACGATAAAAAAATCCCCTTGTTGGGGATTTTATATTTTAATTTTATATTCTTTGTATTTAGGGATACTTTTAATATATTCTGAATAGTCTGAATCGACATCGCTCAGTCTTTTATTTGTGCCGTCAGCAGAAATAAATAACGGATCAATTCGACGAACCTTTTGATATTCTGTTATTGCAGATATGTCGCACAAACACGCACACCATTCAGCAGGATTGCGATACATTTTTGAAAAATCGACACCGGCATCTTGCATCTTTTTCACGATTTGCCAATCTGTCATTTCCCAAAAATCATTGCGTGCAATTATTCCACTTTCAATAGAATCACGACATATCTGAGCCATCATCGATTCAAAAAATACATTTTCAAATGACGAATATATTCGTTCGTCCGCAAAATTAAATGTTCGTGCAAAACAGCGAGCAGATTCAACGTCACGCATAACAAAACCTTGTGATGTAGCCACAAAAGAATTTGCTAATTCTACAACGTCTATATCCAACATATGCCCATAGTGTTTCAAGTGCAGTGTAGCACGCAGACAATAGTCAATTCGGTCTGCACACAAATCTGGAAGAGATAGTTCTTTTAATGGGAATTTTTTATCATCAAGGATAAAGTCTAAATCATAACCGCAATCTGTTATTATTTTTGCAATTTCAGATTTTTTTACAAAACTATCATGAACAGAGTCTTGGTATTGTGCAGTCTGGGCAGATTCTGAATCTCCAAAAATTCGGTCAGATAAATGCGAAAATGCACTGTGCGAAATATCATGAATAAGTCCTGCAATTTGTTCAGGAATACTTGCACCATATTTTCGCAACAATAACCACACGCCAATCGAATGTTCATAACGGTCGTAATCCGTTGTATAAAACGGCATACTAGGCGACCAACAGCCCATGTTTATGCCCGCTAAACGACAAAAAGTTTCTGATTTTATTATACGTTCAAAAACAGGCTCTTCAACGTCAAAGCCACCATAAATCTTGTCATAAATATACACTTTAAATTCTCTCTATTATTGCCGTGTCAGTATAATAAGAGAAGCCCCCTATTTCAATACGTTTTTGCTTTTTTCCGCACTAAAATTGTGATATAATAAAGAACATGAAAAAGATATATTTGCCATTTTTGGTATTGATGTTAGCACTGGCGGGCTGTCGGTCTTCATCGGATGAAATTGTCGCAGGACAACAAGGTTTTAACTGTGCAGATGAAAATTGCGAAGTAATTCGTGTTGAATCACCAAATGGAAATGACTTGGTTTTGGAAACAAGTAAGCACGTTATTGAAATTCAGGCTCAGGGCGGCGATGTTCCATATTCTTACTATGTATGGACCGGAAACAAAAGCACAAGTGAAGAGCCAGACCTGGTTGTAGAAGATGGAAACACAATGGTTCTGGTCGAAGAATAAAATCATAAAAAAATATTTTTAACAGACGTTCGATTGAACGTCTTTTTTTATTTTGTTTATACAAAAAAAACACCCACATTGTGGGTGCTGTTGTTTATTCTGTTTTATTATTTCCCAATACAGTGAGCAAATGACTGAGAAACCAAAGACTGTTCTGCATCTGTTAGTTGTGCAACAGGAACAAGAAAACAACGTCCACTGTCCTGAACAACAAACACCTTGGTTCCACGAATGTATGCACGTTGCATATCGTCAATCTGGGCACTGGTAAAAAATGCATTTGGTGTAGTTGACGGATTAGACAATGCTGCCTGAACCAATTGAAATGCACGATCATACGTGTAAATTTCATCACTCAAAGATTCAACCTGCATCCACACAGACCAATTTTCATACGGATTTTCAGCCTGCGATTCCGTTGTTGGGAAAGCCGCACCAACGGCAATTGCCGCCACGGTCTGTAATGCAGAAGGCTGTGAACCATTGCTTGGGTGCGAAACTGTGTTTAACTGCAAATTATCGCCACATGCCAAATTCATACGATTGGTATATCCAGCCAAAACAGAATCAACGGCAGCCTGCCATTCGTCGCCTTTTTTATTCAGATTTAGACTTACGATTTTTTCAGCCCATCCCCAGACATTCGCACCAACGTTTCCTGCGTTTGCAAAACGAGTTACCATTTCGGCACTGCCCCCAGGAACACCTGCCCCACAATAATCTGTCAGCTGTGATGTCAACATACTGGTTGTTTCATTTCCATAGGTCAAAGCAACTGTGTGGCATGCCATCGCCGCTTCTAGTTCTTGGCGACGTTGAATACACAGGTTAGAATTAGATTTCGACAACTGGTTCGCCATACTGGACATCGACATATATGACATCAGTTCTTGCTGAACATAAGAAGGACATAGTTGTGCGGCAGTATTCATGCCACCTGTGTGATTGCGTGTGTTTGCACCATATTGAGGCAACAAGATTTCAGTATCACGTTGCAAGCACAACATGGTATAATTATACAACTCTGTTTCCGTTGCGTATTGGCATTTAGATTCACGCTGACCAGGAACAACAGTCACATCACCACAATAATCAGTTAAACACTTGAAAATCTTTTCACGACAGGCAGTGTCAACATCAGGCTGACTAACAATAAAATAAGTATTGCGTTGATTGGTTTTATAGGCATTCGCAACACCAGCATGCCCACGAAGTTGACTGGTCGCTGTGGGGGTCTGGATTATACTGCCACGATTTTGATCAGATGCACCAACAGTGCCAGCAGAAATCGCATAAGCGGCATTTCCCAACAAATATGCACCAATCAGACCAAAAACACCAAGAAAATGCTTCATTAAAATCCCTCTCGTTGTGGTAATTTTAACACAACCAAACAAAAAAGGCAAACATTCATTTGATTTAGGCAAATTTACTGATATGATAATATCGTTATGATTATTACTAATGAATTTTTGACACAAATTTCCGACGACATCGCTGCCGTCAGGGGGTTTCTTTGACCCTGAAAAGTTAAAACAGCAGATTTCTGAATTAGATGAACAGGTAAACGCCCCTGATTTATGGGACAATCCCGACAATGCACGGGCAGTTTTACAAAAAAAATCGGGACTGGAAAAATCTCTAAATGAAATTAGTGAACTGGAATCCGATTTTAACAATCTGACCGAACTGTTCGAAATCGCACCCGATGACCCAGATGTTATATCGGCACTTGAAAAATTAGCAGACGCTGCACACAAGGCAAAGTTTATTACATTGTTCCGTGAACCAGCAGATAACGACGGTGCTTTTTTGTTTATCCAAGCCGGCGCTGGTGGAACAGAGGCACAAGACTGGGCTCAAATGATGTCACGAATGTATGCACGCTGGGCAGAAAGGCACGGATTTTCAACCGAAGTCATCGAAGAACACGAAGGCGATACCGCAGGGATAAAAAATATAACTTATCGTATTTCTGGCGTTCGGGCATATGGCTGGCTTAAAAATGAGATTGGCGTCCATCGTCTGGTTCGAATTTCGCCTTTTAATGCAAACGGCAAACGACAGACAAGTTTTGCGTCTGTAGATGTTTGGCCTGATATTGATGATGCAATCGAAATTGAAATAAACGACAAAGACCTGCGTATTGATACGTATCGTGCATCAGGTGCAGGTGGTCAGCACGTCAACAAAACAGACAGCGCCGTTCGTATTACACATATTCCAACGAACACCGTGGTTACCTGTCAAAATGAACGCAGCCAGATTCAAAATCGTGAAATGGCAATGAAAATGTTGCGCAGTAAACTGTATGAACTGGAAATGCAAAAACGGGCCGCCGAAGAAGATGCCGCTAAGGCTGCCCAGAAAAAAATTGAGTGGGGCAGCCAAATTAGAAACTATGTTTTATACCCGTATCAACTGGTAAAAGATGTTAGAACCGGGGTTGAAAAAACTGACTCTGATGCCGTATTAGATGGGGATTTGGACGAATTTATGCTGGCATCATTACAACAGGGCTAGAATTATTTCTTGACTTTTATATTATTGACAATAAAATAGGTTTGACAACATTTTATTCCGAGGATTTTTTATGTCAGAAGACATGTTTATTATTTACAAAGCAGCTATCTTTGACCGCTATCCAAACGCTAAAAAAATATGCCAGCCGTTGGTTCGTGGCAGTCAGCAAAATGTTATTTTTGCAAATGTCGATGGACAACAAATGGCATTCAAATTTGGCAACCCTGATATTATCAAAAAAAACGCACACATCAGTCGGGTCTATGCAGAAAACGGCATCCCCTGCCCTGTTATCACGGCACATCAGTATAAAAACGTTTTCTTTGAAGAATACAAACAGATTCCTGGCAAAACACTGTATGAACGCATATGGCGTGGGATGGATGCTGAAAAAATAAAGCAGGTTTATCGTGAAACACTGGTTGCGTTTGCAAAAATGGGACAAATTAAGCCAGATGTCTTGGACGGATTTCCACACAAACATATGCATATCGTCGCAGATGAGCACATAACAAATGTGAACAATGCCGTCTTGGGCAAGTTATGTATGGCATTGGTCTATCTGATAAACCTAGGCAATGACGACGACAAGGCTGTTTATCATACTGACATAACACCAAAAAATATCGTCGCATCAGAAGATGGACACTTGGTGGGGATTTTGGACATAGACACCGCCGCAGTTAGTGATGTAAATTATGCGTTCGGAGCAATGGCGGCAAGATACATACAACTGGGGCTTGATATAAACGAATTATTTGATACTTATGAAAAAATTAGTGGTAAAAAGTTAAACAGAACCCGGGTATCACTGATTGCAAATGCAAATAATGCGGTCCAAAAAATGCTGTGGCAACATTCAAAGACAAAAAAAGCACGGTAAAAGTCGCCTCTTGCATTTTAATTAAATTTACGTATAATACACTGCAATGCACCCATGGCTTAATTGGATAGAGCATCGCCCTCCGAAGGCGGGGATTACAGGTTCGAATCCTGTTGGGTGCGCCAGAATTTTAACAGGCAAGATTTCTCGCAGTTTTATACTAAAACAAGAACCGACCAAATGGTCGGTTCTTGCTGTTATGCACGAATAGTCCATGTCGGAACCCGCCATAACCACAACGTAAGCAAACGAAGCAAGTCGTATTTTATTTAGGCACTTAACACCCTCTTTAGATTGTTTAATGATTCATCTGCAATAGCATCGGCTGTTTTTATTAGTTCATTACGTGTCGCTCAAATCATAAAAATCAGCAAACTTCTTGTCAACAACTGGAACACAGGCAAATCCATACACCAGTTGCATAGAGCCAGTTACCTGAGTTCTAATATAGCGTTCATGGTCTGGATTGTCTGCATCCAGCAATGGCATATAGAAATCAGCATGCTCAACACAATTATACATTTCATCAAAATCAAGATGCCCCCATAACACGAATATGACGTTTAACAGATTCAGGCAAGTCTTTTAATTTTCCATCGCCTATTACAACAACCGAAAAATCCAGACCTGCACTATCTAGGCGTTCAATAGTATTTACTAATTTAGTATGCTTTTTATGATTATTTTCCTTGTTATTAGGTGCAAAATTATTCTAGACTGATTCATGATAGGTGATAATTTATGAACAGATTATTTTGTTTTGTTGTGTTGTTATCGTTGACTGGTTGCAACAGTGTCTATGTAAAACCAAAAACATTTGATAAAGACCAGGTTGTTTATGCGGATCGTGGCGGATATTCAATGCGACGCAGTATTAAACAAACAATGGAAGAACGTGGTTATAATGTCGTTGTGGGCAAGGCAAAAGAAAGCAAAGAATGGAACGATGCTGATAGTGATTCTGAAATCGACACCACAACAATTCCAACAAATGCCCGCTATGTAATCAAGGTCAAAGAACGCAGTGAAGTTTTTCGTCCAGTCTGGTGTGTCTTTAATGGATTTTGGTGGTGGAATTTTAACGTTTCAATCGCCGACAATATAACAGGAAATGAAATTATGACGTGGCGTGGTCGTGGCTGTGCAAACAGTTCTATTCGCAAACTAAATAAAATACTGGATAAAATTGAAAAATAAAAAAATCAGCGTCCAATTTGGACGCTGTTTCTATTTTAGTCTTTGATAAATCCACCAGACTGCATTTTCCACAGGCGGGCGTATTCGCCCCCAAGGCGTAGCAGTTGTTTATGAGTGCCTTGTTCTAGAACCTTGCCCTGCTTTAAAACAACAATTCGGTCCATATTACGCAAAGTAGATAACCGGTGTGCAATCGCCAATGTGGTGCGACCAAGTGCCAATTCATCAAATGATTTTTGAATACAATTTTCTGTTTCAGAATCAAGTGCAGATGTCGCTTCGTCCAGGACTAAGATTGGTGCGTCTTTCAGAAAAGCACGGGCAATCGCAACACGCTGACGTTGACCGCCCGACAATTTTATCCCACGGTCGCCAACCATAGAATTATACTTTTTTTCTGTTCCAACAATAAAATCATGTGCCATCGCACGACGGGCTGCATTGCGAACATCCGTAACAGTCGCCCCAGGTTTTCCATACGCAATATTTTCAAACAATGTGCGATTGAACATTGTTGGATCTTGGGGAATAAACGCAATGTTTTCACGCAAAGAATCCTGAGATACGTCTTTGATATCCTGACCGTCTATCAATATTTCTCCATGCGTCGGGTCATAAAAACGCATAAGCAAATTTACCAATGTGGTTTTCCCTGCCCCTGATGGCCCAACCAGCCCAACACGTTCACCCGGGGCAATCTTTAAGTTAAAATTACGCAATACCCATTTCTGTTTATATTTAAATGAAACATTGCGAAATTCTATTTCGCCCTTTGACACAACTAACGCAGGGGCGTTCGGAACATCAACAACATCAACAGGAACAACTAATTCATTATATGCCTTGGACGCCGCCCCCAATTTGTCGGTAATGTTTGGAATCTGATTTACAATCTGGCCAATCGTTCCCATAACTGTAAAGAAAACAGAATTTGTAAAGACGATTTCTGCAACTGTGATTTTTCCTTGCATATACAGCCATACACACAGCAACAGTGTTGCACCATAACAAATATCCCAGATTATCATTGGAACACCCCAGAAAAACCGCTGAACAAAGAACGAATGGATTCTGGCAGCAATGTTTTTCTGACGACTGGGTTCAAGATAGGCACGTTCTCGTGATGCACCAGCAAATAATTTTACAACAGAAAAATTCGAAATACTGTCAACATTACGCCCAGACAATTCACTGGATGCGGCAGATGCATCTTTGGACGCACGGTTCATAGGCTTTACCATCGCCCAACTGTATAATGCACGGAACACAAAGACGATACCAAAAATTACTGCAACATAGGTATTGATTGATAAAATCAAGCCAACATTTATAAATACAACTGCCATCATACAGACAATACGCCAAAAATCTTCGACAGCTTGAAACCCGTCTGACACATACAAAATTTGAGCGTGCACCTTGCCAGACATACGACCTGTCCAAAATGACATCGACTGAGAGTGAACATAATCGTTCAAAACAACCGATATACGATTCTTGGTCGGAGCAGACCAACGAGCATGAAACATTCCACGAAATAATGCACTGACATCAATCAGCAACAACAATGAAGTAATAAAAATAATTGTTGGTAGTGCATGCTGAATAAACGTCATACCATTTGGCACAGGGTTTTCAAACAGTGCAATAAACCAGCGTTGAAAATTAGGAAACAACACACCGTCCATGGCCACGATAAAAAAGAATATTCCCCAGGCAATCAGTGCCCCTTTTGATCCGTGAACCGCATAACGAAAATAAAATTTCCACAGCGACTTTGGCAACTGGGCATTTTTTATTTTTTTTGTTTTTGACATTGTTTACCCTTTTTATTTTGTCCGACAACAGACTATTTTATAATTATGTCGTGAAATATTTCAGCGGGAATTGTTCCACCTGTCACACCAGAATCCATCGGTGCAAAATCGTCATTGCCAACCCAAACACCGATGACCAGATTTGGCACTGCACCAACAAACCACGCATCACGATTTTCGTTGCTGGTTCCTGTTTTTCCACCTAAAACGTCCGGCGTTCTGGCACGACCGCCAGTGCCACCGGGGGCAACCACGTCTGCCAGCAGTGCAGTCATCGCCTCTATCGTGCTGGGTTGCAAAATCACAATCGGGTCAGACGGATTGCGTTCATATATAATATGGCCGGTCATATCAGTGATTTTTGTAATTGAATATGGCCGAACAGATTGCCCATTGTTCCATATTACTGCGTAAATGTTTGTCAGGTCTAAAAGACTCATTTCCGAAGCACCAAGCACGGTCGAATATTCACGACGCAACTTTGTCCCAACCCCCAGCCGTCCTGCCATAGACAACACAGAATCAATTCCATATAATTCTGTTAGTTTTAACGGCACAGAATTTACACTTTTGGCAAAGGCTGTTGCCAATGAAATATCACCATAATAACGCTGATTATAATTCTTTGGGTTATAGTCGCCAATCGCAAACGGTGAATCATTTACATAACTGTCAGGCAACATACCATTTTCCAGTGCAACTAGATATACAACAGGCTTGAAAGCACTGCCCGGTTGACGTGGGGCTGTTGTGCGGTTAAATTGGCTGGCCTGGTAATCAGAACCACCTGACATTGCACGAATTGCACCATCGGGATTCATTGCAACAACCGCCCCCTGGTAATTACCAACATGTTTTGGCAAAACTACGGCAATACGGTCTTGTAATTCTGTATCCAGCGTTGTATGAACATACATATCTGTTTCAAACGCACCTAATGTAGAACGCATTTCGTCCATTATAAAGTCTGTCCAATACCGGTATAAATTTGTGTCATTTGTTGGCACCGCTGGCTTTAGGCTTTGTGCCGCCAGACGTGCCTGGGGCAATGTGATATAACCCTGGCGAACCATTTCTTTTAAAACAGTTTTTGCACGGGCAATATTTTTTTCAGGATTACGAAGAGGACTGTATGTTGTTGGTGCTTTTAACATTGCGGCAATTTGGGCAGATTGAGCAATGGACATTTTTGTCGCAGGAATACCAAACATCGCACGTGAGGCAGCATCAATCCCACGCAACCCGCCAACCAATGAAACACGATTCATGTATAAATCCAAGACCTGATTCTTGGTAAATCTATTTTCTAGCCAGTAGGACAATATTAGCTCTTGGACTTTGCGGGAAATCTTTTTTTCACGTGAAAGAAATATGTTTTTGGCCGTCTGCTGGGTTATTGTCGAACCGCCTGACGCAATACGACCAGATGCCAAATTTGAAAATACCGCACGGGTTATACCACGGGCGTCAATTGGACCGTGTTGAAAAAAGCGTTTGTCTTCGATGGCAACAATTGACTGCCATACGTGGGCAGGCAAGGTTTCAGTCGAAACAGGCGTTCCCATTATACGATTGGCACTGCGGATTTCATTTCCAGAACTGTCCAGAAAAACAATCGCCGCCGGTCTGGTTTCGTGTAAAATAGAATCCAAAGACGGCATTCGCAAATATATTATTGAAACGTATGCACATACAGCCACACCCGACAACAAAATCAGGTTGAAAAACCATATCAACAAACGCCGTTTTAAAGACGGCTTTGGCTTGTCTTGTTCGATATCGCTCAATGCTTTACGTGGCAATCTTTCCCCCTGTAATGGGTATTTTAACATAAACACCTTGCGTTTTGCTAGTATTTATAATTATAATCATAGCATTAAAAACAAGGGTTGGGGAATATGAAAAAATTAGTATGTGTTTTGGCTTGCTTGTTGGCAGTGCCTGCGTTCGCAGATGATTACTGGGATGAATACGATTCGGGAATTACAACAACCGAACGTCGGGATAATTATGTCGGAATTCGCCTTCATAAAAACGAAAGAGTTTCGTTCAAATACGATATTCACGACGGCGGAAATTCTACCGTTCGTAAAGACAACTTTGGATTCGGGGCAGTCGTTGGAAATCGTCTAAGCGATTTTGCAAAAATTGAATTCGAAACACTTTATACCGGGGCAAAACAAACAAAACGAACAACAGATTTCAATTTCGACGTTTGGGCAAATATGCTGAATTTCTATCTGTTCCAAGAATATGCTGGGACTATTGCACCATACGCAGGTGTCGGAATCGGATTTGCAACAATTTGGGGTGATGTCAATGCACCTTATGGGCATTTGTCTGATTCTGTGTTCGATTTGACATACAGTGCGATGATTGGTGTAAATTTTGCATTAAATGACAGAATTGACCTGAATCTGGGCGTAAAATATCAATACTATGGCGAAATAGAACATCAATTAAACAACAAAGAATTTGCAATCACAGATGTTGATGCAACCGAAGTCTATTTCGGGGCTGTTTACAAATTCGGCTTGTAATCGGATTCTTTTTCCGTTGTATTAAATGGTAAAGTTTTCTATAATTTGACTATGAAAAACGAACCTGATTTATTTATTTTATCTGAACACGCCGAACTGATTGAAAAACTGAAACAGTGGGATATTGCATATCATCAAAATGATGCACCGATTGTTGATGATGCAACATATGACGCAGCCAAGCGACGGGCGTTAGAAATCGAAACTTTATATCCTGAACTGGCCAAAGATGGGGCTTCTAGCCATGTGGGGGCAGCCGTTTCGACTAAATTCAAATCGTATCGGCATACTGTGCCAATGCTGTCAATTTCAGACGTATTTAACGAAGGGGAAGTCGCGGACTGGTTTAACAAATTGACCAGCAAAGATGTGTTCATTGAATTAAAGGTAGATGGTGTTTCATACGCTGCCCGATATGAAAACGGAATCTTGGTGCGGGGGCTGACACGTGGCAGCGGTATCGAAGGCGAAGATATTACCGAAAATTTGAAAACAATTCCCGATATTCCACAAAGACTGACAGGAAACTTTCCAGAGGTCATCGAAATTCGTGGCGAAGTTTATATGAAGCGTGCAGACTTTGTCAGTCTGAACGCAGAATCAGACAAGCAATTTGCAAATCCTAGAAATGCTGCAGCAGGCTCGTTGCGGCAACTAAACCCCGCAATTACAGCAACACGAAAATTGAGTGCTTTTGCATACACATACGGAGAAATTTCAAACAGATCATTTGCAACACAGTCTGAATACTTTGACGCACTGGAATCATGGGGATTTAAAACAACACGTCAATGGGCCCACATGGCACATAATATGCAGGAAATACAAGACGTGTATAACAAGACTATGTTGATTCGTGATGAAATCCCATTTGATATTGACGGCCTGGTGATAAAAGTAAATGACATCTCAACCCAAGAAAAAATGGGCAGTCGTGCAAATAGCCCCAGATGGGAAGTTGCTTATAAATTTCCAGCAGCAAATGCTATAACTACGTTGCGTGATATTACCATTCAAGTTGGACGGACAGGCGTTTTGACCCCTGTGGCAGAATTAGAACCGATAAATATCGGTGGCGTTGTTGTTCAACGTGCAACATTGCATAACGCAGACGAGATTCAGCGACTGGGGGTAAAAATCGGCGATAAAATCATCGTTCAGCGTGCTGGCGACGTTATTCCACAGATTGTCGGCGTGGCAGAAAGCAATCCAAACGCAACACCGTTTGAGTTTCCGTCCGTATGTCCAATCTGTGGCGGAAACGTTATCCAAGAATCTGGTATGGTCGCACGAAGATGCGTAAATACACTGGGATGTCCTGCACAACTGATTGGCGAACTGGAACATTTTGTTTCACGCAAAGGGTTTGATATTGACGGATTAGGAACAAAACAACTGGAAAACTTTGTTGGTCGTGGCTGGATAAAAAGCCCTGCCGATATTTTTACACTGATTCAAAATCACGGAGATAAAATCAAGCGTATTGATGGTTTTGGTGAAAAATCTGTTCGAAACCTGAATGCAGCCATTGAAAACGCCAGAAATATCGAACTGCACAGATTGTTATTTGCTATTGGGATTCCAGAAGTCGGGGTTGTAACAGCAAAAATTCTGGCAAACGCATTCGGAACACTGGCCGAAATCAGAAATGCACCTGCGTGGAAATTAAAGACGATTGACGGAATTGGCGATGTTATGGCTGATGAAATTGTGTCGTTCTTTGCAGATGCTAGAAACACAGAAGTGTTGGACAAACTGTTAGAACAAGTTCGTGTCCAAGATGCAGTTGTCCAAAACAAACAAGCAGATGGACCATTGGCCGGCAAAAAAATCGTCTTGACAGGAACGCTGGCGGACTTTGGTCGTGATGCGGCAAAAGAAATCCTGGAAAAACTGGGGGCAACAGTTACAGGTAGCGTTTCTTCAAAAACCGACATTGTGCTGGTTGGAGCGGACGCTGGCAGTAAACTGGCCAAGGCTGAAAGTCTGGGAATTACCATTTGGTTCGAAGAAGACTTTAAGAAAGTCATCGATGAAAATTTAGATATCTTATAAAAAACGCCCCTGATTTTCGTGGGGCGTGGACATGAAACTGAAATATATTTTTTATTTTTAACGGTCATTGCGTGGGGCTGGTCTGTCGATAAACATCCATATCAACCATATCAGTGCAGCAATACCGATTATTGCATAAACAATGTTGCTGGCCAATGTTGCAGGGCCAAACAAAAATGCGACCAAGTCAAAACCAAAGATTCCAATCAAGCCCCAGTTCAGAGCACCGATAAACGTCAATGGTATAAGAACATAGTTCGTTAGTCCTCTCATCTCTTTTTTCTCCTTTTCAAGGTTTAATATGTCTTGTGATAAGACAATAGTATTATAACCACTTTTTCAAAACCTTGCAACCTGAATAAGCACATTAGGAATACGTTCTTAGCCTTTGTTTTTATTGTGTTTTCTGGAACATGTTGCCGCATATTATTCTAATAAAAAAGCCCCTAAAAGGGGCTTGGTTTACAATTCTTTTAACTATTTCAGATAGAAAGTTATCGTTGCAACAACACGAACCTTTTTGTTTATTGCCTGACGTTCATTGGATGACCAGGAATCAGTAGGATCACGTGATTCAATACTGAATACACCCTGGTTGGCACTTTTAATTTTGCCCAGGCGTGCATCAGCATCTTTGGCAAATTGCTGTCCAGCAGCGGTGGCGTTTTTGGTCGCCTGCTCTATCATCGATATTTTTATGTCGTTCAATCCATTAAATATATAAATTGGACCTGCATAATCTTCGGTTATGGTGATGCCTTGGCGAACCAATTCTCCCATACGGCGAGAGACAGCATCAACTAACTCAACATTGTTCGAACGAACCTTGACACCAGTTTCAATGACATAGCGACCATCGTTTTGCTGATTCTTTAATTCTGCATCAGAATAGCCTGCGTATTTATCACGAACCTGAACACGCAAATTCTGAATGTCAGATGCAGAAAAACCAGAATCAATCAAAAAACTATGAATTTGGGAAATATTGTTATCAATACGCTGTTGCAATTCCGCTAAATCGCCACCTACACCGTTTATCTTGATATTCCATACCGCAGTGTCCGCAACAACATCACGTTCCGCCAAGCCCTTGACAGTAACAGTGCGAACAGAAAGAGCACGATAAAATCCGTTTCCAATAAAAAATCCACCCAAGGCAACACCAATCGCCAATATAGACAGCCAAATTCCTGGAATTGTCTTTAACTTGTTTATCAGTTTCATTTATCCCTCCGTTTATTTTCTATGTTATTTTACAGCAAAAACTGGATAGATGTCAAAACTAAATATCCCGGATTATTTTCTGAATTACATGATTTGCTAGAATCAGACCAAATGTGCCTGTCACTGTTATTATAGACCCCAGATTCTTGGCATGACCAACAACAAGGACTGGCTTTTCTGTAGAAAAAACCACAGGACAATCAGGTAAATTCAATTCACGAACAGACTTGCGAACACGTGATGCCAGTGGACAAACAGATGTTTTTGAAATCGGGGCTATTTTTACCTGGGTTGGGTCGGTCTTGGACGCAGCCCCCATACTGGAAATCAACGGAATATTATGCTTGGCCGCCCATTGATATAAAGCAACCTTGGACGGAACGGTATCAATCGCATCAATAATAAAATCAGGTCGAACAGATATTTCAGATTCTGAATCAAAAAACATATTTAATGCAGTTATCTGAATGTCAGGACAGATATCGTGAATACGAGCAGCAGCGACGACAACCTTTGGTTGTCCAAGAGTGGATTCCAGGGCGAACAGTTGGCGGTTTATGTTAGATTTTTCAACCACATCAAAATCTACAATAACCAGATGACCAATACCGGAACGAGCCAGTGCCTCTATCGCAAAAGAACCAACAGCACCACATCCTACAACCATAACAGTCGAGTTTGCTAGTCTTTCTGTGGCGACATCACCAAATAATAAACGTGTTCTGTGCAGTCTATCCATTTTTAAGCATCCGTTTTGCATTATTTACAAATGTTTCCGTTTCAGAATTCAAAATCAATGCTAAATCATCTGCGATGGAAATCAAGCGTTTTGGGTTGTCTGAATCAGACTCTGACAAAATTCGGTCAATTGGAGTTGCTTTGACCCGTTTGTCATTAGGATGACAATATGAAAAATACGCATTATATTTTTTAACCAATTTTGGAACATCTGTCGGGCTGCCAGAATAGCGATGAAACAAAATAAAAGGCAGCAACTCGTTCCCGAAACTGTCTAATATTTTCAACAATTCATTCATAGCACCAACACAATGAATATGAACACCTCGATTTAATTCAACTGCGATTTTAAGTTGACGAGTTAAAACTATGATTTGAGTTTCAAAATCTGGCTTGTGGTCATCAAGACCGATTTCTCCGACCATTATTTCAGGATGCTGAATCAAACGTTCTTGCAACTGTAAATCCCAGCCGTCTGGCAAGTCCGCAACAAACCACGGATGAATACCTATTGCACCATAAACATTTTGACGCCCCGACACCAAATCCAAGACATTTCCCCATTCTGCAATCTGGGTCGCATTTGTAATCACACCCATATCAGACAATAAATTATCAGAATTGAAAATATGACAATGAGCATCAAAATATTTCAACTAAAAACCCTTTTAATGATGAGAAACAAAGTGCAACAATAAACTAATGATAAAAACAACGGTTATTATAGCCAATATTATCTTTTGCGTCCGATGTGATGATGCACCACATTTCTGGCACGAACAATGACAATCACGACGAATCAACCACCAAGACAAAGCCAACATAGCCCCAGAAAACAAAAACAACCAAGGCTCTAGCCAATGTGGCAACAGATGAAAGTGTGCCGCATCCGGTGCAATCAGCCCAATTACAGCCAAAAACATAGGAATACCACAGCAAAATATATGTGGCAATATCGTTGCAAGCAATCCAATTTTTACGGCTTTATCTTTCATTAAAAATCCTTTTTTGGCAGGTATTATATATTAAATACAGTTTTTTTCAAACAATAAAAGATTGACAATTTTCCTGTCTGTGCTATATATTCGACGATGAATAAAGACGACGATATTTTTATCCCTGCAAACTATGCGTTCCAAGACAAAGCACCAGTTTTCTTGTTTTCTAATGAAAATGTTGCAGAATATGTTCGCAGCCTGGGCAATATGAAAAACGCTAATGTTTTGACAGTCGCTGCATCAGGCGACCATATGTTTGAGGCCTATTTAGCAGGTGCAAAAAATGTTGATACTTTTGATATAAATTCTTTTCAACGGTGTGTTGTCGAACTGAAAAATCACATGATAAAATACGTTGAACGAGATGACTTCTTGCGTTTCTTTTTCAGCAGCAAAGATTTTTTTGACCATAAAATTATCAAACCAATTTATGATAAATTTTCAGTAAATCTGCAATACTTCTTTTCGAAATACGAAACCAAAGGCCGTGAAATGTTTCGATATCGGGCTGCATGCCACCCGGAATATTCAACGTTCACAAACCTGACATATCTACAAAAAGACAATTATTATAAATTACGTGATTTGCTGCCAGATACGATAAACTTTAAACATTGCGATATATCGAATATAAGCAAAAGGTTTAGCCAGAAATACGATGTAATTATGCTGTCGAACATATTTGACTATATGTTTACAGAACACAGATTGCAAGATCAGCGTTTTTATCGCCTTTATTCCGAAATATTAAAAGTTTTAGCACAAAATAATTTGAACAAAGATAATGGTTGCATTGGTTTTCATTATCTGTGGGAAGGAAATGCACCAGCGTGGTCTAATTTCTTGGATTTCTTTCAACGCACCCAGATAAAAAACGAACCGCATACGTTTGCGGCACGTGGTTTGAATTCTGCATACGGATACGATCGCAAGGACGTTGCATTATTCATGCGACAAAATCATAGATAAAATAAAAGAAACTGGCATTGCTGGAACGGTTCGCTTCCTGCGTGAACTGGCGTCCCCAGCAGGATTGTAAATTCCCAAAACTTCGTTTCGGGCCCCCTTCACTACGCTTCGCTTGTCCCGAACCTGACGCAACTGACGTTGCTGGGACGGTTCGCTTCCTGCGTGAACTGGCGTCCCCAGCAGGATTGTAAATTCCCAAAACTTCGTTTCGGGCCCCTTTCACTACGCTTCGCTTGTCCCGAACCTGACGCAACTGACGTTGCTGGAACGGTTCGCTTCCTGCGTGAACTGGCGTCCCCAGCAGGAATCGAACCTGCATCTAATTCTTAGGAGGAACTTGTTCTATCCAATTGAACTATGGGGACAAACCAATACCTATTTTATTCATGCGAAAATAATATTGCAAGTTATATTCTGTGATTGTATAATATGTTTTCAAGATATAGGGGTAAAGAAAAATGGCAACAATAACAAGAAGTGATTTTGCAGATAGATTACGTGAACGCTTTGGTCTAACAACCGCAGATGCATTGAAAATGGTTGACGTTGTGTTTGATGAAATTCGTGAATCATTGATAAATGGCGAAGAAGTTAAATTCGCAGGTTTTGGCAGTTTCAAAATCTTGGAAAAAAACGCTCGTATGGGACGCAACCCAAAAACTGGCGAAAGTGCCGTTATTTCTGCACGACGTGTTGCAACCTTTCGACCCAGCAATGAATTTCGTGAACGTGTAGCAAATAAATAAAAATCCCCATTTGGGGATTTTATTTTGCCGTCCTGCTTTTTTATATAAAAAACCGCCAAAATGGCGGTTTCATTATATCGTTATTCGATTTTTATTCTGCCATTTCTGGTGCAGGAACAGCTGCAGGTTGTTCAACCGGCTGTTCTGCTGGCATTTCTGGTCTGCGTTTCATCATTTTGCGTGCAGCCTTGAACTCTTCAGGAGAAACACAACCATCTTGGTTCGCATCCATCATCGCAATCTTTTCTGCCATTTTTGGACATTTTACAACCAAACACCCATTATCAAATTCTGGACGTGGCCCCATCTTGCCGAACTTTTTGCAACAGCACATTTTTGCAGTCGCAAAACCCATCGCAAAGATAATCAAGAATAAAACAACTTTTTTCAAAAAACGACCAAATGTGCATTTCTTTTTTGCACATGCACATTCACCACCGCATGCACAATCATGACCGCAACCACAAGCGTGCTTTTCAACAACTGGTGCTGATGCAACAGCCTTGATTTCTTGGACTTTTTTTGTTGCTGTTTTCTTAGCAGTTGGCTTCTTTGCCACAGCTGGTTTAGAAACTGTCTTTTTAGTAGTCGCTTTTTTTGCAACTGGTTTTTTTGTTGTTTTTTCTGCCATTTGTCCTTTCCTTTATTTGTATGACGTTACGATTGTATTCAATTCAAAAAAATATGTAAAGTAAAAATTCCCCCAAACGGGGGATTTTTTTATTTCTGAACAAAATGAACACTGTATTGTGGTTTCTTGTCCGCACCAAGTGCCGCACGAACAACCTTGTTCGAGGCAACTTGAACAGCACGTATCAGGTTGTTCTTTTCCTTGCGTTCTGTTTTGGTCAAACCATCAATCGCACGTGTAATTTCAATCTGAATCTGACGCTTCATAAAGCCAGTTTCGTCAGTTTCAAAAATACCTGCACTGGAAACTTCGGGCGTGCCCTTTAAGAATCCACGCTTGTCCACAGGCAATGTTACAAACACAGCACCGTTTGACGCAATTTTCTTGCGGTTTTTATAAACCTGGTCGTTCGCACTGCGTTCCGTTTCACCTTCCATTACAACATAACTGGTTGGGATTGTTTCAGCAACATATGGTTCGGCACCATCTGACAACGCAATCATTTCACCATTGTGAACAACCATCATGTGTTTTGCACCACCACGTTCCATTGCCATCTTTCCATTTAACATTTCGTTGATGTAATCACCGTGCATTGGAACAGAAACCTGAGGATGAACCATGTCATAAAAACGTTCCAGTTCTGGACGGCCCGCATGGCCACTGGCGTGCAAATTATCTGTATCAAAGATAGTATGTGTTTTTACACCCATACGTGCCAATTTATTATACAAGGCAGAAACGTCTTGTTCACGACCAGGAATAATAATAGCACTAAATACAACTGTGTCAGTTGGCTGTAATTTTAATTCTTTGACCTGGCCGTGGCACAAACGTGTCAACATAGCAAACTTTTCCCCCTGAGAACCAGTCAAGAATATCGCCTGTTTTTCTGCTGGCAAATCTTTGATTTCACTGTGCAGATAAACATCGTCTTTGTTGATGTAACCAAACTTTATGCCCATTTCACGGAATTCTGGCAGACCAACATATGGCACAGGATTTGGATTGCTACGTTCTTTTATCGCAGCAACACGGCCGGCAGCACGAGCAGCCTGGGCAAACATTTTCATACGTGCCAAACTGCGTGAATAGCCTGTTACCAAAACACGTCCAGGAGCGTTTTTCATAATTTCTGTCAGTGCATCACGAACCTGAGTTTCAGTGGTCTGTTTCGTTTGGCGTGATGAATTTGTCGAATCACACATACACGCCAGCAATTTTGGGTCAGAACCGATTGATGCCAAACGATCAAAATTAGTTGAGGCTTCAATTGGATTGTCATCGTTAAATGTCCAGTCGCCAGTATGTAAAATCTTGCCCGATGGGGTTTGAATAATCAACATCTGTGCTTCTGGCACTGAGTGAGTAACGTGAAATGTTTCAACGGTAAATGGATCTAAATTTAATATCGCACCCTGGTGATCAAATTCAACGATATCTGTGTTCGGATTGAAATCCAGTTCAATCCCCTTGAATGTCTGACGCAAGATTTCCGCTGGAAAGCGTGTGCAATAAATCGGCTTTCTGAATTTTGGCCAAATATATTTTAATGCACCAATATGGTCTTCGTGGCCGTGCGTAATCACAAAGCCAACAACGTCTTTCTTGCGTTTTTCCAACCAGGTTGTATCACAGTATTGAACATCCCCTGCCCCGATTTCTTCGTCCAGAAATCCCATACCGCAATCAACAACTAGGTATTTGCCACGATATTTATAGACATACATATTCTGGCCAATGTGTTCCAAACCACCCAAAGCCATAAAATAAATCTTGTCATCGTTCGCATCTGTTTCGTGCTTGTTCATTCCACGTATTGCACGTGGTGTTTTTGGTTTTTCACCCTTGGTGGGTGTAGTCTTTTTTTCACGGACTTTTACCATTTATTTTCCTTTTTTAGTGTTTTACATTTGCACGGCCGTAAAATTCATTGCCAATAAAGACCTTGGTTCTGTTACGTCTTTATCCGTAGTGAATCCTGGGCCGTGCGACATTATGCACCCCTATGGTATTTTATTATTAAAAATAAAGACACAGGGATAAATTCCACTTGTGTGCAGAAAAAAACTGCAAACAGACCTACATTCTTGTTATCTACACTTTATATAATAGTGCATTTTTAACTAAAATCAAGACAATAAAAAAACACGCCCCAATCGGGACGCTTTTTTTAACTTTGCAGTTTTTAGTTCAAAGCTTCTTTCAATGCTTTACCTGGCTTGAACTTAGGCTGTGTAGAAGCAGGGATTTTGATTGCATCGCCTGTCTGAGGATTACGGCCTGTTGTAGCTTTGCGTTTTGCAGTTGCAAATGTGCCAAAACCAACCAAACGAACTTCGCCTTTCTTTTTCAAAACTTTTGTAACTGTGTTGATGAATGCATCCAAGCAAGCAGCAGCTGTTGCCTTGGTTACGTCAACTTCGTTTGCGATTGCTTCAATCAGTTGTTGTTTGTTCATTTGTTTCTCCTTTCATAGAATTTTTTATTTATAGTGTCCCGCAGTTTCAAAGGACATTTCTGTTACTGCTTGTCCGAATCGTAAAGAAATCCGCCGTTTATGTCAAGACAATAATTAAAAAACCCCTGATTTTTGCATTGTTGACAAATTGTATCTTAGCGATGAACGCTGTCAGCAGGAACTGCAAGAGCACCAGGCGTGTTATTTTCGCATAATACCCACTGTCCTGCACGACCACTGACCTGAACACTACGAAAATGATTTGGAGTCAATACCAACATAGAAACTAATATAACCGCCCAGAATAACAACTTGGTCGCTGCCCACGGCGTTTTAAACGCATCACGAACAAATTTGTCTTTTAATAAATTTTGATACATTGCCCACGCCCACGAAAAGCACAACAATATCAACGCAAAAAAGAAACCTATCATCAATGGTCGGGTAAACTGCCCCAGCCCTTTTGCCAACGTATCCCAAGTGTTGCTGGCCGCTGGACATACAAACAATGTATTTGGTGCCGCAGATGCAGACAGTGCCAATGGTTCAGATGGCGACAGCTGTATCCCAAACGATGACATTAAAACAATAATCGTCAATAAAACCACTGCAAATAACATTGTTGGCTTCATCAAATTCCCCTTTTGAACAGTTTGTATTATATCATAAACAAGTATGTATTTGCAATTTTTCAAATTGTTATGCTATGATTTTTATATGTTTAGAAAAAGTGCCAACATTATCATAGGTCTAACAACCAGATATAACGAATATTTGGAGCTGTCAATCCCGGCGTTGGCAAGAATAAAACGCAAAATTATACTGATAATTCATAACGACAATCCTGAAACTAAAATTTCTAAGCGACAAATTAGAAAACTTGGGTATCGTGGCAGACTGCACATAATAAACAGTAACAGTAATATCGGAAAACTGCGTTCCAGGCTGGCAATTTTGGATTTCGTTGCCAAAAAAAAGTTAAAATCGAAATGGTTTGTCTTTACAAATGATGACGACGTGTTGCTGGATATCAAAATCCCAAGTGTTTCAGATGATATTTTCGCAGTAATACAAAATATTGTTGTTATAAAAAAGCAGCTGAATAATGTTCTGCGGATAATGAAAAGCCCAACAGACTATGTCATAGACAATGAAAATGTCTGTATGCTACGCCCTAGCATTGGAATGAAGGGAACAGCAGTGCGGTTGCCATTGGCATTAGATATGGGCCGTATCCTAAATGACAATATCGCAGATTTCTTGTGCATAGACGAACAACCAGGTGCAGGTGTGCCTGTGGATACACTGATGTGGTCGGCCTTAAATATTATCGCACATAGCAAGAAGTCAGAAACAATGCCAATTTATATGGATTCTGTTAGTTGTATCACTATGAAATTGGGACAAAACCCAAAAGACTCAAAACCTAACAAAGCTCAAGCAGAATTAGAAAAACGCTTGATATCTAAATGCAACCAGATAATTTATGCCGCACTAGGCATCAATACTGGTGCCGCCCCAGCGGGGCAATAATACAACTTTTGATATTTTTCATAAAAAACTTAAATATATGATTGAAACAATGGGGGAATATTTATACAATACCCCAGAATTAAAGGGAAACAGATATGAAATATAATGATATACGCAAGGCTTTTTTAGAATATTTTGAATCTAAGGGACATAAAATTGTTCCTTCTGCATCGTTGATTCCAAACGACCCTACTTTGTTGTTTACAGTGGCAGGTATGGTGCCTTGGAAAGGAATTTTACAAGGGACAGAACCTGCATTTGCACCACGTGTGGCAGACGTTCAAAAATGTATCCGTGCAGGCGGTAAACACAATGATCTGGAAGACGTTGGTTTTGACGGCCGTCATCATACTTTCTTTGAAATGTTGGGAAATTGGTCTTTTGGGGACTATTTCAAAGAAGGTGCAATCGAAATGTCTTGGGAGTTGCTGACCAAGGTTTTTGGTTTGGACCCAAACAGAATTGTTGTCACAACGCATTATAATGATGATGAAGCAGTAAAAATCTGGAAAAAAGTTGCTGGCAAAGACGCAATTTTGTTGGGCGACAAAGACAACTGGTGGTCAGCAGGCGATACTGGCCCATGTGGTCCATGCACAGAAATGCACTATGATATGGGGGCGGATTTACCAGGTGGCATGCCAGGCAGTGAAAACGAAGACGGCGGTCGCTGGGTCGAAATCTGGAACGACGTGTTCATGCAATATGACCGTGATGCAAACGGCAATTTAACACCGCTGCCAAAGCAAAATGTTGATACTGGGGCGGGCTTGGAACGCTTTGCGTCAATATTACAGGGTAAAACTGACAACTATGATACAGATTTGTTTGTAAACTTAAAACGTGCAGTATCTGATATCACAGGCGTTGCAGAAACAAGCGAAAATGTTGCAAGTTTCAAGGTCATTACAGACCACTTGCGTAGTGTGGGCTTTGCAATTGCAGACGGCGTTATTCCATCAAACACAGATCGTGGATATGTTATTCGCCGTATTTTGCGTCGTGCAATGCGACATGGTCAAATCTTGGGACACAAGGGAGCGTTGCTGTCAAAACTATACCCTGCCCTGATTACAGAAATGGGTGAAGCATATCCAGAATTAGCACGTGAACAAAATCGTGTTATTGAAATTATCCAAAACGAAGAAAATTCTTTTGCAGATATGTTGCAAAACGGTATGAAGTTATTGGAAAATGAAATACCAAAGTTAAACAACGCTGTTCTGCCAGGAGATGTTGCGTTCAAACTGTTTGACACATATGGATTTCCGCTGGATTTAACCCAGATGATTTTGCGTGATCGCAATATCGATGTCGATGTCGCAGGTTTTGAAAAGTCTATGGCTGAACAAAAAGAACGCAGTCGTGCAAACACCAAGGGAACACGGATATTCTGGGAATCGCAGACAGATTTGCCTGCCACAGACGATTCCGCTAAATATGCACCTGCAGACATGGAATCAAAAGTATTGTCAATCCTGCGTAATGGAGAATTTGTTCAGACAGCCAACCCAGGCGATGAAGTCGAAGTTGCGTTGGACAAAACAGTATTCTATGGAACACAAGGCGGTCAGGTTGGCGACAGTGGTGAACTGAAACGTGATGGAGATGTTGTAATGAACATAGCCGAGGCTGCACGTGTTGACAACGTTGTTATTCACAAGGGAACAATTACAGAAACACTGAACGTTGGCGACGTTGTAAAACCTGTTATAAATGCGGCAATACGTCAACAGACTGCTCGTGCACATACGGCAACCCACCTGTTGCAGGCCGCATTACGCAGCGTCTTGAACGAAGATGTTGAACAGCGTGGTTCTAAGGTTTCGCCTGACTCGGTTCGTTTTGACTTTCGATTTGGTCGTGCTATGACCGCAGAAGAAAAGCAGGCTGTGGAAGACCTGGTAAACAAATGGATTGCAATGGATATGCCTGTTGAACACGAAGAAATGCCCTTGGACGAAGCAGTCAAAAAAGGTGCAATGGCGTTGTTTGGCGAAAAATATGGTGATACCGTCAAGGTCATTACCGCAGGCGACGTTTCGTGTGAGCTGTGTGGCGGAACACACATTTATCACACAGGCGAAATATTAAAAGCCAAAGTAAACAAAGAAAAGTCTATCAGCAGTGGTATCCGACGCATTACAATGTCTGTTGGAACATTGGCAGAATAATAAAAAAACGCCCGTCTGGGCGTTTTTTATTGAATTTTTTATGCTTTGGATTTATAATTATGCTTATGAGAAAGTGCATTTTTAACTTTGCAGAATTTGTTTGTTGGCGTGTTGACGCCTAATATGTTTTTTGCACCCTAGTCCAAGGTGTCTGATAAATTTGGGCTTTATTTTACAAAACAAAATCATTAAAATACAAACAATGAAAGGATATTTATTATGTCAAATACGGACAAAGTAGTTTTAACAGGAATTAAACCAACAGGTATGCCGCACTTGGGCAACTATGTTGGGGCATTAAAACCATTGATAGAACAATCAAAGACCAGCAAAACTTTTATGTTTATCGCTGATCTGCACGCACTGAATACTATCACTGACGCTGCACAGATTAAACAGCACACTTATGAAATCGCTGCTCTTTTGATTGCGTTGGGGTTGGACTTGAACAATGCAGTCTTGTTCCGCCAGTCGGATATTGATGAAATTTATCAGTTAAATACTTTCCTGATGAACGTCACCCCAAAAGGATTGATGAACCGTGCTCATTCATACAAGGCCGCAACGGACAAAAATAATGCCGCAGGCAACGATATTGACGCAGGTGTGAATATGGGGCTTTATACATACCCTGTGCTGATGAGTGCGGATATATTGTTGTATAACTCTGATATCGTGCCGGTTGGCGCCGACCAAAAACAACATGTTGAATTTGCTCGTGATATCGCAGGATATTTTAATCATACTTATGGCAAAACATTTAAATTGCCAGAACCTGTTATCGGACAAGATACAGGATTAGTGCCTGGTCTGGACGGTCGCAAAATGAGCAAATCATACGACAACACCATCCCATTGTTCGCACCAGAAAAAGAACTGAAAAAGAAGATTATGCGTATTATCACAGATTCTAAACTGCCCGAAGAAGCAAAGAATCCTGATGAATCAACTATCTTTCAGTTATATAAACATTTTGCAACAGATGCGGAAATTGCAGAATTTGCAGAAATGTTCCGTCAGGGTGGCATGGGATATGGCACAGCAAAAACAATATTGTTTGAAAAAATCAACTCTGTCTTGGAAAAACCACGGGCAGAATATGAACGCTTGATGGCGAACACAGCCGAAATCGATAAAATTCTGGCAGATGGTGCAGACCGTGCAAAAATTGTTGCATCTGAAACAATTAAACATGTAAAAAAAGCAATGTTGGGATTATAAATTTAACAGGAGAGAGAATATGAAAAAAACACTGATTTGGATTGGAACTGTTATCGGAGCGGCTGCCGTTATGTCGTTGGTGTTCGGAATGCTGGAAAGACGTTCAGAACCAAAAACAATTTCCGTTAGCGGAGAATGTCTGACCACAGCCCCAAAAGACAAAACAGCAATCACATTGCGAATAACTACGTTGGCACCAACAGCGATTAGTTCTGTGCAACAGGCAACCAAACAAGTTGCAGAAATTACAGAATACTTGAAAAAAATGCCAGTTGAAATGCAGACGACTCAGTTCAATTCATATGAAAAAACTGAATGGAATCGGGACGAACAAAAGTCTATTTCGCAGGGCATTGAAACGACAATCGCAATAGAAGTTTCAGCAGTTTCGATAGCAACAATCGAAGATGTTTTAAGTGTATTTTCTGGCGTGCCCAATGTTTATTCTGAAAATCTACGAATGTATTCAAGCCCTGCGGTATTACAACCGATTACGGAAAAGTGCCTGGGGGTCGCAGTCGAAAATGCACGTGTGCGTGCAAATGCACTGGCGGCAGGCGACAACAAAAAAGCCGGAAAAATGCTGTCTGTAGCATACGGAACAAATGTTTCAGATTCAGTTGCACCTGCAAACCTGATGCGAACAAAAATGGTGGCGGCAGCATCTACGATGGATATGGCTGGGACAATAGTTTCTAAGGACACAGACGTTTCCGTTTCTGTTAGTGCAGTATTTGAAATTAAATAAAGGTAATGTATGGAACAGACCGTCGCTGATTTTATTGACTTTATTAAAACCGTAAAGAACTATTCTGAACATACGGCGACGGCATACCAGGCTGACACACAAGACTTCTTAGACTTTTATCAAAAATGGGCTAGCGAAACGCCAAATTTATCTAATATCGGTCATGCAGACACAATTTGTTTCAGGGCTTTTCTGGCAGATAGACAAAGACGTGGGCTATCTCATAAATCAACCGCACGTGCATTGTCATCATTACGTGCTTTTTACAGATTTATTGAAAAACAATTTGGTATAAAAAATGATGCGATTGGTTTGATTGTTTCGCCAAAAGTTCCACGCAAACTGTCTAAGGCAATCAGCCCAATAGATGTTGAAAATATGCATGACGCAATACTGGTGATTGATGCAAATAATCCATGGCTGGCAGCACGTGATTGGGCGTTGGTTGTGCTGTTGTTTGGGTGCGGTCTGCGAATATCTGAAGCACTGGGACTAAAAAACAGCGACATAGGCAATCGACCTGACGTGTTGCGTATTGTCGGCAAAGGAAACAAGGAAAGACTGGTTCCGGTATTGCCAGCGGTTTGGAATGCGATTGATAAATACATAAGTGTTCGTCCTTATTCTAATAAAATAGACGACCCTGTGTTTTGCAGTGTGCGTGGGTTACCTATGTCAGCACGCATGGCAGAAAAAGTCGTTGAAAGCCTGCGTCATTACCTGCAACTACCAGATTTTGTAACACCACACGCACTGAGGCACACGTTTGCAACTGCACTGTTGTCGGGTGGTGCAGATTTACGTAGTCTGCAAGAATTACTGGGGCATACATCACTGTCAACAACCCAGTTATACACCAAAGTCAATATGGCAGAAATTTCAAACATATATGCCAATGCCCACCCCCGTGCAAAAGATTAAAAAAACCATTAAAAAAAATCCCGGCAAACCGGGATTTTTTATTTCCAATATTTCTATTAGCGAGAATAGAATTCGACGACCAATTCTGGGAACATCTGAACAGGATATGGAACGTCTTCGAATGCTGGAACACGAACAAATGTTGCTGTGAAGTTTGCACTGTCAACAGAAACATAGTCTGCAAAATTGCGTTCGCCAGATTCCAATGCCAAAACAACCAATGGCATCTGTTTTGCTTTTTCGCTGACTGTGATAACATCACCTGGTTTTACCTGGTATGATGCAATCTTTACACGTTTGCCATTTACGTTGATATGACCGTGGCTAATCAACTGACGTGAAGAGAATACAGTTGGTGCCAATTTTGCACGATATACAACTGCGTCCAAACGACGTTCCAACAAACCAATCAAGTTTTCTGGTGTGTCGCCCTTCATATTGTTTGCTTCGATGTAATATTTGCGGAATTTCTTTTCGCCGATATTACCATAATAACCCTTTAAGGTCTGTTTTGCACGCATCTGTTTTGCATAATCAGATGAGTTGCCACCACGTGATGTTGGACCGTGCTGACCAGGTTTATATTTACGTTTGTTAAATGGAGATTTCGCCTGACCCCACAAGTTTACGCCCAGGCTACGTCCGATTTTCAATTTGCGTGTGCTACGCTTTGCACCTGCTCTTGCCATAGTTTATTTTCCTTTGTTTTTGGTTTTACGGTGCCGGGTGTTCATAACCAAGAACAGAATCCTTATCGCAGACGGGACCAAAAAAGCACCGCCGCTTAATCAGTTCTGATTACCCAGCAGGCGGTATTTTATAGGCTTTTATTTGAAAAATCAAGTATTTTCTGTAATGACTGTCGGTTTTTTACACCGTTTTCACGTGCAAAGCTTTCCGCAACGTCAAATCCCCTGTGCACCTGATCAACCGAGTGTGCATCATCACTGATAAGAACAGGTATATTGGCATCTGCCGCCATCCTTAGAATACGTGATGATGGATAAGGCTCGTTATACGGCAGTGAAAGACCTTTGGTATTTATTTCAATACTTGCACCAGAATCCGAAATTGCCTGGATTGTCTGGGCTTCGACTGTCTGCCACTTTTTATCCTGACCCAGATTGCATTTTTTGGGCAAATCAAGGTGGGCAAGCCAATTAAACATTCCAGACTGGGCAATTCTTTGAATTTTAGCCCAATATTCTGCCAACATTCTGTCGGATTCATCAGGTTCTGCATTTGCAATATCGTGAACGTTGCATACAGTGCCACCGTATTCAATAAAATGCCCAGAGCCAATAATATAGTCTGGTTTTAAGACCTTTAATGCACGCTCAAAGCCACGTCGCCAATCAGGACTGTCAAAAAAGTCCACTTCCATTCCGCACAAGACTTGGATTGTTTCGCTTTCCGCAATTTGACGAATTTCATCATAATGCCGCTGAAACGCCAGGAGAACATCATCAAAGTTATCCATATACATTTTTGCATACCCACCACGTGTCGCTGCAGCATATGCCTTGGTTGTCGGAATATCAGAATGCACAATAAAGTGGTCAGAAATCCCGATTGCCTGCATACCAGACTTTTTAGCGGCAGCAATCATTTCACTAACACTATTTTTACCGTCAAATAGGTTTGTGTGGGTGTGTAATGTGAAATCTTGGGACATATTAGAACTTTACCTTTGGTGCAATCTTTTCTGATTCTTCAATTTCAAACATTTTTTCAGGCAAAATACCGAACATACGTGCAACTATATTTGACGGAAACTGTTCAATCTGAGTATTCAACGCCATCACAACCGTGTTATAAAACTGACGTGCCGCCTGAATCTTGGTTTCTGTGTCCGTCAATTCACGCTGTAATTCCAAGAAGTTTTCATTCGCCTTTAAATCAGGATAACTTTCTGCAACTGCAAATAGGCTCTTTAATGTTTGAGTCAATTTATTCTGAGCATCGCCAGATGTTGGACCGTTTGCCGCCATCGCCGCATTACGGGCAGTCGTTACCGCTGACAACGTTTCTGATTCATGCTTGGCCGCACCACGAACAGTTTCAACCAAATTTGGAATCAGGTCATAGCGACGTTTTAACTGAGTATCAATCGTTGCCCAGGCTTCACGTGCCTGATTACGACGGGCAACCAACCCATTGTAAACAGCAATAAAATACAAAACAATAATGGCAATAACTGCAATTGATGTCCACATAATTTCAAACTCCTTTTTTTATTATTTTATATTTTGTTTTTATTGTTTGCAATCATTTCAAATAAAAAAACACCCCAATCGGGGTGCTTTTTTGAAATGTGAAAATTATTTTTTCCAAAATGCAAAACCACGACGGCTGGATTTATCTTCACGCTGTTTGCGTTCTTCAACAGCACGACGACGTTCGGCACGACGCTCTTGGAAACGACGGGCAGATTCTTCATCACGTTGAACAACGGCAATGGTTGTTGCAGATAATTTACCATTACGAACTTCTTCTTCAAATTCGACAATGTCGTTTTCGTTCAAAAATCTGATGCCGGCAGCCTTTAATGAACTGGAATGAACAAATACATCGTCTGTGTTGCCGTCTGCGTTTGGTGTGTCAGGCATAATAAAACCAAAACACTTTTTTCCGTTATACCATCTTACTTTTCCTTGACGCATAATCCTATCCTTTCCTTATGCTGTTATGGTTCTGCGAAGCACATTCAGAACCTGCTATTATTTTGACATTTTTTATGCTTGAAAGCAAGGGGAATAAAAATCCCCCAAGAATCTGGGGGACTTAAAATACAGATTACTTTTTGTAATAACGCTGAATTTCCGTCATAACAAAGTTAAATAATTTGCCCGCCTGCGTTGTAGTAGGCATCGCCCAATCACGCTGCATATACGGCATCGCAGAAACCAAAACAAAACGTGCCATAAAGTGGAAGATTTGGGCTTCTTGAACCCTGGACAGTTTTACAGGTGCATTTGTAATGCGAAAAACCTCGTTCTCAATCGCATCGTCCAGTTTTTCATTTATATTATCCAAAATCTTTTGTGGATAATATAGTTTACATTCACGTGGAAAGCCTTCGAACATAGCAACGGAATCACCCTGAGAATATAACAAATTCCACCCCACCCTGTCGAACAAGTCAGACAAGCAATCGCATATCATACGATTGTATTCTTTGACGCCTTGCTCGTAGAATAGAGCCAGTTTGGCCTCCATATTATCAGAACGGGTGCATTTCTTTTTACGTGCGACTTCGTAAACATCATGTGTTTTACTTTCAAAGCCAAAAAATGTGCGAACCTGACATATAATCTCCATTGGAATTATCGTTTCTGGACTTGGACCAATATTTAATATTATCTTGGCATCACGATAATTGCGTGGATTTTTCATGTTATAAAAACTGTCACGCACAGACAAAATGCGTTCGGGCATCATTGCTTGCAGCCGTTCGATAAATGTTCGAGCCTGAGGAATCAAATCAAACAAGCACTTTACACGCCAAACATCCTGCAAACGCATGCGTGGACGTTCAACCTTGTCCAAGGCACGAACCAGGTCAACCGCAATCTTTTCATGTCCAGACCCAATGATAGACAGCACTGTTTCAGACGGCGTAGAAATATAACGCTGGCTAAGACGTTCACGAATTTTGATTGCAATAGCACGGGCAGATGCTTCACGTTCGTGCGATGCAATCACACGATAGACAGTATCGGCAACCTCGTTCACATAGGACACATAGTATTTACCTGTTACCTTGGTCAAAGCACGATTGATGTTCTTTTGTGCCCCAACAATAACCGTAACAATCGAAGATACCGCCAAATCAATTTTGTGGCCGGCAGAACTAGCAAAAAACTGATTACGCATCGGATCATTGTCCAGGCGATGATGAACAATATACGGCGACAATGGATTTATATCAGATATTGATATAGGCTCTTCGATGGCCTGATCTGTTTCATAGTCATAACGCATAACCGCCGTCTTGGGAGCACCAAAACATTTTCCCAGGACATAAAACACTTCTTGAAACCAATGCATACTATCCGAATAAAGAACTTTCAGATGAGCAGCCGCTTCTTCGTTTATACGACCTTCGGCCAAGGCACGATCAATCGCCGCCAGATTCCGTCTGTCGTTATCAGCGGCCATATCTTGGGCCAGAGTATCAATGCCTATTTGCGACATTTTGTCCCCCTTGGTTCATCACTTCATTATCGGAAATAGTATCACGTCACGCAATGTTGGTTGGTCTGCGATAATTGAAAAGAATCTGTCGATTCCCAAACCTAAACCAGAAATTGGTGGCATACCATGTTCCATTGCACGCAGGAAGTCTTCGTCCAAATCAAAGGCTTCGTCATCACCAGCGGCCTTGTTGGCGGCCTGTTCTTCGAACGCAGCACGTTGAACAATTGGATCAACTAATTCAGAATACGCCTTTATCAGTTCCGCACCGCATACAATCAACTGGAATATGTCGATACGTCGGCTGTCATCATTGTTACGACGTGCCAAAGGTATCAAATACGCTGGATAATTGTGAACAATCGCAGGTTGAACAATTTGATCACGAATCTTGCGTTTGAAAACATAGTCAACAATTGCAGGAACTGACTTTAATGGTTCTAGTTCATCTGCTGGGAACATACCCTGGGCAACCAATTGCGATTTCAATGCATCTGTGTCCTTGAATTCCAGAATATCAACCCCCAGCAAATCATTCATACGGGCAGTATAGTCGATTTCTTCGTATTTCGAGAAATCTAACTGAGTTCCCTGATATTCAATCTGCAATGTGCCACGCAATTTCATCAGGATTTTCTGAATCATAGCCCACGAAAAATCAATGTTGCGATGATAATCCCAATATGCTGCATACCATTCCAACATTGTAAATTCTTGCAGGTGCATTGCGTCCATACCTTCGTTGCGGAAGTTCTTGCCCAATTCATAAACACGGTCAAAACCAGCCGCAATTGTCTGTTTCAAGAATAATTCTGGAGCAATACGCAAATAAAAATCAGCGTCTAATGCGTTATGGTGTGTGATAAACGGACGAGCCGCCGCACCACTGGCCACAACCTGCATAATTGGTGTTTCCACCTCTGTAAAGCCATTATTGTTCAAATATTCACGGATTAAACGCAACATTTGAAAACGCATCTTCATTACACGACGTGTTTCTGGATTTGCAATAATGTCCAGATAACGCTGACGATAACGTGTTTCCATATCTGTCAAGCCATGGAACTTTTCAGGCAAAGGACGCAAGGCCTTGGACAAAATATCATACGCAGATACCTTGACTGTCAATTCACCAGCAGTTGTGTGATACAATTCACCTGTGATGCCAATAAAATCACCCAAGTCAACGTTTGCCTTCATAAACTTGTAAACTTCTTCACCCAGTTCTTCACGGGACATAGAAAACTGAATTTCACCATCAATATCATAAATGCGACCAAACATCAGTTTGCCCAGCCAACGCAAGGCAGTTACACGACCAGCCAACTTTACAGGCATGCCGTCCGACAATTCACGAGCTGACGCAATTGTGTGCGTGCGGTCAAACTTGTCTTTCCATACAACACCGTCACGTGCACGGATATTTTCAGCCTTTTGCAGACGTGCCGTTAGTTCATTTGTTGAAATCGCTGTATTCGTTGTATTTTCTGACATTTTATTTTTTCCCTTGGGTTGTTGAATTATTAAAAAAACGGACGCAGAAAAGTGCGCCCGCAGTTTGTTAAATCTGTTGGTCGCACCTTGCCTAGTTAAAACGTTTAGATGTATAATTCATTACTGTGCTTTATCTTGTTGCCTTGGATTATTATATATATTTTCAAAAAAGTAAAGAAAAATATATATAAACCCAAAAAATATTGACAAATCACTATTTTATACTACATTTATAGTATGAAGAATCCGTATCTGTCGATTATTATACCAATGCATAACACTGCCCAGTATATTCAACAATGCCTGGACAGTATCGTCGTGCAAAATGGATTCCCTAACTTTCAAGTAATTGTTATCGATGACGGCTCAACTGATAATGGACTAAGCATCGTCCAGGAATATTCAATCAAACATAACAATATTGAGTTAGCATGCCAACGAAATCTGGGAGTGTCTGCGGCACGCAACCGTGGCATGGAAATGGCTTGTGGCGAGTTTATCAGCTTTATCGACGCAGATGATATGATTGGGGTAAATTTTAAGAAGATTGCCCCGTTTATTGAAAAAATTATTGACGATCCAAAGCACGGAAATATGATATATCAAAAAGGTCAGGTCAAAGAAGGATTCCCAAACCAACTGTTGGGCGACAAAAATTATTTTACACGAATGATTGACGCCGCAAAAAGAAACAAAGCAGAAATCGTTATGGGTGGCAAGGTTGCAATACAAAATCAAACATCAACTATTACAGCCCTGACATATAACCAAGACCGAACTTTTGGCACAAAAATAAACGACAAAAACATCATCGTTTTACAGTCTTTTGATCGTGAAAGTGCAAACTTTGCAATTTATCGACGTGATTTTCTGAAACACCATAAACTGCAATTTGAAATCGATATGCCACTGGATGAAGATATCTTGTTTTGTTCACTGGCAGTATTGCACGCAAACACAATTTCAACCGTTCGTGATAGCATATATTTATATAATAGACGTTCCGGGTCGCTGACTGACTATGCAAACGTTATGTCTTCAAGTAAGGCACGCCACAGATATTCTGCAGCATTGGTGCAGAACTATGGCAGTTTTCTGATGGCAGTGATAAAGTATCCACAATATGCACCAATATACCAGAAATACATGCATGAATTCGGCACGATGAGGCACGATGCTGTAAGCAGTCATTTAAAATACTTTCCAGTTGGCTGCGACTTTTGCTCGGACAACAGTTGCGAAGGTTGTGTTTGCAATCCTGACAATATAAAACGCATAGAAAAAGGAATAAAAAAACTGTTGCCGAACAGAAATCAATTACAAAGATAAAAAATATAAAGCACAAAAGGAGCACATATGACAGAACTAGAATTTGCCTTACATGAAATAAAAGAAAATTCACTTTTACCTGAATCTAAGCTAGATATTGTAATTCAAGCAATAGAACAACATAAAGACAGAATGTTAAAAAAATTTCCAAACTATGATTGGTTTATAACAGGAACCGGACAAAGCTATGGCTTGAGAATCCAAGATGAAATAATCGACACATTTGTTGATTTAAAAAAACATCAGGGTGGTTCAGAATATGATGCAGACGCAAATTCTGGCGAAAGGATAGAGATAAAATCGTTAAAAGCAATTTCCGGGGCTTCAAATGATTATATCGGTGCAAGAATTTTAAATCTTAACCAGAAAACAGCCAGACATTTATCTGGTTCTTTTCAGCAGGTAAAACCGTCAGAATGTGACTGGTTTATTTTTCACATATTATACGGAAATTCAGAAAGACTTTTCATAATCCCGTCTAAAATGTTCAGCAGAACCCCCAAAAAAGAAAATAAGGAACCCGGCAAAATACTGCTGTCCGCACAACATAGATCTCATAAAACTGAAGGGCAAGCAAATATCGGTCAAATTATGCGATACGCAGAATATTTTGAGGTAGCAGAGGGATATTCGCACCCCCTTAAAAACCATTATTCTTTTGCAAAATTAAGCGAAATTGTTAGACAAAAACTGGATAAAATCAACTGGACACTTCCTGACTAAATTCAGACTGCTTCCGTTCTGAGACAGGTATAAATTCTATTGGGATAGCAAAATAAAAACGTTTGTTGTCCCTTTTTTTCTTTTTATACCAATTCGTCTTTGATACATATATTATGTAATTAAAAATTTCATCATATGGTTCTGTTGTATTTGAACGCCACCACTTTTTAAAGTAGTCTGTCAAATTGTCTTCCAAATTATCAACAGGCACCGTTCTGTTTGCACCTGGCGAAACGTTTCTATTGATATCATAATTACAAAAACCAAAATAATCTGTTGAACTATGAGAAGGGTTACCCGTAAAATAAAATGATTTACAGGGATTTGGATTTATTTCATATACAAAATTTTTTTTCTTTTTCAATTTTTCGCATCTAAAATAAAAACGAACACCATCTCTGACGTTGATTTCTTTATAATTGTTGATATTCATAAATTCGTCCAATATGTTTTTCTGCTGAATATTTTTTACATAAGACAGTATTATGTCTAATTTTTTTTGAACGACTGAACTATCTGTTGGATTATCAAAAACCTTTAAATGAAATTTTTTATTATATTGCAATTTGTTATATAAAATATCGGTGCTTATGCATGAATCAGCGATAATATCTGTCAATCTATGCATAAAATGTTCAACTGGTTCATTTTTTACGGACATAAGCAAACTCTCACAGGGAACAGACCCTAAAAATGTTTGCTTGAATATTTTTTGAAACGGTATTGAATCTTCCGAAGTTAGACAAAGATATTCGTCTAAGTTAACATATTCATCATCAACCAATACGTATTTTTGTGATTGTTCTGTTTGCGGCACTTTAAAAAAATCATTCTGATTTTGTATGACTTTCAATGACAAACAGACTAAATCTTGGGCAACCCCATCAAATTCTGCACCCTTTATGGATTTAATCCGAATAAAATCGCACTGTTTTTTTAGGAATTCCTTGAATCTGTTAAAAAACTTTGAATTGTTTTTTAATATCGATGTTGGTAAAATATAGTGTATTTCCCCATTTCCACCGTTTTTGTTTATTATATCAATCGTATGCAATATAAAAAATACTGCTTCCTCACGAATTCCAGGGATATGGTATTTTTTTGTTAAACCTAAAACAAAATTCTTGTGGGTTGTTAATGAATGTGCCGGCGTTCTGTATGGAGGATTCCCAACAAAAATCAATTTGCTGTTTGTTTTTATATCAAAATCATAAAAATTCTTGTTTAAAAGCGTTGTGTTTTCATCGACTAGCTTTTCATCAAAAATATCACGGTCTAGTTCTATTCCTATTTTTTTATTTTGGATTTTTTTTAACGCAACTAAAAAATTCCCACTCCCAAAAGACGGTTCTATAATGATATCATTTGGCTCTACTACAATGTCTTTGATGATGTCTTCACAAATATGGGGTGCAGTAAAAAATTGTCCTAATATGTATTTTTTACTCTGCGTATTTTTATTTTCTAGCATTTGCAACACATCCTTTCCATTCTGGGTAGATTATAACTACATCTCAAAAAAAATAAACTACTTTTTTATTCAGAATATCACACCGACCTAAAAACTGAATTTCATATGACCTTATGTAAAACTCGTACAATTCATTAAAAACATCTTGTGTTTCTGATATTTTCTCGTCTCGCAACTCGCCCCTTGGCACGACAAAATCAAAAAACCGCCCTGACGGACGGTTTTTAAAATTTTGGTGCGAGCAAAGGGGCTCGAACCCTCGACCTCAACCTTGGCAAGGTTGCGCTCTAGCCAACTGAGCTACGCTCGCATTGCGTCGTATATAATGACATATATTTTATACTAATGCAAGTGTTTTTTACAAAAAAATTTAAAGCCCTGTTTTCCAGGGCTTTTTACGTATTTATTAGAACCATTGCCATGGCTGAAACACTTTTAACAATCCCAGCGCAGTCCGTTTATCTGCATAGGTATGACCACAACGTGGACATACATTAAATGGCTTTAATATCGCTTTGGCCTTTTTAAAGAACAATGACCAGATATACAGGCCCAATGCCCAAGCGGCAAATACCAATCCCCACGCAACATAACCGAAATATTTATCAACCGTGTTCGTTATAACTGTTATAGTCGTTACATCAGATTGTGCCAAATCATTATAAATCTTGGTCGCAACTGGCCAGCTAGATGGACGCCATGGATAAACATGATCAATACCATAGTTAGTCAATAATGTCGTCCCAAGACCACCAGACTGTTTATCCAGTGCCGTTTTTATCGCAGAATCAAGCATCTTATCAACTTCGGTTTGGGCAACACGAGTCAAATCACCTTTGACCTTGTCCAGTTGTGCATTTACACGTGCCACTGTATCATCTACCTTGTTTATGGCTGTGTTCGCCTGGGCGATTGCTGAATCTGCCTTGTCCAGACCTTTGTCCACTTCATTTACCGCCTTGTCAACACCGTCCGTTTTTACACCAAGCATTTTTGCAAAACCAGTCAACTTCTTTACACCAGACGTCTTTTCACGTGCATCGGATGTTGCATCTGTTGCCTTGGCCGTTGTTTCTTTGGCTTGGGCGGTTGCGTCTGTGACCTTGTCCACGCCCTTTTCAACTAACTTTACACCATCAATCGCAACTGCGATTGGTTTTTCTAGATTTACAGAATCTGCAACGCCCTTTAATAACGCTTCATACTGCTTTACTATCCCCTTTTGCAGGTCAAAGAACATTGATACAACAATCGATTTCTTTATCGGTTGCGAATATGTATTCTTGATATGCAGGGGAACATAGCCAACAATGGCAAACCAAATAATTGTCACAATCGCTATTACACGTTTAGTCCAGGTAATAACAGACTGTTTCTTTTTTACGGTCTTGACACCGCCCATATCGATTACTTCGATTCCTTTCTTTGACTTGGCCATAAAAAAAACTCCTTTACAGTGTATAAAAGGAGTTTAGACGAATAAGACAATAAATTGCAATATATTATTTTGCTTTCTGATTATCGCATATTGATTTTATCGTCTGATTAAATGTATCTATTTCTTTCTTTAATGTCCGATATGCCATTGAATACAGCGGCCAGGCCGATTGAACCTGCATAATCTGTTGGATTGTGCCAGTATATAAATCTGCCTTGTCACGATTATTAAATGTCGCAATATCTGCATCGGCCTTTAGGTAAAAGCTGTCGTTTTGACTACCTGGACACCCCAGGGTATAGACATATATCAGCTTATCCGAAATATCCTGGCGAACAACGGACAGATACATACGATTTGACATATTCAAATGAATATTAGATTTAACCTTTACAGGAACTATTTCTTTATTCATCTTCTTGGCCTTTGGTATATTTTTCAATGAAATCACGTTTAAATTCCGCAAAACGCCCCTGCTCTATGGATTCACGGATACCCTGCATCAAATCTTGATAAAACCACAAATTATGTTGGGTCAACAATGTTGCACCCAAAATCTCGTTGCACTTTATCAAGTGATGAATATACGCACGGGACATTTTACACGCCGGGCAACCACATTTGTCATCCAGTGGACGTGAGTCATCACGGAACTTGGCATTACGCATATTCATTGTGCCAGAACGTGTAAAAGCCTGGGCTGTGCGACCAGCACGGGTTGGCATAACACAATCAAACATATCAACCCCACGTTCAACCGCCCCCAAAATATCCAGTGGTGTTCCAACACCCATTAAATAGCGTGGCTTGTCTGATGGCAACAATGGAGTTGTAGCAGCAATCATATCAAACATAACATTTTGCGGTTCACCAACAGCTAACCCACCAATCGCATACCCATCAAAGCCAATTTCAACCAAGGCTTGGGCGGACTTTTTACGCAAGTCTGGGAAATCTGCCCCCTGGACAATACCAAAAATTCCATATCCAGGTCGATCAATAAAAGCATCTTTGCTGCGTCGTGCCCAGCGTGTTACCATATCGACGTTTTTTTCAACACGTTGTCTGTCGGCAGGTAATTTCAGACATTCGTCCAGCACCATTGTAATATTCGAATCTAGTTGATGCTGAATATGAACAGAATCTTCGGGACGCAGAAAGTGTTTTTTTCCACCGTCAAAGTGTGAAGTAAACTGAACACCTTCTTCACTCATCTTGGTCAAGGTCGATAAAGACATAACTTGAAAACCACCACTGTCAGTCAGGATTGGCCCGTGCCAACCACCAAATTTATGCAAGCCGCCCATCTGTTCAACCAAATCACCGCCTGGACGCATCATTAAATGATATGTATTTCCTAAAATTACCTGAGTTCCAGTTGCGGCAACTTGTTCCATTGTCAAGGCCTTGACCGTGGCAGCAGTGCCAACTGCCATAAAGGCAGGCGTCTGAAATGTGCCGTGTGCTGTTTCAACCGAACCACGACGAGCTTTTCCATCAGTTGCAATCAAATTAAACTTTAACGACATATCGGATTTTCCTTATCTTGTTTTGTCCAGCCCCTGGAAACGACGGAATTCTGCCAACATTTCTTGGGCATATTGCTGGCGTTGAACGTCCATTTTTTCCAGCAAATGACGCATTTGGACAACCTGACGACCAAGTGTAAATGTCAATTCTTGCATTTTTTGCTCGTTCAATTTTGCATCCGCCAGTTGCTGTTCTAGTTTTTCTATTTTCTTTACCAATTTAGCGTATTCTTGTTCGTTTTGGCGGTATTCTTTTTTAGACCGTAGAAACGAACCATTATTTTTCATAAATTTACCAACAGAATTACGGACATCTTTGGATTTTACCAGCATTGTTCCGTATTTTAGTGTTGCACGCTTGCCCGCCCGTGTCCCTAGAAAGCGTTTGAACACATGTGGTTTAGCCAATGCACGTGCCGCCGTTGGTAATGCACGAACAATCACAAGAGGCATTGCCATTATTTTTCCCCTTTGGTTTCGGTTTTAGTGTTAAAATTTTCATCCCAAACAGATTTCAAATCACAGTCAAAATCTGCCCCTTGGGTAATAATTGATATTGGGCCATCAAAATAACCGCGAGTGTTCTTTACAACATCCGAGGGCGTCAATTGCGTAAATAACTTGAACATTTCATAAAAATCAAAAATGCGACCATAATCACGATAATGTGCAATCAACTTGTCGCAACGACGTGTAGCGGACTCCAACCAATCAGCATCAGCTAGGGCATCCTTGCGATTATAGCGATCCAAATCGGCTTCGGTTATTTTTGGTGCTGAGTATATTTCAGATGCCTTTTGGGCAATCAATTTAACAACCGTTGGAATATTTTCAGAAGATGTCTGGGTCGAAAAACCATTCCAATAATGATGCTCGTTTCCAACAGCAAATCCACTGAACCCATACACAAGTCCATTATCCTGACGCAAAACGTCCGAGATTTCTTTTATCATAAAACGTTCAAAACGCCCAACGCATATGTTATTGTATATGTTCTCAAACAACAATGGCCAAACGTCTGGAAATATTATACGAAGCCTAACGTTTTCTTTGTCTGGTTTAGGATTATGTGCAACGGTTGGCGTATATGGAATATATGTATTTTCTGGCACGTCGTGTGTTGGCAAAAACGAAAATGATTTTTCAATCTGCTCTAACATTGCGACTGGGTCAATTATTCGCCCAGATACACAAATTATACAATTCTTGGCCGACAAACGACGAGATAAAAATTCCAGCATCTGATCCCGTGTAAACGAATTGATTGTTTCAAGCGTCCCCAAATTCAAAGTCGAAAATGTCTGCCCACCAAACAATGTCTTTGACATAAAATCATCAAACTGACGACCAGGATTATCCAATGCACGACGCAACTCGTCACAAATTACACGACGTTCTATCTCTATCTTTGATGAATCAAACAACGAATTTTGTAATTGGTCGCCAATAAAATCTAGCATAACATTTGCATTTTTAGCAATAATACGACCGTAGAAAGACAAAACACCACGCCCCGTCGATGCATTACAGCCACCACCATGATAGTCCAGATAATCATCACGTATTTTCTTGGTCGGAAAACGTGGCGTTCCCTTGCATAACATATGTTCACAAAAATGAGTTAAACCATATTCATTTGGCTTTTCATCACGAGAACCAGTGCAAAAACTGACCTTTATCGATGTTGTTTCCAGTTCCATCGGGTCTAATATAACCGTTACACCATTTGATAATTTATGCAGGGTTGGGTTGTATTTCATTTATTTTCCCTTTTTGAACAGCAAACAGCAGTCGCCATAACTGAAAAAGCGATATTTTTCAGCAACTGCATGCGAATATGCTGCCTGCATTTCAGACAGTCCTGCGAACGCAGACACCAGCATAAACAATGTTGATTTTGGTAAATGAAAGTTCGTTAGCAAAACATCAACTGCACGAAATTCATAGCCAGGCGTGATAAAGATGTCTGTGGTCTGACAAAATGGTGCAACACGGCGATATCTTTCAGTATCACAATTGCACATTGCCGCACTTTCTAGTAAACGCAAGGACGTTGTACCAACCGCAATCACACGATTTGCATTGTTGATTATTTCTGCCTGTTCTGCTGTTATACAGCCCCACTCACTGTGCATTTTGTGTTGGGATAAATCCTCGGTTTTAACTGGCATCCACGTGCCTGCCCCGACGTGCAATGTGATATTCACAATCTTTGCCCCACGGGATTGAATCTGTTCCAACAGTGCTGGCGTAAAGTGCAAACCAGCCGTAGGTGCTGCCATAGACCCCAAAGGCGACGCATATACCGTTTGATAGCGTTCACGATCGTCAAGTTGTTCTTCACGCTTCATATATGGTGGCAATGGCATTTTGCCAACACGATCCAGAACACCAAAAACGTCATCGCACAAAAACTTGATTTTAAGACCGCTGTCGGAATGCTGATCAACTATTTCAATTTTCGTTCCATCATCTAGGGTTAAAACAGTTCCTGGCTTTAACTTTGTAAACTTTTTGCATAACCCCCACCAGCAACCATCATCGCTGGACGTGTGCAATGTGATTTCATAAATACCGTCCGCCATGAAGCGTGCCGGAATAACACGAGAGTTATTAAAAACAACCACGTCGCCTGGCTTTAAATAATCCAGAAAATCACGAACTTGTTTATCATAAATATCGCCACCACAAACAACCAGCATACGTGACGCATCACGTTGTGGCAATGGATGCGACGCAATCAATTCAACTGGCAATTCAAAATCAAAGTCAGACGTTGTTAGCATTTTATCGATTCTTGAAACGTTGTAATTTATTACGAACCTTGTTATTTCTATACTCATTATACAAATCAACAAAGTCATTGTCGTTTAGGTATTTGTGATGAACCCTGGTGCTGGGAATAGCAATCTTGTCAAAAGATGGGCGAACAGCATAATGCAACGTATCGCCTGGCTGCATCGATTTAAACCAGATATTACTAACGGTATCCATGCCAGAATATTTTATATGAACATCTGCATAACCGTTGTTATTTCTGTCCAGATAAACCTTGTTGTCTTTCTTTGATACGATAACATCACTGTAATCTTGTTCGCAACCAGTGCAAACAAAACCAGCTGCCACCAATAAATATGGTAATACTTTATTATAAATTCCCATAAATATATCCTATTTTTTAAACTCCAGCCCTTGGTCGGTGTAGTTTTCCGCCTTTTCTTCCCAGTCTGGTTCTACACGAACAAACAAATGCAGACGAGCATTTACCCCCCACTGATCTTGAATGTCCAGACGGGCAGCCGTTCCAATTTGCTTTAACTGAGCCCCACCACGGCCAACAACAATCTTTTTATGCCCATCGTTACGAACCGCTATCTTCTGAAAAATATCCAAAACGCCATCATCAGCAACCTGAACACGTTCTGTTACAACGTTGATGTGATATGGCAATTCTTGGTGAATATAGCGATATATCTTTTCACGGGTCAATTCAGATAAATACAATTCATCTGGAACATCTGGCGCATCGTTCGGATCAAACAAATACGGACTTTCCGGCATAACGTCCGCCAAAGCTGACAACATTTTTTCAATACCGTCATTTTTTAGTGCCGAAATCATAAAGATTTCACGCCACGGTGCCATCTGAGATATTTCAGCCACCATTGGCAATAATTCCAGTTTCGGAATCGCATCGACCTTGTTTAACGCAACAAAGATATTTGGACGTTCAGCCACCTTTTGTGCCAAGGCACGAATTGTTTCTGTTATCCCCTTTTGTGCGTCAACCAACAACAAGACCGCATCAGCATCGCTGATTGCGTCCATTGCAGCAGCAACCATCGCACGATCAAGACGACGTGAAGGCTTGAAAACACCAGGAGTATCAACGAATATCAACTGTTTCGCACCAACCATTTTTACCGCCCGCAAACGTGTGCGTGTAGTCTGCACCTTGTGCGAGACAATCGAAACTTTGCGTCCCATAATTTGGTTTAATAATGTGCTTTTGCCCGCATTTGTCGGGCCTATAATGGCAACGAAGCCTGAATATGTTTTTTCTGTCATGGTAAAAAGCATAGCACAACATTTTGAAAAGTGAATAAAAATCTTGCAAATCAGCGATTTTATTGCTAGAAATTTATGCGTGGGTGGGGCAACATAAAAAGGATATAGATTATGCAACTTACAGGTCCCGAAATTCTGCGGCGTATGCAAGAAAAAAATCCAGACATTATTATTGAACCTTTTGATTTAAAATGCTTGGGGTCAAATAGTTATGATTTGCACCTGGCAGACACGTTGCGTGTCTATGCACATACAATCCCACACGGAATGAAACCCGCAATCGAATACAAGGGCGACCCAAAACTGCACAGTATGAAGGATTGGTTTTTAGGCAAAGAAGCATACGCACTGAACGATAGAGAACCTTATTATTATCTGGATTATATCGACCGTCCTTGGAAATACGACATTCGAAACCCACGCTATTTAATAGACCCTACAAATCCAGAACACCATAAAACAATCGATATAAAAATCCCAGCGACAGGTCTGATTTTATCACCTGATGTCGGTTATTTGGGTTCGACCGTTGAATATACAGAAACACGCAACTTGTTCCCGTATATAGACGGAAAATCTAGCGTTGGACGGAATTTTATTTTAAATCACCATACCGCTGGACGGGGCGACGATGGTTTCTGCGGAGAATGGACGCTGGAAATCCGTGTTCTGTATCCAACCGTGGTTTATCCGAATATGCGTATCGGTCAGATTTATTATGAAAAGTTTTCTGGCAATCGTATGCCATATGATAAAAACCCTGCAAGCCACTATAACGGTCAACGTGGACCAACAGCGGCCGCAATTATTCCAATTGATGACTTTATTCAAAAAAAGCGGTAAAAATATGTCTAATTTACAACTAAGCGATAGCGAAAAATATATTATAGCACTAAAAGATATTTTCTGCCGGGTGCGACGCATTCTGGGCGACAGTATTGCATCGTTCCCTATTAGCAAGGAATTTACTAGTAGTATGCATAAGATGGCAGACCTGTTTTGTCAAATGGAACAAAATATGATGACAGAACAAGCCTTGACTGGAAGATTTGCAGACGACGTGACCAGCCACGTCATTGAACTGCTTAAAAATCCACACTATGCCAGCATGATGGCAAAAAATACATTTTTCTATGATGTGTTGCTGACACTGTATAAAGCCAGCCAAAGCGTGGATATCGATCGTGGAATAAAAAATCGCTTTACAGGCGTCAATGAAGCAAGACCCGGTATAGTTATCACAAGAATAAAAAACCAATTGCCACGTGCAACCACATATCAGAAAGCCAGATAATAAAAATCCCCCAAACGGGGGATTTTTATTAAATACTGTCAGCGTTTACCCAACGTCCATTTTTCAATAGACCTGGTGCCATACCCTCATTGCTACGCAGGGCATCAATAACACCACGTGCCTGGGCAGCATTCAAGTTCACAATACGCACTTTGAACATATCGCCTTCGTTTACAACCACTGCATCACCATATGTTTTCATACGCTGTGCCAACGAATCCGCACTATCTTGTGCATAAAATGCGGCAACCTGGACACTGTAATCGCCGGCTACTGGGGCAGCAGCAACAGGTTCTGCAACCTGAACTGGCTGAGCCACTGGGGCTGCTTCAACAACTGGTGCTGGTTCTGCAACCGCTGGGGTCATCGCACCCAATGTTGCGTTCTTGACAGCGATTGTTTCTTCGCCCAAGACCTGAATCTGAATCTTGCCCTGGCCATTCAAACCAATTTTTTGTGCCGCAGCAGGCGACAAATCCATCAAACGTGTATTTACAAATGGGCCACGATTGTTTACACGAACAACAACAGACTGGCCATTACCCAAGTTTGTTACACGTGCAATCGTTGGCAATGGTAATGTTTTGCTGGTCGCAACCATTTGGTTTACATCAAAAACTTCACCATTGCTGGTTTTTGTGCCGTTTAATTCCGCAGGAATTATACCAGCAATCCCCGTCTGATTATATGTCAAATCTTCAACTGGGATATATTGAACATCGTCAACTTTGTAAGCAGTGCCAACATAATATTTAGGGGCAGCCGCCAACAAATATGAATCATTTAAACTCTGCACCGGTGCACCAGCCAATGGTTCTTCACCAAAACCATCTGCATAATTTGTATTGTTGCCAGTGCCACTAAGGTCGGCACAACCCGCCAATATTGCGGTCAATGCCGCCAAGGAAATAAGTTTTTTCATTTTCTGGGACTCCTTACATTCTTATCTTATGATTTGTATTTTATCATAAAACAAGCCCAGTTTCAAATTTATTTTAGATAGTTAAATACGACGGTCTATTAAATATGCAACAGGCAAATACAGCACACCATAGCCTGCAATCAATGCACCCAAAACCCAAATACTGGTCACAGGAACAAACGACATCGCAACCCCTAAGACTGCAGCCCAGACCCCAAAGCATATAACCGAGCGAACAGTTCGTTTGTCGTGATGAACCAATTGACAACGACGGCACGCACGCCCCAACAGATAGTTTTTCAAATAACCACTGACCACAACGCCAATTGGTATTGCCAGATAGCCAACAAATGGGAACAGTGTTAAATACAACACAGATGCCGCAGCAAGTGATTTTATGCTGGTGCTGACAGGTGTCTTGACATCTTGTGACGCATACAAGGTTTTACTGTATATTTGGCTGATTAGCATTGCAGGCAGAACAAATGCCTGAATCTGAATTGCAAGGGCAACAGCGTGGGTCGCCGTTGATGTCCATGCACCATACTCAAACAGGTATTTTATTATAGGATGTGCCAGAACAACCAAACCTGCAACGCACGGCAATATCAACATCATTGAACGACGTAGCGATGAATTTTGCTGAATATAAACACTGCGAATATTCTTTTCAGACAACGCATTTGAAATAGATGACATCAGCACCGTTCCAACCGCCAAACCAATCATCGCAAATGGCAACTGGACAATTCTGTCAGAATAATACAACCAAGAAACAGCACCACTTTGAAAACTGGCCACCAGTGTACCAAGAATTATGGTAATCTGATAAAAACCACTGCCAACAATACTGACCCCTAGGCGTTTAAACAGACTTTTTATCCCAGGCGTCCAGCGTGGTCGCACCAGGTGCAGTCCAAAATGGCGACGACGAATTCTAGACCACAAAATACAAAACTGAATCACGCCTGACAAGACAACTGTGCCTGCAATCATAAATAGAACGTTTTCAGACCCGAAAAACATCGCTATCAGCAATGCACATATCAACATTATGTTCAGTAGCACCGGCATAAATGCAGCCAATAAAAATCGTGAAAAAGCATTTAATATTGCTGATAAAAATGCAGCCCCACACACAAATATAACATAAACAAACATTATTCGAGAAATTAAAACCGTCAATTCCATCTTGCCAGGCGTTGCTTCAAACCCAGGTGCTAATCCCCAAACGACCAATGGCATAAAGATTTCAAACAGTATCGTTATCCCCAAAAGAACAACCATCAACCACGAAAACACATTGCGGGCAAAATTTTCGTCTTTGTTAGAATCTGTATACATCGGGATAAAAATCACCGACAATGCACCCTCGCCCAATAAATCACGGAATAAGTTAGGCAACTTGAACGCAGCGAAAAATATGTCAGACAATCGCCCTGCCCCCAAGACCCGTGCAATCAGCATATCACGAATAAATCCAAATATACGGCTGATACCAGTCATAGCACCAACCCCGAAAATATGTTTGCCTAGTTTCATAGTTTAGATTATACTGCGTTATGCAAATAAAAATCAAGACAGGAATATTTAGATGAAAAAACAAATCTTGTTATTGTTATGTGCAGCTTTTACACTGGGGGCGTGTGCAGGCTCGGACAACGAAATTGTTGCAGACAAAACACTGCCTGAAATTTATGCGACTGCATACGATGAATTTAATAATGAAAATTACGAAGAAGCCGCAATGGAATTTTTAAAGGCAGAAAATCAACACCCTGCCAGTCCATGGGCGGCAGACGCATTGATTATGGCGGCATATTCACACTATGTGGACGAGGATTTTGCAGGTGCAATTTTGGCAACTGACCGATTTATGCGTTTTCACCCAGGCCACAAAGACGTTCCATATGTAATGTATCTGCGTGGAATGTGCTATTATCGCCAGGTCAGCGATGTCCGTCGTGAACCAGGAATGTCTGCATATGCATTACAACAATTCCAGACTTTGGTTCAGCGTTTCCCAAACAGCGAATACGCAAAAAATGCAGAAAACAAAATTATCATCTTGAAAAACTATATCGCTGGCAAGGTTATGTTTGCAGCACGCAATGATATGAAAAAAGAAAATTGGCCCAGTGCAATCGGTCGTCTGCAATCAATTGTCACGGACGCCCAAGAAACTGTTATGACGCCAGAGGCTATGTTTCGCCTGACCGAGGCATATACTGCAATCGGATTACCAGAACAGGTAAATGGGTATTCAGAAATGTTAAAACTGAATTTCCCAGACAACGAGTGGACGAAAAAGTTAAAATAAAAAAAACTGCCCCAAACGGGGCTTTTTTTTATTTATGAAAAAATGGGTTATGTTGTTTTAGCCAACCAATCGTCGTTGCAGAACCGTGCCCATGAACAACCGTTGTATTGTCGGGCAGATTCAAATTATAAATGGCTGCAATTGATTGCATTAGCATTTTTTCATCACCCCCTGGCAAATCGTAACGACCATAAGACTCTTGGAACAAGGTATCGCCAATCAGCATAATTTCTTGGTCTGGGAAATGATAAGCAACACCACCAGGCGTATGCCCCGGTGTTTCATAAATATCCATAAAAACATCTGGTAAAATTTCTGTTCGCCCGATTTCCAACACTGTTGGACGAACGTCAGTCAATGTGATTGGTGGCAAACCAAAGTATGTCAGCAAGTCATTCCCCCAGCCAACCAGACGAAAATCCCCACTGTGCAAAAACCATGGAACATTATATTTTTTTGCCAGTTTTGGTGCAGCAGCAATGTGATCAGGATGACCGTGAGTTATATAAACTGCACGTAAATTCAGATTACGTTCCGTCAGCAACCGTTCCCAATCATCAGCATGCCCCCATGGGTCAAAAATCACACAATCAGCCCCAGAAACCACAATCACAGATTGGGTGTTTTGGGGCGACATTTGCAGCAATTCAAATTTATTGTTTTTTAGTTTTTGTTGCATTTGTGTTTTTCTTTGGCTGGCGTGTTGACGGCTTCTTGCCCGACTTGCCAAAAACAATTTCACGGATTTCGGCACCAGTCAAGGTTTCACGGTTCAACAATTCATTTGCCAGTTTTTCAACTGTCTTTTTATTTTTTGTCAGCAATTTAGTTGCATCTGCGTGGGCTGCGTCCAGCCAAGCCTTGATTTCATTATCAACGATTTCCGCTGTCTTTTCAGACGCATTTTCCAATGCACTGTGCGTTCCAAATGTGCCGACCTGGTTTATAGCAGGCAGACCAACACGTGATGACAAACCAGCAGTTGTAATCGAATAACGAGCCAGACGTGTCGCCATTGCGATATCACTTTCGGCACCCGTGGTGATTTGGTCTGAACCAAAGAATATTTCTTCGGCACTGCGGCCAGCCAATGCAATTGACAGATTGGCACGAACTTCGGCCAGGGTCATTGAAACCTTGTCATCAATCGGAAGATGCTGAACCATACCCAAGGCACGACCACGTGGGATAATTGTCGCCTTGTGAATTGGGTCGGCAACATCTTCGTAAATCAGACTGACAAAGGCATGTCCCGCTTCGTGATATGCGGTCAATTTTATATCCTGAGGACGCATTTTGCGAACCTTGCGTGGTCCCATTATGATTTTATCACGGGCTTCTTCGATGTCGTCCGGGGATATTTCTGTGCGACCGTTGCGAACTGCATGCAAGGCGGCTTCGTTCAACAGATTTTCCAAGTCTGCACCAGAAAAACCAGTTGTGCCACGGGCAATGTCTTGCAAGTTTACGCTTGAATCCATTTTTACACGTTTGGCATACAAATCCAAGATTTCACGACGACCAGCCATGTCTGGCAATTCAATGTAAACCTGACGATCAAAGCGACCCGGACGCAACAAGGCCGCATCCAACATATCAACACGATTTGTTGCACCAATTACTATAATCCCTGTGTCATTCGCAAAACCGTCCATTTCAATCAACAATTGATTCAAAGTCTGTTCACGGTCTTGGTCATTATAGGAATGAACCGAACGCTTTTGCCCAATTGCGTCAATTTCATCAATAAACAGTATGCATGGGGCATTGCGTTTTGCCATTTCAAAAATTTCTTTGATTTTTGCCACACCAAGCCCAACAATAATCCCTGAAAAATCAGAACCAGATGCTGCAAAGAAAGGAACATTCGCTTCGCCTGCAATCGCACGTGCAAGTAAAGTCTTACCCGTTCCCGGCTGACCAGACAGCAAAACACCACGTGGAACACGAGCCCCCAAAGACTTATATTTATCCTTGTTCTTCAAGAAATCTACTATTTCAGACAATTCTTGCTTTTCTGATTCAATGCCAGCAACGTCTGCAAATGTTGTCTTGGGCTTGCCTGTGGCAATCTTGGTCGGATTTTGCCCAACCAGGCTGCGACTAAGACCACCTGCCCCACCACGACGAAAACCACGAAATATCCAGAAAATAAACAACAATGTCAAAACCAATGGTGCAAAGGTCGCGATGCTTTCTAGCCACGATTTTGATGTATCAATTGTAATAGACGTGCCAGATTCAGATAAGCGTGCCAGCATTTCAGGATCATACGTAATTGTCGCATTATACTTGGTTCCATCTGCCAGTGTGCCAGTTGCACTGTTGCCATTGATTTTCATTGTCTTGATATCAGGTGCACGACGCAAAACATCAGAAAATGACAATTCAACAGGACGTGTTATTGTCGCAGGTTTTTGCAAGCCGGGTGCAATACCATTGCCACTAAAACCACCAAACAAAAATGCACGGGCAGCCAAGGCAAGAAATACCGCCCCGAAAATCATCAACAACCACGATGCGCCATCACGCTTTTTGTTCAAAGAATTATTGTTTTTTTTGCTGTTTTTGAAGTCTTTTAATTTTTTCATTTTTCTTCCTGATACTTGTTTTTTCACCTTCGGGAACAATCAAAATGTGGTCGTTATATCGCCTAATTGTGCAATGCCCCAATGTAAATTTACAGTTTTTGCTCAATTTACTTAGTGCAAAGTTTAACGAATTCAAGCGTGGCTGATATAATCCCCCCCCAATGGTTTTAATCAACGTTCCCAGGCACTTTAAACCAATATGGGGTGGCACGTCAAATAGAAAAGAATCTGAAAATAATGCATAGTTATCATATAACACACTGCGAATCCGTGTGTCGACGTCTGATTCCAAGACATCACGGGCACGGGACAGATTATCAATCGCTAGCAAAATTCGACTATCACTAATCCCTAGTTTTTCAGACAGCAAATGGCGATTTTGACGGATTTTTACACGTGTGTATTTATCGTCAAAATTCATTTCATCAGAAAAATATTTTATCCGATTATTGTCGCAATATTCAATCAATTCAGACCGAAACACTGTCAACAACGGCCGAACAATTAAAATTCCATCACGATATGATTCACGACGCATCGCAGACAGACCATCAATCCCACTGCCCCGAGACAAGTTCATTAGAAATGTTTCAATTTGATCGTCTGCCTGGTGGGCAACCATCAGGACACTAACACCATTTTCGTGACACCAGTCAGTCATGAACTGATAACGAGCATTGCGTGCGGCGGCTTCTAGACCTGAATCCGGTTTGTCGCCCAGCCAATCAAATCCACAATAACCAATCCCCAGGTCTTGGCACAGTGCGGAAACATATGCAGCCTCGGTATCGGCAGATGGACGCAAGTGATGATTGACATGCAATGCGGTGATATTCATTTTTAAATCAGCCAACCAATGCAACAAGCATACAGAATCAACACCACCACTGACCGCAACGGCAATGTGCTGGCCAGAATATTTACAAACATAATCCAAAAACTTTTCGTTCATTATCTGCGTATGATATGATATAATTTGCAAAAATAAAGGAAAAAGAAATGGCAGGGAATTTAAAATCAATCGCTGTGTATTGCGGACACCAGTTCGGAACAGACCCTCAATTCAAACGTGATGCAATGGCGGTTGGACGAATGCTGGCTAAAAATGGCATTCGTATGGTCTTTGGCGGGGGCGACGTTGGTCTGATGGGAACTGTTGCAACGGCGGCGTTGAAAAACGGTGGCGAAGTAATCGGTGTTTCAACAGATGATGTTATCGCTATGCAAGAACCTGCTCATGATGAAATTGATGTTCACGTTGTCGATGGCGTAAATGAACGCAAGCAAATTATGTTCGATGAATCTGATGCTTTTATAATTTTACCAGGTGGAATCGGAACGTTAAATGAACTAACAGATATTTTAACAATGCAACAGATTGGCGAAACGAATAAACCGCTGTTCTTTTTGAACACTAATGGTTTTTGGAATCAGTTGACCAGATTGATGAAACACATGAAAAAGAACGGGTTTATCGTAAAAACAGACAACTATAATATTTTTAGTGCAGAAACCGTAGCCGAACTAAAAAAGCAGGTTTTAAAATATTAAAATTCAAAAACTTTATCACGGGACGTGCCACCACGGACAAGTTTAATGCTGGTTTTGGGAACATTATAGTGTTCTGCCAGCATTTTTATTACGTCCGCTGTCGCCTTGCCGTCCGTGGGTGCAGTCGTTGTATGAACACGCACTGTGCCATCGGGTTGAACTTCAACCCGATTTAGTTTGGCACGTGGAATAACACGAACGGACATTCTGATCATCTACTGATTTCCGACATTAAATTGTTAAACGCCTGGGTTTTAGCCCCCGCAACCAGATGTAAATGAAAATGAAATACAGACTGCTTTACAAATGGAGCATCCGCCCCGGCATTTGCCAAACAATTAAATTCGCATTTTATACCCAACTTATCAGCAGTCTTGGAAAAACATTCCCAGAACCCTGTCTGTTCCGCAGAGGTTGCATTTTTGGTAAAGTCTAGGATATTTTTATATGGCCCTTTGGGGATAACCAAAACGTGGGTCTGGAACATCGGATTTATATCGTAAAACGACATCGCAAAGTCGTTTTCATAAACCTTGGTCGTTGGAATTTCACCACGAACCATTTTCGCAAATACATTATTATTGTCATACATTGTTTTTATTCCCCTTGTGTTTCAGATTTAGCATATTAAAATATGGACTTGAAATCAATAAAATTCAGACTATATCAATCATACGTGGTTTAAATCAAAGGAGATTTATTTATGTTTAAACCTTTGCATAATTATGTTTTACTGGAAAGAATCGAAGAAGAAAATATCACAGCAGGTGGAATCATTATCCCCGATAACGCAAAAGAAAAGCCGTCACGGGCACGGGTCGTTGCCGTGGGCGAAGGTCTGGTCAATGAAGGCAAACAAACACCAATGACGGTCAAAGAAAACGACGTCGTTTTGTTTGCAAAATGGGCACCTTCGGCAAATGAAATCAAATTAGATGGCAAAGATTATGTCTTGGTCAAAGAAACTGATATTTTAGGAATTATCGAATAATAAAGGATTGCAACTATGGCAAAAGATATTGTTTTCAACACAGATAAAATGGCCGCTGGTGTCGATAAATTGGCGGATGCTGTAAAAATTACTATGGGTCCAAAAGGACGGACAGTTGTTATTGAAAAATCATATGGTGCACCCGTTGCTACAAAAGACGGTGTTACTGTTGCCAAAGCAGTGTCTTTGAAAGACCCCGCAGAAAATATTGGGGCACGTATGGTGCAAGAAGTTGCTAAAAAGGCAGGCGACGATGCAGGCGATGGCACAACTACCGCAACAGTATTGGCACAAAAATTGATTCGTGAAGGTCGTCGTGTGATTGCAGCCGGCATGAACCCAATGGATGTAAAGCGTGGTATTGATTTGGCAACAGAGGCGGTTATAAGCGATATCGAAAAGCATGCACGCCCTGTCAAGGACAGTGCAGAAATCGCACAGGTTGCAACAATTTCTGCAAATAGCGACCGTGATATCGGAGAAAAAATTGCAAACGCAATGGAACGTGTCGGCAAAGAAGGTGTTATCACTGTCGAAGAAGCCAAGGGTCTGGACACAGAAATCGATGTCGTCGAAGGTATGCAGTTTGACCAGGGATTTATGTCACCATACTTTGTAACAAACAGTGAAAAAATGTTGGCTGAATTAGACGGTGCACAAATCTTGGTTTCTGAAAAGAAAATCACAGGTTTGCAGGCATTGTTGCCTATACTGGAACCAATCGCACAATCTGGCAAACCATTGTTGATTATCGCAGAAGATGTTGAATCCGAAGCGTTGGCAACACTTGTTCTGAACCGTTTGCGTGGAGGATTGAAGGTTTGTGCAGTCAAGGCCCCAGGATTTGGCGACAGACGCAAGGAAATGCTAAAAGATATCGCAATTGTCACAGGTGCAACTGTTATCAGTGATGATATGGGTATGACATTTGAAAATATTACCCCGGCAGTATTGGGCAGTGCAAAAAAAGTCGTTGTGTCCAAAGATTCGACCTTGTTGGCACACGGTGGTGGCGAAAAATCCGCTATTGCCACGCGTGCTGACGAAATCCGGGTGGCTATTGCCGCATCAACCAGCGAATATGACCGTGAAAAACTGTCAGAAAGATTGGCAAAATTAGTCGGCGGGGTCGCTGTTATCAAGGTTGGTGGCATGACCGAAGTCGAAGTAAAAGAAAAGAAGGATCGTGTTGACGATGCATTGGCTGCAACACGTGCCGCTGTTGAAGACGGAATTGTCGCAGGTGGTGGTATTGCACTGGTGCGTGCTGTGGCGGCACTGAAAAATATTCATGGTGCAAACGCAGACCAAGATGTCGGTATTGATATTGTTCGTCGTGCGATTATTGCCCCTTGTTCACAGATTGCAGAAAACGCAGGCGTATCTGGCGAAATTGTTGTTGGCAAGGTTATGGAAGCAACAGATTATAACTTTGGATACAATGCCCAGACTGGCGAATATGTTGATATGATGGCAGCAGGTATTATCGACCCTGCCAAGGTTGTTAAAACAGCAATCGCAGCAGCAGCCAGCACCGCTGGTGTTATGCTGACCACCGGGGCTGTTATGACAGAAATTCCAGAAGAAAAAACAGTTGCCCCACAAATGGGCGGTGGAATGCCAGGAATGATGTAAACAACGCTAATCATTTAAAAGCCCCCAAAACGGGGGCTTTTTGCTATTTTTTATTTTTAACTTTTAAGTAGATTTTCATATAACTTGATTGTGTCTTTGGCCATTTTTTTTGCGGTATAGCGTTCTTTGTAGCGACCATAAGACATAACCCCCAAACGCATACGCAATGAACCACTTTCGATTACACGGCACATTTGTCTGGCAAAATCATCAGTGTCTAGTTTCCCATCGCCATCGCTTTTTACAATCAAGGCAGCACGACCAAACATTTCAACCAATCCAGCAGCATCCGTGCTAATTATAGGCAGATTGTATGCCATTGCCTCAATCCCAGCAAAAGAACATGCCTCAGAATACGATGCAAACAGGGCACAGTCCGCCATTTCATAATATTTCCCAATGTCATCTGGATTATCAAGCAGACCAACCTTGGTTATTGGCAGGTCTTTGATTTGTTCAAAAACAGGGTCTTTGGGGTCATATCCACCGATTACCATCACTTCTATCTTGTGCTTTTCAGCAACAGTCTTGATAGCAGGGATAATACGCTCAATCCCCTTGTGCTTGGCCCAGCCGTTGGCAAAGATAAAGCGGAAAACACCATCGTTTGGCTTCTTTGAAGTGATTTTTGGCGTTTCAATACCATTGTAAATCACAGAATACGGACGGTTGTTATTGATCCCCTTTAAATATTCTGTTCCATGGTCGCACACCAGTATCACCCGATCCATATTAAAGAACGGATCATGTGGTGGAAAACGTCCTTGGTTGCCCATTGAACGATGCGGCAGGCAGTGCAAAACACCAACCGTCTTGGCATAAAAGCGAGAACGCAACATATACGCCAGCGGTTCATATCCCAAACAATTTGATTTTAATATCAAATTTTGCATCTGAGATATACGATTGCCAGCAAACGCAATCACTGCATCAAATAAAATCTGGGCTGGATATCCAACAGGATGACGAACAGATATCTCGTCGTCGTTCTGAGTTATATGAATCTCTTTAATATCAGGCGACCAGTAAAATATTATACGTGTAGTCTTGATATTTTCAGGCATCTGTGTTGCCAAGACATCAAAATAACGGCCAATTCCTGTCTGATAACGAGCATCACGTCCGTCTATTTCAATTACATTTATTATCGGTTTTTTCATAACTTTATCCACCGGGTTATTATATTAAGACAGAACTAGCCTAGCAAAAACCTGTGAAACTGTCAAGGTTTCACAGGCGTAAAAAAAACACTGTTTAAGAAATGAATCCTAGCGATTTTTCTGCTCACACAAGGTATTTATATGCGATGACAAGTTTTCAAACGCCTTGCCAACACAGCGACGACCCCAATCGTCGTGCATTGCGGTGCGTCCTAATATCTGCGGCTTATCCAAAGAGATATCTGGTTCTGCATAACCAAATCCGCCAATCTGCATTTCGTAATCACAATATACAAACGCTGGACAATGCCCCTGATTTACATATTCTGGTTTGAATTCTGGTGAAAATTTTGCCAACTGTTTTGCAAGCGATGGCGAACAACTGAACAATGGCACAACACTGCACGCCTGTTTACCCTTGATATCTTTGAAATAATTATTCGTTTTCAACGGTGATGTATAACCATAGCGTTGATAGAACTTTTCAGCGTTTGGCAACGCAACGATATCTGTTTTACTTGCAACCAGTGCCGATGAATGTTCTGCAGCAGAAAGCAGGCTGAAACCAATGCCCTGGTGCTGATATTCTGGGGCAACATATAAATGACGGACAAAAGCCGTTCGGTTCTGGCAATCGCCATGAATACAGCCAACCATACGTTCACCGTCATAGGCAGCAAACGCAAAATTATGCTTTAAACGCCCCCAGGACGAACGCAATTCTTGTAATGCGTTTGTGATTTCCTGGTCGCTCATATTATGATTACAGGTTGTCCGCATGGCGTTTACACGCAAACCAACAAAACTGTCCCAGATTCCTGGGGCTGCTTGATCAAAAATGGGTATTATTTTTACTTCTTTCATATTTCATATTGTAGGACTTTTTTTTGTTTTGTCAATAGTTAAAACACAATTTCTGATATTGGAAATTTATTATGTGTCGCACCGGGCACTACAATTAGCTCTCTATCCCCTATCCACTTGCGAGAAAGTTTGTTGGGAACAACTTTATCACGTAGAGCTATAAAATGAACCTGTGGTATTTGTGGCAACCCGTTCATGTCTAATGACATCGACAAAGGCATATCACCAAAATGCTGTGTCCAATCACTATGATTCAAAACACCTGCAATGGTTATCCATTTTTGCACATTTAATTCCGGTTTCCGTTCTAAAATCAACCCAGAAACCATTGCACCACCAGAATAGCCAATTAAAACAACAGGTCTGTCTTTTGCAATTTGCGATACCGCACCAGACATAGAATTGATGATTTTTTCAGAAAAACGCCCAGTTCCCCAATCCGTGCGGGAACAATTTGGTGTCTTGATATATTGACAGGGTCGCCCCATGTAAACAACATTTGGATTTTTATCCGCCGCCGCTAAATCCCTTAAAAATGTGCCACGAGGGGTCGGATCATCTGTCAATCGACCACGGGCATCAAACGAATTCCCATCACCTTCGATATAAACGTGTATCGCTGAAGTGTTGTCTTTAAAACGCTGATATGTTGCGATTTGATAGTCGCCAGACTTTATCGGCACATATATAAAATCAGATGGCGCATGCCATGTTTGGCTGCACGCCCCCAAGACAATCAAAAATAATGCAAGTATTCCCTTCATCAGATATTTAAATATTATATATTTCGCCTGTATATGTCAAAGAATAAAACGTTGACAAATTGTTTTTGTGTGATATTTTCAATTCTGATATATACATAGGAAATATACAAATGACTACCGATTTAACTGCTGAACAACGTCAACGTGTAGAAAAAATGAAGAAAATGACCCCAGAACAATGGGACAGTCTATGCAAAGGTTGTGGTATTTGTTGTCTGAGTAAAATTGAATTGGAAATTGAACCTGGTGCTGCAAAGACTTTTTATACACATGCTTGTTGTAATTGGCTGGATGTAAAAACAAAGCGTTGCAAAATATACAAATGTCGCTTGAAAGATAAAAATAATATGTGCGAGAAAGTCGATTTAGATTTAATATTAAACCATAATTTATTGCCAAGAACATGTGGATATGTCGAATATATCTATGGCCCTGCACCTAGGAAGATTACCGTCGATTGGAATAATGTAAAACCAGAAAAAGATGTAGATTTCAAAAACATGTTCAGCGTATTGTGGCACACTATATTAAACTCTGATACTTGGAATACTAGATAAATAAATGCCCTGCGGGGTGTTTTTTTTGACAAATTTAACTTTTTTTTGACAAAAAGACTTGACAAACGTATTGACAAATACTATTTTTGGGATATAGAAAAGAAAAACAAATACAAAGGTGACATTATGTCAGACAAGAAAAAGATCCAATCGGCCGCACAACGTGTAAAAACAAACAAGGCCACAAAATCAAAACGAAACGGATTCTGGAAACGGGTCTGGAATATTATCTGCTGGCCTTTTCGCAAAATTGCTAAATTGTGTCGTTGGTTATGGAATTGGTTGTGCCGTATAAATCTGGTAGGCTTGGTAAATTTAACGCTGTTGGTCGCAATCATCGTTTTGTTTTCTATGCTGGTTATTGATGTAATCGGTTGCAACAGAAAGACAGTTGTTGTTATGGCCAAAGATATTCCTGTTACAGCTCAGGTCGAAGTAACAGAAAATTCTGCACCAAGCGAAATCACACAACGCAATACTGTTTTACCAATCAAGGTAAACCCTAAGACAAACAAAAAAGAAGCCCCTGCGGTAAATGTTGTTCCTGTTAAAAAGTCAGAAGTTCAAATTGTAAAACAGCAAACAGCAACAAAAAACAATCAATTTTGGGGCGATGTTATTATCGATAGCCGTGGTGCAGGTGCAATGCTGCAAAACGGTGCAGTAGTCAACGGTAATCTGTATTTGCAGAACATGCGTAAATACACTTTGCCATGCGACATTCGTATCAACGGGAACTTGTTCCTGCGTGATGTGAATATGTTGCAATTCTGTGGTGATTTTATCATTACAGGCAACATTTATGTCAGTCCACGTTCGTCTTTTGGACCAATCCCAAAGACAGCACGCTTGGGCGGATATGTGGTGCTGTAAACCATAATTACAGAGTTTTTAGTTTTCATGTTTCTCCTTTTGAAACACTGCCGTGGTTTTGGGCAGTGTTTTTTTATTGCGCGCATAAAAAAACATTGCAATAATACAGGTGTCCAAACAAAATTAAATGGGAGAAAGAAATGTTAAACAAATTAGCAAACGTATTATCAAAAAATTTGGGTTATACCGTTGTGTTGGTTGCTGCGATTGTCTTGTTCGCTGTATTTTCAGACGGCTTGTTTTCAGGTTTAATCACTGCAATATCCGCACTGTTGGCATACACATGCATTGTTGCACTGGTAAAAGAATACAAAAATGAACCAAATGTAAAAGCGACACCTGCAAAAAAGACTACTGCAAAGAAATCTGTCGCCAAGAAAAAGAAATAATAAATAAAAAAATCCCCGTTTTGGGGATTTTTATTTTTCAGACTTAGACAGGATATCCCCAGACTTTAAATATTCTGGGGCTGATTTTTTTAGTTTTTTTCTGGCACTGGCGGCGTATTTTTTCGCAGTTTTCACATCGCCTGTCATCAAATAATATTCTGCCATTGCCCAATCGTGTCGGCCAGCGTCTTTTTCGCCATAGGCACGTGCCATAACCCAATATGTCAATGGTGCTGGGGCGGACAGCAATGAACGACGAGCCAACTCAATCGCACGTTCGTTATCATCAGGCAACTTGCGTTCTGTCAAAACTAGTGCAAGTGCTGTTTCAATCTGGGGAGCATTGTCAGACAGTGAAAGTGATTTTTCATACGCAATCACACTGTCATCGTAATGACCAAACTGGTATTCAATATCCCCCAGCAATTCATATAAATACGGATTTTCAGCATTGCGAGATATCAATGTCAATGTTCCTGTGCGTGCAGCGTCCAGGTTTCCACCACGCATATTTGCAATCGCACGTGCATAAATGGCAGAATCAGACATATCGTTCGCAGGATATAAATTTCGAACCTGGGCAGGTGTATCCAGATAACCCACTAATTTTGCACGAACCATTTCGTATTCTTTGGACAACGGTGTCTTCTGATTTGATTTATAATCTGAGGCAATCTGAGAAATGCGGCTGCGAACATTGTTTAGTCGTTCGCCCGTCAGTGGGTGATTTACACGATTTGGATTCATTTTAGATTCTGCAACCCCCGACATTTCAGACATCTGTTCAAAAACATCAATGAACCCATTTGGGTTTTGCTTGGCACGAACCATTAAATCAACGCCAAGGTTATCAGCAATGCGTTCTTCGTCACGTGAAAAAGACATCATTGATTGCTGTGCCACCCCTGACGAGCCAGCCAAAACCCCTGCCCCCAGGCTTGGATTACCGCCAGCCACCATAAGACCTATCCCCAGTGCCTGAATCAGCATTGTGCGACGCATCTCGGCCGACATACGCTGGCTCATTTGGGCAACATGACCACCTAATGTATGCCCAAGTTCGTGTGCGATTACCGCTTGAAGTGCGTTGGGATTTCTTATCTGCTTCAATAAACCAGTGTAAACATAAATGTCTTCGCCACCCATAACAAAAGCGTTAAATTGGTCGTCGTTTACAATGTGAATCTTTAATCTGTCCGATGGAATTTCAGCAGCAGTAGCCAATGGTCGAACTAATTCCACTAAGACCTGTTCGGTTTCTGTATCATTTATCAATGTGGCGGCATTGCCACCAACCGTAAAAAATAACGACAGAAAAAATGCGATTATTTTACGCACCTTGAACCACCCCACAATCAAACATAAACAACAAATCACGAATCCAAATGTCTGATACGTCCAGATTTCGGGCGGCATTTGATGCCAACTTAAACAAATTATGATGTTCACGGTAATCTACAAAATGATAATGCAGCCAACCACTTTGCCGAGTTCCCATCAATTCGCCAACACCACGCATCATTAAATCTTGTTCGGCAATGACAAAGCCGTCATCTGTTTCACACAATATATCTAATCGCTTTAATCCGTCCGGAGATAGATTTCGCCCAAATAACAAAACGCAATACGATTGTGTATTGCCACGTCCAACACGACCACGCAACTGGTGTAATGCCGCCAGACCAAACTGTTCGGCGTTTTCTATCACAATGATTGAAGCACGTGGAACATCAATTCCAACCTCTATGACAGTTGTAGCAACCAAAATATTCATATCTGAATTATCATCAGCAAAGGTTGCCATGACACTATCACGTTCTTTTTTATCCATTTTGCCGTGAACCAGACCAGCCGTTGGAAAATAGTCGCACAGCATTTTATGACGCTGTTCCGCAGCAGTTGCCATGTTATCATTTTCGGATTCTTCGACCAGTGGACAGACCCAAAACACCTTGGCACCAGATGCAATTTGTGTTTGAATACGCTGAACTAATTCTGTAATCCTGGCCGATGATATCTTGGTCGTTTTGATTGGTTTGCGACCAGCAGGCTTTTGATTGATAATCGAAACGTCCATATCACCATAAATCGTCATTGACAACGTGCGTGGAATTGGCGTTGCTGACAATGCCAAAACATCTGGATTTTTACCCTTGTCTCGCAAGGCCTGACGTTGCGAAACACCAAAACGATGCTGTTCGTCAATTATTACCAGACCTAAATCTTTGTATTCAACATCGTTTGAAAACAATGCGTGTGTTCCAACAACAATACGTGTGCGACCAGAACGCAAGGAAACCAACTTTTCACGGCGGGCAACGCCTTTGTCCCGCCCCGTTAAAATATCACAGACAATGCCCATTTTTTCGCACATTGGGCGAATTTTTACATAATGCTGTTGTGCCAATGTATCAGTTGGGGCAAGCAATGCAGTCTGAGCACCAGATTCTGCCATAGAAACCGCTGCCGCCAAGGCAACAATTGTTTTGCCACTGCCAACGTCCCCCTGAACCAGACGCATCATTGGCGTTGGCGATGACAAGTCTGCGAAAATTTCATCACAGGTGCGTTTCTGAGCATCTGTCATTTCAAATGGCAAAGACGCCCAAAACTTATCCATCAACGAATACTTTTTAGGACGTGGTGTGCGACGATTTCGAACGTCAGTGCGATTGCGACGACTGATTGCAATGGCAGACTGATGTGCCAGCAATTCATAATACGCTAATTTTACCATATGGGTTGCGTTTGGATTCAAGTCATCGTCAGACGCAGGGAAATGAACGTGTTGCAAGGCATCAAAAAACTCTATAACCCGTTCGTCTGTTTCACCGTGCATTTTGTCGGGCAACATTGCAAAAATCTGATCACGAATATTAGAAAATACCTTTTGTGTTAGGCCTTCGCCAGATGGATAAATTGCCTGGGCAGATGGAATTTTTGACGCATTTTGCAACTCTTCGATAAAGTCAGGATGATTTATTGTTGGTCGTGCAGTCCGTTCAAGCTTACCAGATATCATACGCCACGAATTTACAGGCATTTTAGTCAGCCAGTATTCTAAAAACCTGCTATAAAAAAACTGAATAACAACTGTGTTATTCATTTTATCACTGCAAATAATCTGGGTTGGGCGACGACGACCACGACCAAATGCACCACCACGCTTGTGCGATTTTATCAACAATGGAATTGTTATTGTTTCCCCAGGCGTTGCGTCCATAACATTTTCTGTTATACCACGGGCACGAACATAGGACGGATGGTGCAGTAAAAAATCCAGCACCCGTCGCCCACCCAGCAACTCTTCCAGGCGTGTCGCCAGCATTGGACCAACCCCCTTGATAAATTGCAGGTCTGTATTCAAAAATTCAGTCAGTTCATATTTCATATATATAAAATTTAGTGAAAATCGTCCGAATATTCAACAATAAAAAAATCCCCACATCGTGGGGATTTGTGTTAGCTGACCAACTTTTGCCAGAACGATTTCTTTTTAGGTTGCTTTTTGCGTTTGCGACGCTGGGCATTTACCGTTGTGCGTTTGGCATCCAAATGTTGAGTATTTTTCTTTTTCGCATCTGTTGATGGTGCATATGCAGTCAACAAATCTTCGGTTTTGTTCTGTTCTGGGGCGACACGCTGAATTGAATACTGGTCGATATTCATCAGGCTGTCGTCGCCAACAATAACGATTTCAGTTTCAAATTTAGCTTCCATATCTGCCAATTCTGCACGCTTGTGATTCAACAAGTAAATCGCAACGTCTGTCGGAACAGTCATTATTATTTTTTGTGCCGACTTTGCCAATAATTTTTCCTGAAGATGCCGGAACAAGATTATTGCCGCTGTCTGAATAGATGGAACAACCCCTGCCCCCATACAATGTGGACATGCCACGTATGAAGATTCCATAAAACTACTGCGAAGGCGTTGACGTGATAACATCAAAACACCAAAGTTGTTGATTTTTGCAACCTGGGTTCTGGCACGATCACGCTTCATCACTTCACGCATTTTCAGTTCCAGTTTACGGTTATTCTTTTCTTCTTCCATGTCGATAAAGTCAACCGCAACAATCCCCGCTAAATCACGCAGACGCAGTTGCAATGCGATTTCTTCGGCAGCCTCTAAGTTAGTATTCAAAGCAGTCTGTTCGATATCCTTTTCCTTAATCGCCCGAGAAGAATTGACATCAATCGTTACCATTGCTTCGGTCTGATTGATAACCAATGAACCGCCAGATGGCAATGTAACGTATGGACCATGCAAACCTTCTAGCTGTTTTTCAACACCAGCCTTGACCATCAATGGAACTGCGGTGTCTTTATAATGAACTAACTGTTTGCGTGGAGCACGACCATACATCTGTTGAAAATACTGTTTCGCTGCATCAAAGGCTTCCTCGCCCTGAATAATCAAAACGTCTTCTTTATCACTTAGGAAATCACGAACAACACGACGCAACAATGAATCTTCGGTGTGGATTGTAACAGGTGCAACAGATTCCAAGGTTGTCTTGCGAATTTCGTTCCACAAGTTTACCAGGTAATCATAATCCGCAGCAATATCAGCAGGTGCTGCACCCATCGCCGCCGTGCGTAGAACAACCGTCATACCCTTTGGAATTTTCAGGTTGTGCAAAACTTCACGTAATCTGGCACGTTCAGATTTGTCAGAAATCTTTTTCGAAATACCATAACTGTTGCGTTTTCTGGAATTAGGCATCAGAACAGCAAAACGACCAGCCAATGACAAATATGTCGTCATTGACGCACCCTTTTGACCACGTTCTTCTTTGACACCCTGAACCAGCAAAATCTGCTTTGGCTTGATTACATCTTGGATTTTGAATTCACGAGCACGCTTGGCAAATTCTTTGTTGTCTTCGCCCGCACTGTGATCATCATATTCGGCGACTTCGTCTTCTTCGTCATTTGGATCGTCATCGTCGTCAACAATGTTGGCATGTGCCAATTCTAGTAATTTCTTTTTCTGTTCGGCAGACACCTGATAATAATCTGGGTGAATTTCAGAAAATGGTAAAAATCCATTTTTCCCAGATCCATAATCTACAAATGCCGCCTGCAAAGATGGTTCGACACGAATAACCTTGGCCAGATAAATATTACCCTTTATCTGTGGCTTAGTGGTTGTTTCGACGTCAAAATCAGAAACACGATTAGTTGTTGTGTCAACCACTACAACACGTGTTTCTTCGGGGTGGACTGCATCCACGTATATCTTTTTTGACATTTAATAATCCTTTTGTTTTTGCGGCGTATGCAACGGCAATAATCCGTCCCCGTGGGGCGTCCAAGCCCATGCCAAGAGATTGCACCACGATAACCATCAGTGCACTGCGAATTATTGAAAATAGCGACAATACAAACACTTGCTTAATAACCCCGTGTCATACACTGGGGATATTCTAGCACGCAATAATACCAGTTCGCAAGGTATTTATTTTCTGATTTTTATTTCGGATTTTATCTGGTTGATTTTTGCTGGGATTTTTTCCTTGGCTTCTGCCAGCCAACGTTTCATGCGACTGCGTAGCCAGCGTTCGTAAACAAAGAACAAACTGCCCATGCCAATCAGTGGAAAAACATAGTAAATTATGCGATAGGCAAGCAACGCACCAAAAATATTCGCCTTGTCCACAGTATCAGGCAACGCCAGCATAAACACACTTTCAAAAACACCAATACCACCTGGAACTTGGCTAAACACACCTGTGGACTGGGCAATCGCAAACAATCCAATAAATATCACAAATGGAATATCAACAAATGGTATCAAACAAAAATACAACACCAGACCAGCCAAAACACTGTCAGTTATGCCCAGCAAAGTCTGAGAAAATGCCATCTTGGTTGATGGAATCTGGAATTTAATATCACCTATTTTAATGCTTTTCTTGTAAAAGAACATTGTCGTGGCAAAATACGCTAATAATGTCGATAAACAGAATATAAACAATGCATTAATACCAACAGATGCACCAACAGAACTTTCAAACAATTCGTGTGGAACCATAAAATAACTAATTACAACAATCGCAGAAGCACCCAAGAAATATGTGAAACCTGAGATGGTCAACATCTTGACAATGTCGCCACCACGAATACGCCAGCGTGTATAAAGACGATAGCGGATTGCACCGCCACTGACCACAGCGTGCCCCGCATTATTACTGATGGCAAAGCCTAGCATTCCAGCCAGCATCCATTTCCACCAGGTAACTTTGCCCCCAACATAGTTTAACGCCAAATAATCATACAATGACAATGCCAAATACCCCAACAGGCATGCAACGCATGCACCAACTAAATTCGCCATTGGGATATCAATGATTGCATGGGCAATATCCGATAAACTATAAGAACGCAACTGCCACCATAACATTCCTGCAGCAACGATAAAGAAAAACACACCCGAATAACTAATAATCTTTTTTATCAGGCGTTTTGCCTTGACTGACATATAAATCCTTTTTCAGGGGTCTAGGATAACAATATTACAAATAAAAAGCAAACTTAAAAAATCCCCGGGCGTTTCCGGGGACTTTTTTTTCTAATCCAGACCTTTCAATAAAATGTCTTTCATTTCGTTTGGCAACATACCTGTTGTAGAATACCCACAATCAACATGATGCACCTCACCTGTCACACCAGATGACAAATCACTAAACAGATACATCGCTGCCCCGGAAACATCGTCCAAGGTCATATTACGACGCAGCGGCGTTGTTTCTGCGTTCAGACGCAACATCGCCTTGAATCCGCCAACACCACTGGACGCCAAGGTCATAATTGGGCCAGCACTAATCGCATTTACACGAATTCCATCGCGCCCCAGGTCAGACGCCAGATATCGAACACTGCTGTCCAGTGCAGATTTTGCCACACCCATAACATTATAGTTTGGAACAGATTTTTCCCCACCATAGTATGTCAAGGTTACAATGCTGCCACCATTTGTCATCAAACGTGATGCACGCCGTGTAATATCAACCAAAGAATATACAGAAATATCCATTGTGTTCTTGAAATTATCACGAGTTGTATCGGCATAGCGACCTGTTAGCTCATTCTTGTCAGAAAACGCAATAGCGTGCAAAACACCGTCCAAGTGCCCCCATTCTGTTTCGATTTTATTAAACAAATCATCCATTTGAGCATCGTTTTGGACATTGCATTCCTGGACAAATTTTGCCCCAATTGATTCTGCCAGTGGACGAACACGCTTTTCCAGTGCAGGCATCGCATAAGGCATTGCAATTTCAGCCCCCATTTCAGATGCACGCTTGGCAATTGCCCACGCCATAGACCAATCGTTTGCAACACCTGTAATTAAAATCTTTTTACCCTGTAATAACATAAAACAATCCTTTTGTTATTCTGTATTGGACACATAAAATATAGCACCCTGCCCTAAATTCTGCAACAGATAAAAAATCCACCCGATTAGGTGGATTTTGTTTATTTGTTATCTGGTTTTTTGAGGACCATAGTGTTCTGGAAACAAGACTTCGCCAATCTCTTTACGAATAAACGGATCTTTGCATTTACCAGCCGCCAGATTTTGCAGACATTTTCTGGCTTCCCATTGACCGACACAGTTTATACCACGATTATATTTTGGTAATTCCCGAAAATCTGTTGATATTTCTAATCTTAAATCTGCACAACCACTTCCACCTGCAAAGCCCCAGTAATACATCCCCACTTTCATGTATTCATATTCACGTGGCCACAGACACCCGGCTTCTGTGTCGGTTTTTTTTAGCAAAGCACTAACAATACCAACCGCATTTCTGATTGAAGTATAATGAATTTTGCCATCAGAATTGGTCAAAACCACAGATTTCGATTTATCTAGGTTGCACAAATGAAACATAACTTTTTTTTCATCAAGCATTTATTTTACCTTTTTCTAATTTGTGTTCGAACTGAATTATCTGGTCTTGTAACAATCGCAGAGTTTAACTATTTCATGTGCCAGTTCGTTTATCTGTTTCAGCATACGGTCCCTTTGATAAGGGGTGCAACCATCATAAATTCGGTAGGCATCAACAATTTCACCGTTCGGCCCCTTGTACCGCTTGATTGGCTGACCGTCTATGGTTGGACAACAATAGTCTGTAAGTCTGTTACTTCCGCTGAGGAACCATCCGGTAAACCAATGGTGACCAAGTTTGCAACGCTTGTCACAGCCATCGGAATTTTTTCCATTTGGTCCGACATGCAAATTTGTTTCGTGTTCTTGTGTAAAAGACATACAAATACCTTTTAATAAATTACCTATATCCAATTTCTGCGAGAAAGCGTAGCATAAAAAACCTGAAATTCCAGGATTTTAAAAAAAAATCACAAAAAAACAAAAAAAGACTTGAAATAGGATTAAATAAGGTATATTATAAGCATCGCTATTCGGGCATAGTTCAGTCGGTAGAACAACGGACTGTTAACTTTCTAGATTCAATCTTCCCAAAACTTGATAAAACTGTATACACCCTGTAAATCTGGGATTTTTTTGACATTTTTGACTGGACGATAATGGACGAACATATGGTTTAATTCGTTCTAAACTGTTCTGTGTTTTACACAGCCGCTACACAGCACATCGCTTTACACCGATTTTTTTGCAAAGCCCCAAAACCGTTTTTCTGCATATGCGATGTACTGATTTGGATATTGTTGGATAGATTTTTTGCAAAATCACTTCGTCTATTGTATAAAATCGAATTCTTTATCTTGTATTTTTGGCAATAGTCTTTTGATATTCATATAACCAATAAGACTTCCCAATGCCGTTAATTCCAGTGGCGGTATTGTATTCCAAAACTCTCTCAACAACGACAAAGAAGAACAATTCTCTGTTATATATGTATCCAACGCGCTTTTCATATCTTTTTTGATATCTGTTTTGGTCATTTCGTCAAAAACACCCAGCAAAAAAACTTTTTGTTCATTAGACAAATGTTCCATTTCTTGTATTTGTCTTTTATGAGCTACATTCAACCTGATACGCGTACTGTCAAACTCATGCTCAACTAAGAAATCTGCAGATAGGTTATATAATTTTAATTTCTTTTGTAATGAAACATGTTTTTCAGAATCCTTTTCGACACCAGCAACAACATAACCACTCAATTCGCTAGTATATATATCTGTAAAGCTTTTTAGACTTCCTATGCCACGATATGTTTTTAATGTTTGAGTTATCTCTAAGTTATCTATCCATTTTTTGTTTTCTATCGATAAGTCTGCACTTGATAATATTTTGGCGACACTGTCATCTAAAAGCTTAAGCCCCTCATGGATAGGCCCCACAGAAGGTTTAAAAGCTCTTGATACAAAGAAAATCAGTGTTAGACCAACAAGAGAATCGTTGTCAATCAAATTTATAGCTTCTACCGCTTTAGCTATTACAGCATTTGATTTTATGTCATCTCGCTTGCTAAACCTAGCTGCCATCAGTTCAGCCAACATTGAATAATCTATTTTACGCTCGGTCGAAGCCGCCTTCTTGGTAGCCTCGACTAATTGCATCCGAAAGCCAGGATCTCTAAAAGCCTCTAATCCATTTTCTAGATTTTTTATTCTGGGCATCAAATAATCATCCGAAAATTGTTTGATTCGATTTTCCACCGTAGCACGAGCACACTCCCCGTACATTTGTATTACCTGACATACTATCTCAGGTGGCATACCGACTATAATATCGCCATGATTTTGGATTTGTATAGAGTTATCACCTGCGCTTTGATTTAGTTTTGTTATATCCATATTACGCCCGTTGCATTTGTTTGGAGTTATCGCCTGCTTTTTGTGTTTGTTTTATTGAATTTTTGTTTATATGCACCACTATACTACCACCAACAATCCCTGAGATAAAACTTACTACTAAATTTATTAAATCAACATTATTAAAATTCATATTCGCCCCCTTTGTAATTATCGTTATTTTAACTCGCTAAGTTATAGCAAAAAATTCGTTAAAGGTCAATAAGTTACAAACAAAACACCGCCCAATTGGGCGGTTGTTTTACAAACCATGCTTTATCAAAAGTACAATCAAACATAAAAAGAATTCAAAATAATATATTGACGTTTTTAAATCTGAATAAAAGCTATTAGAAACATGACCTATTATATTTCTCATAAATTCAAATTGATACATATCTCTGTTTGCGTCTGGTTTTAAACTCTTCGCTAATTCTTCCTGTCTTAATGCCACCTTACTAGCATTTAAAGCAGACAACAATGAATAAACGCCAAACACCACTAATAAAATTGTAGAAATCATTTGTTTTCTCCTTTGTCTTTTCGATAACCATCTGTCACGAATTTGATAGGTAAAACAATCAAAAAAGGAAAATAGAACCAGAACAAAACCCATAAATAGTTCCACAGATAGGAAAACGTATATGCTATTCTAAAGGGAGCAAGCTCTTCTTTACAAAGAACTTCTGGGGTAGCGTACGTTTTTCCCTTACCAACATTAGCAAAGTGCTTGGATGCGAAACCAAAAGCTTCATCTAGCCTACCAAACATACAATATTTTTTTACTATTATTTTATTTGTTAAAGCCGATTTTGAATACTCTTTATTCTCTTTCAGTCTTATTTGAACAAAGTCATATAATTTTGAACCGTATGAAAAGTCTTGGCTGTAACTACTGTAGCTATCCAACGTTTCTTCCATTGTTATATGGTTTATATTTATATATTTTACCGAAAACGAAGCAACAAAAGTAACAACTATCAAGCTAATACCTGCAAACAAACAGCTTATAACAAACATCAGGCGCAAGTTTCCTATTCGCTTAAATGCACCGAAATATATTTTTGACATAAAGCTCATTTTTTTCTCCCCTTGGACAGTGATTTGGATATTTTTTTCTCAAAAGATTCTACATAGTCCATATCTTCCAATAATTTTTTATCTTTTAAAACCTCTTTGATTACAGCCATGTTTTTATCCATGGGTGCATACCTCGGCAAACAAGAAATTTTCTGCTTATAAAATTTCTTTATTGAAACCCCAGAGTCAAACACTTCTTTTTCAAATTCCTTTTTCTGTTTATCTGATAAAAATACGATAAATGTATGAACCGCCTGTTTATCAAAAACCAAAGGGGTATATTTTATTTCTCCAAACCAAGTAGAAAATTTATCATCAACAACAAATTTCCATCTTGTCCCAAGTTGATCTGTTACAGCGTACACTAAATAAGGTTTCAAACCTGAATTTATATAGTTTCTAAACTCTTGTTCCGTTTTACTGTATTGATGTCTTGCAATCAGTATACCAACGTAATCAATTAACCACGCAAAACATAATGCAAGCAATCCAGCTTTCCAGCCTAAAACAACGATTAAAACCAGCAGTAAAAGATACATATTTAGTGCCGTTGTTCTGCACAGGCTTAAAAATTCCCATTCATGTGGTAAATATTTGCTGATAACTTTCATTGTAGCCTCTTACTTTTATTCTCATTTTAACAACCTAATTTATAAATGTAAATCAAATATATAAAAAGCACTTTCTGTGCAGCAAAAACGTGGTGCGTTTTTACAAAATTTGGTATGGATCGCTACATTGAACAAATGCGTGCAAAAAAGCGTGCGTCTTCTGATAAATCTGGATACAGATATAAACGCATACCATCCCGACTGTTCAGTATTTTACACAGGTGCTACACAGATTGAACAAAACCGCAAAAACATTTTTGAGGATTTTGGCGGATTTCCGGGACAAACTATCATTTAAACACACGGACTGCTGCGATAATGTGCTTAGTGATACACACGCCAATAACCTTTTTTAGACACACAAAGCGACAAAACCGCAGATTTCTGCCAAAAAACTCGTGTTATGACCATTTTGTACTTTTGCCCACAAAAAAGTTACCAGACACACGGACAAAAACAGCTCAAAAAAGGCGAAAAAAATGTTTTACACACACGCTACACCTGGGCGAAAACACACAGAAAAAAGCCCCGGATTTCCGCACATTACACAATATTATGACAACATTCAAAAAATGCTTGACTTCTGCGACTTTTTGATATATTATTCTGTTCGCTATTCGGGCATAGTTCAGTCGGTAGAACAACGGACTGTTAATCCGTATGTCACTGGTTCGAGTCCAGTTGCCCGAGCCAAAAATTTCCCGGTTTTCCGGGAT
>JAZLBQ010000011.1:0-3855 GCA_045613785.1 Candidatus Enterousia sp. | reverse complement strand
TGTCGCAATGCTGAACCTTTACGGCAGTTCCATTTGTGCCACCGATACAAACAACCGCAAGTGTATCAATTCCAAGTCTATTAAAAGCGGTCTTTGCATCGCCAATAATTCCGATTTTGTCTAACATTGTCTTACTCATTTTATTTATCTCCTTAAAAATAAATTACATCATTACAAACGGGGCAACAGTACAACGGCAATTGCAGACTTGCCCCGCGGGTGCTGACGGGTCGCCCGCATAATCCATCCAAGCCCCTTCCGTCTGACTTGTTGCAGGAACTTCAAATTTATCAGTAACAGGGATAACAGTTCCATCCATCAGCAAGTGCGAATCACGGGTCCTATCATCCTGCACCGAAATCCATTCTTTGTAGTTTATTCCTTCCGCCTTGTATAATTCCATTGCACCCGCATTCATTGTTGAACAAGATTCTGTTCTTGCAATCAACGTGGCGCGGGCTTTTTTATCTTCTGCAAAAGAATCATCAGCAACTTCAAGAAGTGCTTTCACCTGTTTGCGTAAATCTTCGCCCCGTTCAATGCTTTCTGAAAGTGCCTTGCGAAGTTTCTTTTTTGTGGTGTTATTCATATCACGGCACAATTCCAAGCCGTAATTATCAACCCACAAATTGAATAAACGTCTTACTTCATCGCTGATTTCTTTCCACGCTTTTTTTCCGAGCATGGAATTTCCATGTTCTGCACCGACTGTCAAACCATTTATAAAAGCACCCGCCAATGTATGCTTCAAGGCTTCATCCATTTTGTTATCAAAAAGGTTTTCTATTGCCGTTGGAACATCCTTGTTTTCTTCACAAGCTTTGCGGATGGCTTCATCAACCAATTCATTCTGCTTTGTAAATGCTTTAATCATAGACTTTCTAAAAGGTTCTTCAATGCTTGTTGCCCTTGCATCAAAAGTTTTCCAGATAATTTTTCTGCGTTCCTTGTCTGCATCCGATTTCAGCATTGGATATTTTTTTTCATAATTTTTTTTTATGGTGTTGTATTCTTCTTCGGAAAGTTCTTTTTCTGCATCTTCTTCTGTGTTTGGTAATTCAACGGGATTGCTTTCTACTTCGGGAAGTTCAATCGGCTCTGAATTGAATCTTTGCTCAACCTGTCCGAAGCCACGCAAATAAACATCACCGCCCTTTTCGTCTGGTTCAAATCCCATTCCAACTCGCCAATCGTTGACAGTAAGAACACCACGGGAAAGTCCATCATTTAAGATTTGCAGTTTCTGTTGTATATCTTCTGTAATGTTGTTTTCGTGTTTAAGAATTAATGTTCTTTCTTTGTCGAAATCTTCCCACAATAATTGAATGTTGATTACACGCTCAAACATCTGCAAGCGGTCTGCAAGAACATTTTTATTCAAGAAATATTCTGCATCATCAATAGTGCTTCTGTTTGAGTTCTGTAAAATACCCATAACTTCGGGTGGCAACTGATAATGCTCATTTACACTATCACGCAAGAATTTTCGACTGTTTACAAAATCAAGTTCTGTCGGGGTCTGTGCTATCTTTTCAAACTTGCTTCCTTCACCCGTCAAAACCATTGGTTCTTTTGCGTGATGGAATCCCGCCATTTTCTGCAACCAAGATTGTTTTATCTGGTCTGCCGTTTCCTTGTTCCCGCTTGGTGCGTAAATAATGGCAGATGGTGTTGCGTCATTAAAGAAAAGGTTCTTTGCATATTTTGCCGAATATTCATCGGTTTGTATTTCATCGCCTATTGCTTCACTTGTTCCCCTTCCTCTTCCGTATGGGTCGTTCAAGTCTATATCTTTGAAACAAATTACATCTTCAACAGGAACAAAAATTGATTTTCCGCCCGCAGTTCCTAGCGGGTAGATTTCCCAATATTTAGCAGTTGCCGATGGTGTCTGCATTACCCAAGAAGGGGCAACAGGTTGCAAAGCAATTACTTTTCCCCGTGGGTCTCGAACTTTAAGAAGGTAGGCTTCACCCACTAAATCATAACAAGCAAAAACAAAATAACGGATAGTCCACCCCGTCAATTCTCTATCAGCGGGACAAGGGTTATCGAGTAAATTATAAATATCGTGGGTTTCAATAACTTCTGCTTTGTTTTTGTTTTTTCGGTATTCTGATTTGTTATATAAAAATAATTCAGTGCTTGCACATTTTTTTGCAATAAATCTTACAGGGTCGGTTCGGGGGCTAGTGTGAAATAAAGCCAATAAATCACGACTTGCCATTGATGGAGCTTGCGACCAATTTTTGTGAATCATATTCTTTATGACTTCTACGGGATTTCTCATAAACAGTTACTTCCTTGTTTATATTGATTTGCTTTTTAATATACCACAAGGAAGTTATACTGTCAAAATTGCTAACTATTGATTTCTTTCATCAATTCCATCTCCGCCCGTAACCTGTCAATGATTGCAGGGTCTTTCAGATAATACCCAAAAAGCCAATGAATCATTTTGTGAGTTAGATTGTTACAAGGCAGAAACCATTCTTCTTTCAAGTTCTGGTATTCTTCTTCGTTTAAATTCCTATGATGCAGATTTGCACCTTTTCTCAACGGCTTTAATGTTATCCCGTCAATCTTGTTGCATTTCTGCCACATAGTTTTTTTGAAGTTTAACCATTGTTTACTTGACCGAAACTTTCGTTTTGCTTTTTGGCTTTCGTTCATTTTGTTTTCTTTGGCTCTGCTTTTTCGGTCTTTGGCTTTTCGTCTTTTGGTGCAGGTTCATAAACCATACCGATATATTCATTCTTCCAGATATAGCCCGTTAAAGTCTTTGTAATGTCATAACCTGTTTCACTATCCAAAACAGTCTGACCCACTTTTAATTCTTTTAAGATTTCTTCAAGGTTTTCGTCTGCCTTTCTAACAATTCTTGCCATATTCAAACCCCCTTTTAATATAGCATTGGTCTATTTATTCTGCGTTCATAAAACGCAAGAGCAAGCGAATCACCTTCATCGGGTGACCGCCCGTTATGCCTGTTCTTAAAACAACTTTTTACAGTTTCGCTTCTGTTATCTTTCGGTTCAAGTTGCTTCTGTCCCCGTGTATTATAATAATATTGTCTTTCGGTCAAATCTTCTAGTAATGTTTGCGTCAAAAGTTCACGGGGAATATACATATCTTTTATCGGCAGATTAAACATCATTTCACTTGCACAATTTGCATAAACATCTGGATTGTCTGCACTTCCGCCAAAGTTTACAGGAATGATTTCTGCCCCCCATTCATTTAATAAATCATATACCCCTTGATTATAACCAATATCTATTTTAATTAAAACGTCTTTACTTCTGCCCGCCATTTCCCAAGCAAGCCCCGCAACTTCCTGCGTGTTGTATCCGTGTACTTTTTTTATATCAAGAACTGCAAGCCCCTTTCTTTTTGTGATAACTGAATTATCGTTTCCAAATCGGGCAACGTCTATTCCAATTTCAATTTTGCCTTCCCTTGCTTTGTCTGTGTTTCTGCTTTCTTCCGTGCAATCCATAACATCAGAAACAAGCCACACCGCATTTGTTTGTTTATTGCGTGGATAACCCAGATAAACGTGCTTTGCTTCATCGGGGTCTAACTGCATCAATGTTTCATATTTTTCTAACAGGTTATCGGGGAAGAACGGGTTATCTTCTGCAAGCGGATTACATTTTGTAATCAGCCAATCTTCACGGGGATTTGTAACAAACTTTTGTGTTATCGGGTCGTTTGTAGTATTCGGATTATAAACTGCCCAGATCTCCGCTTGATATTTTTTCCCGTTATAAATCCATTCTTTTCTGATTGTTGCTTCAAGGGTGTTCCAAGTTTCAAGGGAAACACCATCAGCAAGTCGGATCGTAGCCATGT
>JAZLBQ010000010.1:0-31509 GCA_045613785.1 Candidatus Enterousia sp. | reverse complement strand
AGTTGTAGTCAGATTCTTTACTTTTTCACTATTGCCGTAAGCAGCAACCGAACCTGTTGCAGACGTTGCCCAACCACTGAACGTATACCCACTGCGTGTAAATGCATTTGCTGTCAATGCTTTTTCTACATCATATGTATGACTGCTTTGTGCTGTTGTGCCTGTTCCACCATTTGCATCATACTTTACAGTATATGTATTGGCGGTGCAGCTTGGGTTATATTTACCACCATTTACAATGCTGTTATAACCTGTCTTACAGCTTGTTGTATATGTGCAGACATTACCGGATACAGACAACGAACATGTCGCACCAGCCCCAGCAGAGCAGGCCGTGCACGCCGTCCATTTGGCTCTGGCTGTCCGGTATCCCTGTTGACCATTGTATCCAAATGTTTCATCTGGATTATTCAATGTTCCGTCAGCCTTGATAAGTTTTTCCCAATGTTCGGTAGTTCCATATTGTAAAAAACAAGTAGAGGCATCAGAAAATTCACAAGTATCATACTCATATCCATCAAAACGATATCCGGAACGTGTCGGTATCTTAACAGACGTTATATCTGCCTTATTAGAATCCGTCAACGTGACTCTATGACCATTATATAGCCCCCCAGTTAGTTCGTATTTCAAATAAATTGTGCCACTACCACCACTGCCACTGTTATCCCCCAGGTCGATTCTTGTGTATTCACGATACCAGCGAGCCTTCAAAGTCACAGTTCCGCCAGTCGTAATTATTTTAAGATCGTCTTTAATATTATCGCCTTCTTTTCTTGCATAATACAGTCCACCAGAAGTCGGCACTAGCCAATTATCAAATACAAAATCAGTTTTCAACAAATCGCCTTGACCTTTAATGATACAATCCTGATCATAATAACATGTTTGATTTGCGACCGAACCGCTTGTTTGTCCATTACCATCATACACAATAGTTATTTTATTTGGCTGCCACACTGCATACAAATTTACCGTCCCGTTGTTTTGGGTTGTCAATTCTGAAACGATTTGACCATCCGAATACACAACGCTGCCTGTTGCAGATGTCGCCCAACCTTCAAACGTATGACCTGTTCTGCTAAATCCATTTGTTGTCAATGCCTTGGCTGTTGCATATTTATGAGAACTGGACGCTGTTGTTCCTGTTCCTCCATTTGCATTATAGACAACGGTATAATCATTTTCAGGGCAAGCACCATCAGATAAATGATAGCCAGAATTACACGTTATGCTAATCGTTCCACCAGAACAAGCTCCCCATGATGAACAGCCTGAACATGTTGCACCAGCCGACGAACAGCCACCTGATGTATATTTGCCATTACATGTCTGGGTTGAACCAGTATATGAACAGAAACCATTCGCAACAGAGCACGCCCGAGTGCAGTTTTGAGTGCTTGACGTATTTGAAAGAGACGAACAAGGTGTTATACACGCTGATGTATATTCACAACTATTATTATAATATACAGTTGTTGCTTTTGGTGTATAGCGATATCCGCCAGAATCATATGCTGAACATGATTTGTAACACGCCGATTCTCCAGAATCATTACCTAATGCAGAAGACGTATAAGTTTTATCGCCCAAACTACTACACAACAAACACGCATTTCCGTTTTTATAGTATCCATCCCAACAACTGGTTATTGTTATTGGACACAATGTCGCTCCAGCATTACATGTGCCACCATTATAATGTCTTCCTGATGTAGAACCGGAACCATGTGTCACAGTATACGCACCTGCTGGATACGATTGTTGAGTACACGACTTGGAACAGTCTTTATAACAACTGTTTTCCGATGTCGAACCAGAATCACTCTTTGGGAATTCAATAGGACACAATCTCAGCCCTTGAATACCACCATTATACGTCCATGTTCCACCAGGACAATAATTACCAGCCGCACAATTTTTACAAGTTGTGCCATCTAAATACATACCTGCAGAACAAGTGTATTGGTTCGCCACGCAAGTGTTTCCAGACAGTGTATAACCAGTATTACAGGTAATACTAATAGTGCAACCACCACACGTCCCCGTGCTAGTCCGTGAATATGCAGAACAACCTGTACAACTAGTCGAACCAACAGCCGTGTTATTAGCAGGCCCACCAGTATAATAACCACTACACGTATCCGTATATGATTGTGTACAATTAGAATACGTACATGTTCCATTTGCAATGCTACACGACTTTGAACAAGATTCCGTCCCACTTCTGGTGCTGGTCGTATTTTTCGCACTTGAACACTCCGCACACGTATTACCCGCAGCTCTTGCAGTCAAATAACGCCCCTCAACGCAGGAGACATATTGACGCTTACTTGTCAACCCATTTATATCAGGTGCTGGGCACGAATATGTTGCAGCAAACAAATTTGCTGCCCAAAACAACGTTACAAAAGTAGCTAAAAACCCCAGGAAACTGCGTTTTCTTCCCATTTTCTTCCTCTCTTTTGTGTTTATTCTAGAAAATTTGCCCCATACAGCACAAGTGAAAAAATTATGTTTTTTAATAAAATCAAGAAAAAAAATTATTGGACAAGATTTTTTATCTCTTGCTTTTTTTGAAAAAACACTTTTTTCGACAAAAAATTATTATATCTCCAGCAATAAAAAAATCCCGTCTTGTGACGGGATTTGATACTTTAACAAATAAAAATTATTTGTTTGCTGCCTTTTCTGCAGATGCAGCCGCCAAGTCTTCGACAATACGTGCCTTCTTACCTGACAAACCACGCAAAAAGAACAGTTTTGCACGACGCACTTTACCAATACGAACCTTTTCAATCTTTTCGATTGCAGGGCTATACAGCGGGAACTTACGTTCTACACCGACACCGTATGATTCACGACGCACTGTAAAGGATGCATTATTTCCCATACCGCCATCACGTGCGATAACAACACCTTCAAAAACCTGGATACGGAATTTGTCGCCGTCTTTAATTTTAACGTGAACTTTCAATGTATCCCCAGCCTTAAAGTTTGGGATTTTTTTGTCGCCCGTCAGTTTAGCAACCTGGGCAGCTTCGATTTTTTTAATAATGCTCATTTTTCATTTTCCTTTATTAAATCCGGCCGACGTTCCTTTGTTATGTCAACCGATTGTTGTTTCCGCCACCGTTCGATATTGCCGTGGTGACCGGACAGCAGGACTTCTGGGACACTTTGTCCACGGCATACTGACGGACGGGTATATAACGGCCATTCCAACCCGCCGATTTCGAAACTTTCATTTTGGGTAGTATCAATACCACCGTGAACCACATTATCCATCAGACGAACGCAACTGTCAACAAAAACTTGTGCTGCAATCTCGCCCCCAGACAAGATATAATCGCCAATAGACAACTCCATTATACCATAGTGTTCAATTACACGTTCATCAATTCCTTCATATCGACCACACAGCAGGGTATAAGTCGCATTTTGGTTTGCAACAAATTGATGAACCATTTTTTGATTCAATGTTGGGCCACGTGGTGAAAAATAAATAATTTTTCCTGGATTTTCAATAGAATCTAACGCCGCCCCCAGCACATCAGGACGCATAACCATACCAGCCCCGCCACCGAACTGAGTATCATCAACACTGCCATAGTTATTTATTGCAAAATCACGAATATTTACAACATTCATGGTCCAGATACCTTTTTCCAACGCCCGACCAACAACACCACCCGACAAAGTGCCGGGAAACATTTCTGGAAAGATTGTCAGAATATTAAAATGCATCTTTATTACTTTTGCTTTTGTTGTTGCAAACAAAACTCGCATAGCTCTTTGGCTACATCATACAAAATTGGTGTTTTATTAGCAATTTCATTAGTTTTACCCAGTGTTCGAAAACTAATAACATCATCACCAGGCGTTTCGATTATTTTTGCAACAGTAGGATTTTCTGCGATATAGCGACGCAGTTTGCACCCAGGTTTTGGGGCAGGGCAAGCAACAACAACCATTCCCCAAGAACTTGCGATACTAAACCCATCATTTTTTTGTTCTTTCATTTTATCTTACCTGTATAAGTCTTTTTTCTGCATCTACCGTTGCACCAACGAAAGACACCATATCCCCATTATCTAATTCGATAATATCACCTGCACCAAAATTCTGAAAACAAGAAACAGTGCCAATTACATTACCATCACGAACAACAGAAAAACCTATCAAGTCCGCCTGATAATATTCACCATCTTTAACTGGGGGCAGGGAATTACGTTCAACGAACAATTCTGTTCCACGCAAAGTTTCTGCCATATTACGGTCAACAACGTTACGAATTTTTGCAATTACAACATTTGAATTAGGAACAACACGAACAAATTCAAAATCATCGACACCGAAACGCTGACTAAGAACCGTCAGTTTTTTGAAATCGCTTGGTTTGTCTGCAAAAGACTGCACACGCACTTCGCCACGAATACCCTGGGGGGCGACGATTTTACCAACTAAAATCAAATTTTGTTCGTTCATATTATCTTATCTTTGCTTTTGTAATTGTCTAGCTCTATATTCACGCAATTTAATACAATTGACTGAACTTGCTGGACAGCGACTACCTGTTAAAAAATAAACAGGTGCATTTGCCAACATTGCCTCTGACATCTGACGATAAAATTCATCATGACGTTCTGTTTCTTTGCACTCTAACTTTCTTTCGTACGGACAAGAATTTAAATAATCACACATTTTTATACCTTTATCGTGATTTCTGTGTCTCTCTATTTGCATAAGCTGCAAATCTGGCACACAATTCTGGCTTACATCTGCATTCCGTAGTGATACGATAAATATAACGAACAAAAGATCCTTTACCATCTAATATCTGACGACGTAGTTCCTTAGAAGAATAACCTGTATCGCAAACAATCTTATCGCTATGGGGACAACTATGTAATTTGACTGACATTTATCAACATTTTTTAATTTTTAGACACCAGAAAACTGCCCGGGATGCCCCGGGCTGTAACACTTTTAGAATAATTATTCAGCGACTGCTTCGGCTGGTGCTTCAGCTGCTGCCTTTGCGGCTTCTTCTGCAGCGGCTTTTTCTGTTGCAATTTTCGCTAATTTATCAGCTTTGTCCTTGATTTTCATTTGTGTCTTTTCAGACTGCAAATGTTTCTTTGTCTGAACAGGGATAGCTTTTGCTTTTACCAATCCAGCCTTAGCCAAGAACTTGTAAACACGGTCAGAAGGCTGTGCACCTTTTACCAACCAAGCCTTAACTTCATCCAACTTCAAAACGACACGTTTTTCACTGTCTTTTGCCTGCATTGGGTCGTATTTACCAACGACTTCCAAAACATTACCTGAATTACGTGCATTGCGTGAATCTGTCACAACAATGTGATAATATGGACGTTTTTTTGCACCGAAACGTGCCAAACGAATAACAGTTGCCATAATTTTGCTCCTTAGTGTTTTATTAAACTGTTTTTCCCACAAAGAAAACCGCCATCAAGGACGAAACTCGTCGGATGATGTTCCACACGCATACTGCGAACTGGATAGACTATAATGGCAATCTTTTGGGATTTGCAATGCAATATTACACAATAATTTGAAAAAAGTCAACTATTTAATAACAAGCAAAAACTTGGTGCGGGCGAAGGGAATCGAACCCTCGTCTTCAGCTTGGGAAGCTGACGTGCTACCATTATACCACGCCCGCAAACAACAAACCGCATAGTATAACAATTTGCCAACTATGTCCAGCACAATATTTATAAAAAAATCCCACCAACAAGGGTGGGAACAATTTTTTATTTTCCACTTACAGGGATTTGTAATTTTTGTTTTGGAAAAATCAAATCAGGGTTTGTGATTGAATTACGTTCTGCGATGATACTAAACAGAACACCACGACGCATAAAGTTGCGTGCAATAATCCACAAACAATCACCACGACGGACAGTATAATAAGTATCGTCATCACCCGTCATTTCAGGCATAACAAATTCATGCATAACTGTTGCGACCGTGCGACCATCGCCATCATGCATACGAACCGCCAATTGATATTGCTTTCCTGGAACTAAATCACCAACATCAGCCCCTAATCCAAAATGCTTATGATCTGAAACACGTGCGAATCCAAAATATTCGCCATCCATTGCCAAAGACACACGCAAACGTGGCAACCCGTCCCCGGTAATAACGATACGACCAGTATCCAGATAATCAATCTTTGAAACAGCCAAATCACCATCTTGCAACATTGCAGGTGCTTGCAATAAAGTGCTGCCAGTCTTAGTCATCAGCAGCGACACAGAATTTTGTGCACCAGCCTCAGACACATAAACAAACACTTTGTCCGAAGATTTTACTTCTGGTTCTGCCCCCAACAATGCGATTGTATAATTTCCTGGTTTCCATACATTAGCTGGTGCATAAACAAATTCGCCTGCATAATCTGTTCTTTCAGTTGCAACAATTTTGTTATTTACCATGATAGAAACATTCTGATGAGGCAACCAACGACCTGCGATAACTATGCTACCGTTTTTTTCGATACGAACAATATCAAATTCTGGCACTGTAATTTCTTTGACTTTTTGCACAACAGGTTCTGGCACTGCTGGCACAACAATAACCCGTGGCTGAACAGTGCCACGAATAAATATAACCCAAATTGCAATAAAGATTACAATCAATGCACACAACACTGGGAACCAATAAGCACGCAATCCAGTCTTACGATTTCTGGCTTCTTCTATATCTGCTTTTTCCACAGATTGATTTTCCTTGCTTTTATCTGATGGTCGTGCGAACAAATTTAACTTCTTCAAGAATCCACGTGTATATTCACGGCGATTTTCCAGCCAGTCATTTTGCTGTGCGATTGCATCGTTTATCATATCATCTGTTGAACGTTTTGTTTTACCCATATTGTTTTTTGACATACCAGAAACTCCTGAACACTGATTTTTATTTAAGATTAGACAAATTATTCCAAATAATATTTCTTTGTCAATTTAATTATGATATAATTATCCAGAAAAACACAAGGAAGACAATGAAAAAGATAGGAATTATGACAACAGGTGGCGATTGCAGTGGTTTGAACACCGCAATCCAACGAATTATGCAAGGTGCATCATTACGTGGCTGGGAAGTTTATGGAATACTTGACGGCACAGATGGCTTGTCTATCACACCACCTGCGGCAATCAAACTAACCGATATGATGTTGCCAATTGAAAACGCTCGCCTGGCAGGCAGTTTTCTGCACAACGGTCGTGCACACGCACTAAATTTCGAAACAGCCGCTGAAACAGGCCGTCTGGACACATTTAACAAAAAACTACGCAAATCATTACAAACATTAGATTTGGACGCATTGATTTTAATTGGTGGCAACGGCAGTTTATCGCTGGCATGGGCAAACCGTTCCTTATACCGTGATTTACAACTGGTATGTATTCCAAAAACAATCGATTTGGACATTCCATTAACCGAACGCACAATCGGATTTGATACCGCCGTGCAACAACTAACATCATTTTGTGATCAACTAATGCTAACTGCACGCAGTCATCATCGTTGGTTTGTTGTCCAGGCAATGGGGCGTGATTGTGGCCAACTGGCATTAAATGCTGGAATTGCGGTTGGGGCTTCAGCGATTTTAATACCTGAAATTAAATTTGATGTCAACAAACTGATATCGCACATCAACAATTCAAGCACCGACTATGGGATTATTGTGGTTTCCGAAGGAATTTCATTACGTGGTCATTCAGGCCGACCAGCGGATATGATTTCACGCAAACTAACTGCTGCCGGCATTGTAAACCGCACAGCATTTCCTGAACACACTCAGCGGGCAGGGGACACCACCGCCACTGACCGCATTCTTGCAACACGTTTTGCAGACTGTGCATTAAATGCGATTGAAAATGGTGAAACTTACGTTATGACCGCCTTAGAATGTGGTGAAATTCACACTGTCGCATTATCAACAGTCCTTGAAAGTGGCGAATGTGTTTCAGACCCTAAAATTCCTGAGCTAAAAACATCTAACGCCTATGTTTCGTCTGACGACCCATTATTGGAAATTGCAAACAACCTTGGGATTTACATTGGCGAAACCAAATAACAAGGAAACAAAAAAAACGGGCGAAAGCCCGTTTAACTTTTTATTATTTTGATTTTTGTAGATAAGACTGCAAAGCCTGACATTTTACAATATTACAAAAATCTGGATTTGTATCTACTGCTCTCAAATAAGTAACTTTATTGCAGATATTTCCCGTATGGACACAAATTCTAGTTCCGTTTGGCTGCAAGCGTGAAAAATTATATTTTGGTGCAGATGGCACATGCTGTTTAGCATTAAATTCAGAATACTTTTTTACGCTTTCCAGCATTACTACCAAATCACGCACAGTTTGGCATCCCATCATATCTTCATGCAAAATAACGCCCTCTTTCATGCCCAAAGAGTCCTCTAATTCAACGCCAATTTCTGCACGATCGATTGAATCCAACCCCAAATCATTAGTCAAATTTAAATCTGGCGTAACAGTCATACCTTTTGAATATTTTTCCAAAATACTACGCACTTTATTATATATCATTTACAAATTCCTTTTTGTTAGCCAACTCATTCTTGCACAAATATACAATAAGTCAACAAAATTCTAAGTAAACAAAAATCCCCCAGTCGGGGGATTAAAAGAAAAAGTTCAATTTTTCTTATTTTTTCTCAGAAAAATCTGCATCGACTGTGCCATCATCATTTTTCTTTTCACCGGCATCATTATTTGCCTGTTGTTCGGCCTGTGCTGCCTTATAAACAGCTTCACCCAACTTCATAGCTTTTTCAGACAACGCATCAGTTTTCTGTTTCAAAGACTCTGCGGTTGCATCAGCCTTGGCCAGTTCATCAGCCAGTTCTTTTTTAGCATCTTCGATTACTTTCTTTTCGTCTTCGCTAATCTTATCACCGTGTTCTTTCAGTGATTTTTCAATGCTAAATATAGCAGTTTCTGCGGTATTCTTTGCTTCTGCCAATTCACGTTTCAACTTATCAGCTTCGGCATTAGCAGCAGCTTCATCAACCATACGTTTGATTTCATCTTCCGACAAACCGCCGTCTGATTTAATTGAAATTGCCTGTTCTTTACCTGTTCCTTTATCCTTAGCAGACACATGAACAATGCCATTTGCGTCAATATCAAAAGAAACTTCAATCTGTGGCATACCACGTGGGGCAGGGGCAATTCCTTCCAGATTAAACTGACCCAACAACTTATTATCAGCTGCCATATCACGTTCACCCTGGAACACACGAATTGTCACAGCCGACTGATTATCTTCAGCAGTGCTAAATACCTGAGACTTTTTTGTTGGAATTGTAGTATTGCGATCAATCAATCGTGTGAACACACCACCCAACGTTTCAATTCCCAAAGACAACGGTGTAACATCCAACAGCAAAACATCTTTAACTTCGCCTTTTAACACACCACCTTGGATTGCAGCCCCCATACCGACTACTTCGTCTGGATTTACGCCCTTGTGTGGTTCACGACCAAAGAATTCTTTTACAGTTTCTGCGACCTTTGGCATACGTGTCTGACCACCGACCAAAATAACTTCATTGATTTGAGATTTATCAAGCCCAGCATCTTTCAACGCTTTTTTACAAGGTTCGATTGTGCGTTCAATCAAATCTGCAACCAAAGATTCCAACTTTGCACGTGTCAAGGTTGTATTAAAGTGTTTTGGACCTGTTGCATCAGCTGTCAAATATGGCAAATTGATATCTGTTGATGTCTTAGAAGACAGTTCAATCTTTGCCTTTTCTGCTGCTTCTTTCAAACGTTGCAGTGCCAACTTATCACCAGACAAATCGATTCCAGACTGTGCCTTAAATTCTGCAATCAAGTGTTCCAGAATACGTGCGTCAAAATCAGAACCACCCAACGCAGTATCACCATTTGTTGATTTTACTTCAAACACACCGTCAACGATTTCCAGGATAGAAACGTCAAACGTTCCACCACCCAAGTCATAAACAGCAATAACACCGTCTTTACCTTTGTCCAAACCATAAGCCAACGCAGCGGCTGTTGGTTCATTAACGATACGCAAAACATTCAATCCAGCGATACGTCCCGCATCTTTAGTTGCCTGACGTTGCGAGTCATTAAAGTATGCCGGCACGGTAATAACAGCATCTGTAACAGTTTCACCTAAATAGCTTTCCGCATCTTTCTTTAACTTTGCCAAAATCATTGCAGAAATCTGAGATGGGGCATATTTTTTACCGTCCATTTCAACCCATGCATCACCATTTTCACCTGCGACAATTTTATATGGCACACGAGCTGCAATTTCACGCACAGCAGGGCTGTCGAAACGCAATCCCATCAAACGTTTAATTTCATAGATTGTATTTTCAGGATTTGTCACAGCCTGATTTTTTGCGGTAATACCGACCAACTGTTCACCACCTGTTGTCAATGCAACAACCGAAGGTGTTGTTCGTTGACCTTCTGAATTTTCGATAATTTTTGGGTCGCTGCCGTCCATAAAGGCCATAGCAGAATTAGTTGTTCCCAAATCGATACCTAATACTTTTCCCATATTTTTCACTCCTTAAAATTTTCGCTTACACACCATATAGTTAAACAGAAAATGATTTCAAGTGGCAACAGTCATATTTTCCTTAATAAAAAAGCAACAAAAAAACCGCCCAACTGGGCGGTTGACAAGCTAACCAAACCAAGATTATCTCTTAGAAGCTGCCATTGCTGCGGCTTTAGCTTTTTCGTCTTCTTCCATTGGCATTTTACCACCGATAATAGCGAATGCCAATTCAGCCTGATGCAAGCCCAATTCAACACCTTCTGGCAAGACTAAATCTGTTCCGTGAACCACGTCACCGATTGTCAAGTTTGCCAAATCGATAATGATTTTTTCTGGGATAACATCAACCAAACCACGCAAAGCAACTTTACGAACAGCAAAGTTCAAAGTTCCGCCCAACTTCAATCCCTTTGAAATTTCAGCATTGATAACTTCGACAGGCACAACAACGTTTACAGGCTTTTTAACATCGATACGCTTAAAGTCTGCGTGAATTGCTGCATCAGACACTGGATGATACTGAACATCCATCAACATTGCGTCTTCTGTGCCTTCGTTTGTTTTGATTTGGAACAATTTAGTCCGCAAACCTGGTGTTTTCAACAACATTTCGAATTCACGACCGTTCAATTCGATTGCGACAGGGGCTTTCTTTTCCCCGTAAATAACAGCAGGGATATTTTTGTTATTGCGGATGCTACGTGCGGCCCCCTTGCCAGCTACGTTGCGAATTTCTGCATTTAAGTTTATTGCCATTTCTTTATCCTTTTATAGCATTAGTTTACGTTTAACACAGCCTCCAAGGGTGCTGTGCGGCGGCTATTATTACCTAAAAAGCATAAAAAATCAAGTATTTTTATTTCCATACACTTGGAATTTCTGTCCAATCTGCCAAACCAGTATCTTCCAGATACATTTTACCGACCTGAGCCGATGTTGCCTCTGGCCAAACTTCATAGAAATATTTTCCATTTGTCTTGGCAGAATCTCCCACCATTGAATAATTTCGATAGAACATTTCTGCAAACATCTGCGATTGAGGCGTGCCAGTCAAATCACCAAAGACCCCATCTTGGATTCCCAACAGACTATGACAGTTAAAGAAAGTTCTATAAAACATCTGTGGTGCTACATTACCTGAAATTTTAGCAAACAAACCACTTGGCAAAACACCACCGATCCCTGAGCAACCAGCAAAAGTATTATAAAACATTTTTTCGACGGGTTCTCCTTCTATTTCAGCGAATAACGTCGAAGACAAATGACCTGTCAGCCCACTGCACATATTAAAAGTTCCTTCGAACATACGCTTTGCGGGTTGCCCATAAATACCAGCAAACAAATCATCTGGGATTTGTCCTGTCAAACCACCACAACCATAAAAAGTATTTCCAAACATAAGTTCCTGTGGCAAACCATCAAAAACACCAAACAAAGTATCTGGGATATTTCCGGTCAAACCGCTACAGCCTGAAAAAGTCGCATTATACATACGCTGTGCAGGAGCACCAGAAACCCTTCCAAACAACGCCCCAGCGATTCCTGTCAGTCCTGTGCAATTTGAAAAAGTTGCATGAAACATATCACGTGCGGGTGTTCCATAAATCCCAGCAAACAGTTCAACAGGGATATCACCAGTCAACCCCGAGCATTTTTCAAACGTTCTATAAAAAACTCCTTCTGTTGGATTACCTTCGATACCTGAAAACAAAGTTTTAGGGATCTGTCCTGTCAACTGATTTGCATCATAAAACAACCCATAAAACATATTTTTTGAAGGAGCACCCTTTATTCCAGAAAACAATCCTGGCGGTATTGTGCCTTTCAGGTTTGGAGTATTTGCGAAAGTATAATAAAACTTTGGTTGTGTTCCATTTGGCAGCGTTGAAAACACCTGACCCAAACTACCTGACATTCCTGCAATATTTTGGTTGTTATTAAAACTAATTGCGGCCACATTTCCGCCATTATTATAAGCCGTCGCCTTGCCGTCCATCTCGATTGTATATTCGCCAGGAATATCATACGTATGGGAATACAAGGTTTCATTTGTGTCATTTTTTTCAATAACTTCTTCTTTTCCGTCCCCCCAATTCACATAAAATTTACCTTTGGCAGAAATAACGAATTGAAATTCAGACGTTGTATTTGTTGTATTCAACTTAAAAGGGAATCCAATAAATTTAATCAAAGAATTCACGGCCTGCTGTGCAGCGACAGTATCTGCTGCTGCGGTTGTTGCATATTCAGTTTCGCCATAACTTGACGTAGGCCATCCGTTTAATTTTTTATTCGCAACGTCAATTGCAGTCAACAGATATTTCATATTTGCCGCCACTGATTTGTCGGTCAAGTTTTCATTAAACGGCACAATTATATTCCACTTTTGCTGAATTAAATTATGAACATAATCAACATTGACAATCTGTGCGGCAAAACTCGCAGTCGTCAGCAGTATTCCAAAGATAACAGCAAGCAATCGTTTCATGATTTAATCCGCAGGGGGCAAGGGTGGTGTCGGCACATTAAAGCTTCCAGAAACAGTATATTCGCCGGCCATAACTTGTTTTGCTTCGGCCGAAGTATCTACACGTGTTTCAACTGCCGTGCTGACATACGACGTAGAAGCCAGGTCTGCATACGCAGTTCCTGTCATAATCGCACAAACAATCAGCACCAAACGCTTCATCGACCCTCGTTTTATCCCTCAACCAGCGTTGAACACACAGCAAAAACAGGTCTAGTATAAAAATACCAAACCCAGCCACCAAAGCAACGGCAGCAAAAACCTAGTCCATTCAACACATTAACTTCCTTTCCTTGAAGTTATCTATTTAATTATAGAAAAAAACATAAAAACAGCACAACAACAAAATAACAGCCCCAGAAATAAAAAAGCACCACATGGTGCATAGCTACGAAACTTATCGCCATGTTGACGGAATCGAACCATAATCAGACAGTTTTTGACATTTATAAAAAGCATCACCAACCTGAGCCTGTGTTGCATTTGGCCAAATCTGATACAAATATTGACCATTTATCTTTGGGGAATAACCATATAATTTATTGTCATTATAAAATGTTTTGGTAAACATATCCGTTTGTGCATCGCCCGACAAATCACCGAACACCCCATCGTCAATCCCGGAAAGTTTTGTGCACCCATAAAATGTCTGACTAAACATACCCTGGGCAGGCTGTCCGCTAATCCCAGCAAACAAGCCTGCAGGAATATTATTACGTAATTTTGCACATCCATAAAACGTGCTATTAAACATATCCTTGGCTGGTGGTCCAACAATACCTTCAAATAAATTAGCAGGAATTCCATTTCCCAACTGACGCAATCCATAAAAAGTCGAATGAAACATACCCTCGGCTGGTGCTCCTGTTAAATTACCAAACACATCTGCAGGTATTGTCCCACGAATATTAGTCGTATTTTTAAATGTTCCATTAAACATATTCGCAACTGGTGCCCCAGTCAAATCAATAAACAAATTTGCAGGCATTGATCCACTAAAACCCGTCAACCCCGAAAAACTGTTATAAAAGCGTGGATTTTTCCCACTTTCCAGCGTTGGAAAAATCATACTTAAATTACCTGTAAAAGACGTGATACTTGCATTATTAGCAAAACTAATTGTTGCTGTCGTTATATCATCATTATAGTCTGTCGCAACCCCACCAAATTTAATTATATAACTAGCAGCTCCCGAATAAGAATGAGAATAGGTTAGATTTTGCGTATCGTTTTTAGTTATTGTTTCTTTATTCCCATCCCCCCAATCTATATAAAATTCTCCCTGAGCTGACATAGAAAAAGAAAACGAATCAGCTGTTGCACCAACTTCGAACGGATAATCCACATCTAAAACAACAACATCCTTTATCAACGTATCAAAAGCCTGTTTGGCTACAACAGTATCAGCAGCATCTTCCGTGGCATACGCACTTGCTGCATAATTTGTCATTGTCCCTGTCAAGAAGTTATTTGCAATATCAACAACAGTCAACAAATACTTCATATTTGCCGCCACTGTATCATCAATCAAACCATCATTATACGGCACAAAGATTCCATAATTATGTTCCAACAATTCGTGAATATATCTGACATTAACAACATCGTCCGCATGGGCCTCTAAAAAAAACAACGAAAAGAATAAACAAATCAATTTTTTCATAATTTAATTTTATTCTGGTGCTGGCAATGGCGGTGTAGGCACCTTGAACGAACCCGAAACGGTATAACTGCCCGCCATTGTTTGCACAGATGACGCAGACGTATCTACCTTTGTTTTACCTTGTTGACTAACATATTCCGTGACATACCCTTTGGATACAATATCAGCCACCGCCACACATGGCATAAAAAACAGCAAAAAACCAAGTAATATCACCCTCATTTTATCCAAAAAACAATAACAACCCTCAACATCAGTAAAAACATTTCATTACAAAAACACTAAAATCAACACAAGTTAAATCTTGCGTAAAATCAGAAAATTGGCACGTCCGTATGTCTTATCACGCAAGACTTCCCATTTTTCCTCATCTGGTGCAACAGCGTTTCCAACTTCCTGTTCCCAGATTAAAATTGTTCCAGACCTTGCCACCCGTCCCAAACGTGTCACCAAACTGCGTCCCAGATTTGCCTGGTCGTATGGCGAGTCCAAAAATATTAAATCTGCATCAGCCCCATACTTTTCCGCACCGGCAACGGCATCCATCTGAACAACAGTTGCCCGACTACCGACAGCAAGCACTGCCAAATTATCTCGCACAGTTTTAATTGACGTTGGTGCAACATCTGTAAAGACAACCCGTGCCATTGGATATCGTGATAAACACTCTAAGCCAAAAGCACCACTTCCTGCAAACGCATCCCAGACACGCATATCATTAGGCAACTCTTCAACAATTCCCGATTCCAGCATATTAAACAAAGCAATCCTTGCCCGATTTTGCGTTGGTCGTGCATCAGGTGGCAGGCGTAACTTACGCCCCCGAAATTGTCCTGAAATGATTTGCAATTTAGAATCCATACGTTAAAGTATAAATTATGAAATTTATGAATCAAGCCTTTGTTTATGCAAAACGTGCTTTTGCTCACGACGATGTTCCGATTGGGGCAGTTATTGTTCGTGACGGCAAAATAATTGCCCGTGGTGAAAATCAGGTGCAAATAAAAAAGAACCCAACATTGCACGCTGAAATTGTTGCTATAAATCGTGCCTGCAAAAAACTGGGGCAAAAATTCCTGGACGACTGTGATATCTACGTCACGCTTGAACCGTGTGCGATGTGTGCGACGGCAATATCGTTTGCCAGAATAAAAAACGTATATTTTGCCGCAACAGATGAAAAAGGCGGTGGCATAACATCAAACGCCCGCATTTATGATAGTGACCGCCACCTGTGGAAGCCCAACGTTCATCAAATGCCAGAATTTGCAAACGAATCAGCCCAGTTATTAAAAGATTTCTTTGCACTGCGTCGCAAAAAATAATGCACCATCTGGTGCATTATTTTTTTTATATCAATGACTTTCCTGTCATATCATCTGGCTGTTTAATACCTAACAACTTTAACATTGTTGGTGCAATATCGGCCAGCCCCCCATTATGAATTTCTGGTGCATTTTCAGCGACCAAAACAACATTCACAGGATTTACCGTATGTGCAGTCCACGGCACATTATTCTTTTCATCCCACAATTTTTCTGCATTTCCATGATCTGCTGTAATCAGCAACGTTCCCCCCAAATCTAATACAGCAGGAACTAAACGTGCTAATTGAGAATCCAAGACTTCCATTGCACGAATTGCCGCACTTTCATTTCCTGTATGTCCAACCATATCACCATTTGCATAGTTCAAAATTACGACATCATACTGCCCCAGCAATGGCAACAAAGCATCTGTAATTTCCACGGCAGACATTTCTGGTTTCAAATCAAAAGTCGCAACATCTGGCGATGCGATTAAAACCTTTTTACCGTTTTCAAAATCAACATTTCTTTCAGCATCAAAGAAATATGTCACATGGTTATATTTTTCTGTTTCTGCGATACGCAACTGTGCCAAACCATTTTCCGCCAACACATCACCCAGCGTTCTTTCGACTGCGACATCAGGCAACAGTGCAGGGCACAATTCGTTTAATCCTTCGCCATATTGTGAAAAGCACAAAATCTTGGCATTTGTTTTCAATATTTCACGCATAATCTGACGAGCCCGATCACTGCGATAGTTCCCAAACAAGAAACCATCATTTGGACGAATTGGCACATCTCCATCTATAACAACAGGATAAATAAATTCATCTGTTTCACCACGGGCATATGCATCTTTTAATGCGTCATCAATTGTCTTGGCCACATATTTAGATTTTGCATTTGCGATTGCATCGATTGCGATTTGTGTTCTGTCCATATTTTGATTGCGATCCATTGCATAATAACGCCCTGACAGCGTTCCAAAGAACGCCTGTCCATCAGCCAACGCATCTGACAATTTTGCTTTTATCAGTTCGATATATTTTTCTGCAGACTGGGGCAGGGTATCACGCCCATCTGCAATAAAGTGAATACACACACGCAACCCAGCGTTTAAAACATATTTAACAATTACCAGTATATCATTTACATCGGCATGCACCCGTCCGTCTGACATCAGTCCTGCCACATGAACGATACCATTTTCACTTTTGACAGACGCAATAAAATCCTGCAAAGGCTGATTTTCGTCCCAGTTTTCGATTTGAAAGCGTCGTAAGAACTGATTTACAACCCGTCCTGCACCAATTGTAATATGTCCAACCTCTGAATTTCCCATTGTTCCATCAGGCAAACCAACTGCCACACCACTAGCATTTAATTCGGCATGCGGATATTTTTGCAATAAATTGTTCCAAAAAGGCATCTTAGCCAACGCCACTGCATTATGAGATTTATCAGGATTTATTCCGACCCCGTCCATTATACACAAAACCAAAGGTTTCTTCATTCTTCTTCCTTTTTCTTACTTTAACCGTGGCTATGATAGCCGTTTTTCGATTGCAAAATCAAAAGAAAAATTGTATAAGACAAAACATAGAAATACATCTTATCGGGAGACAAAGAAAAAATGAGTGGCAAACCTTTCTCACCAACCGCAGTTGACGAACATATTGGCCAGCGTTTACAACTACGCCGTGTTATGATGGGGCTTTCACAAAAAGATTTATCAAAGATCTGCGGTGTATCATTTCAACAAATTCAGAAATATGAATGTGCATCAAATCGCATATCTGCATCACGTCTGTTTGAAATTAGTGTTGCCTTGGAAACCCCGATATCATTTTTCTTTTCGGGCTTACCAGGACATATTGAGCGAGAGCCACGCAATGGCCACTTGCCCAAGAATCGTGTTTGCGACCAGGGAACAACCGACCCATTATCCAAGAACGAATCGTTACAATTGATAAATCTGTATTGGAAATTGCAGTCAGATGACCAACGTGAAATAGTAATGCGTTTGTTAAAGACTCTTGCCGGCCAGGAATAAGGCAAAAAACATCATCATTTCCACATACAGGAATAAAAAAACTAATCAAACACCCAATCAAACTCATAAAAAAATCCCCCAACCGGGGGATTTTTTTTGACACATCAAATCTACTCTGCACCACCACTTTCAACACACTTACGATATTCTTCTGGTGTTAAAATTGTCCAACATTGGTTTTCCAATGGCATGTTTGAATTTTTTGTCTTGCCTTTACCATATTGCAAATCCATCTTAGAATATGCTGCTGCAGATTTGCACTCACCACTATCCTTATCAAAGAACTGACCTGTTTCACACTTTACACACGTTCCATTAATTTTACTTTGACCACCTTTGATACCTGTTGCACAATCAACACACGTTGTATCGCCAACCGCTTTAAATGCCTTACCTGATTCAGTGCACCAAAATCTAGCACAATCCTCAGTTGATGTGTCCATCGTATGAATTTTGCTATCAAACTTTGATTCATCCCAACCTGAACAAAACTCCAACCCTGTTTCTTCTAATGCATTAGTAACAGCCAACATTTCTTCTGTTACCAAAACACAATCAGTTTCTGATGAATTTGGTGTATATCCTTCTGCACACAACAACTCTTGCTTTCCATCTGGAAATATCCCCAATGTTCTAACCCATGAATGATTGCCGGTATTGGTTTGTGCATAACACTCCAAATAAACAGGTGTTGCAACAATGCCATGCTCTTTAAAAGCAACGCCCCCCAGCATAACATATGCCTTTCTTACATCATTGGAACATTCAGCACTTCCTTTCTTTTTGTTTTTACACGACCATGAAAAACTGTCACGAAAAAAAACAACCGAACTTATTTTATCATTTTTATCCTTGCCTGACTGTTTCATCGTCACCCCTGAAAACAAACCATCCGCCCTTGTGTTGGTCGGCGTATTCATACCCGACAAAACCGACTTCTGTGGTCCACAATTTGTTCCCGTATAACCCTTTTCGCAAAACCAAGCACATTTTGATTTGCTATATCCTGTTGGTTCAAACCCACGCAACCATGCCCCACCATTACCATGCTTATTTGCACACTGCAATTGATACGGACAAAAATAACCACCATGCTCTACCACCTGTTCAGCGACCAATGCAACAACAGCCCACTCATCACCATACGTCCCGTGTTTTCCACCTTTCTTCAGTGCACCATCAATAATAAAATCACCAATTGCAGAGCTAAAATTTACCTTGGAACTACCCAGTTTCAAATATCCCATATTCCAACGATCGCTAGATTCAATACTATCATCCTTAACCTTTCCTGCACCAATTCCAGGATCAACAGTATATTCCCCCCCCATCCACGCTTTTGCATAGGTGGTATCAACCTTTGCAATTGCCGAATTCAATTCCATCAGCAAACAAGACAATACACAAAAAAACAGATAATTTTTTTTCATTTTAACACCCCGTTTACTTTGAAGAAACCTCTGCAACATAGCAAATACCATTTTCATAATAACCATTACCCATCAACTTACACTGTGCTTCAAACCAGGAATCAGTGAACGTGCATTCATCACGGTCCAGGTTATACGACGCAACTGTCAATGGTTCTTCATCCTCGCCATCTTTGGCGGCATTGGAATTATACGCCAGACATGAAACACGGGTTGAATTTTCTGCACACTTTCCAAACGTCATACTTTCGTCTGCCGACTTTCCCGCATAAAATGTCGAATAAAACACACTCAACGGTTTAGCATTTGCATATGCAGTTTCATTCTTGTCTATCATCCAATATCCATCCAAATCCAAGCATTCTTCACGCAACTGATAAGACAATTCTTCCTGAACTTCATCAATAAACTTTTGAACCTGAGTCTTGGTCTGCACAGGCAACGCATCAAACGTTCTTTTTGCTGCGTCAATCGTTGGATCGCTACAGTTATCCACCGCAAACTTTGCAACCATATTTGCAAAATTATTTCCAATAACATTCGCTCCCGATGTCTGACTTATACCGCCTAACTGATTAACATTACCCATAGTCAACGTGCGACAACGCCATGGATATCCCTTTTCACCAGTTGTTGGTGTGCACAAATCCTTGACATATGCATCTAATGCTGTTTCACAACTTTCTGCAACACGCACATTATCAACAGTATCAACAAATGCTAACAAAGCTGCCAATCCACATGTTTCTGCATTTGAAATTTTTCCCTTGTCATCAACACTACAACCCACACCACTGCTGTATAATGCTGCACAGGCAGTAACTTTTTCCTGACACATTGATTTAGCAGCATAAACTGACAACGCCCCAGCTGCCTTGGCTGTTGTTGTATCAAAATCCTTTAACGCACCTGACTGTGTATCATAACATTCTGCCATTGTATTAACACAAGTCATTTTAACTTCTTCAATTAAATCATCTTGTGCCTGGGAAATTTCAACCAAAGCACTGCGTTTAAATTCCTTCCAGACAACGTCTGCAATATCACGGCACGAATCCAATGCAGTATTTGCAAACATCTTCTTTGATTCCAAGAATTTATCATAATTTGGATTTGCTGCCAAAATATCCGAAACGTCAGCATTTCCCGACAAAATTATCTGATCTGACAACTGGAACAAGGTTGGCGAATAAATCACCTCGCCCGTATCCGGACGAACATATTTCCCTGAATAATCCAAGCAACGTTTATAGTTTGCACCACAAGCCACTTCATTTGTTATTGCAGATTTAACCTTGCTCAAACAATCATTTACATCCTGTGAATTATGTGCACGATATTCTTCCAGACGGGCTTCACGCAGAATCTTTTCAGCCTGTCGAACAGTATTCAGAACTGCTTCACGTTTTGAATTCAAACTTCTTTCATACGCATTACAATCCTGACTAATCATAATGCTGTAAGCACTGCTAGCCATATTTAAAGTGGCCTTGTTATCACAACTATCCGCAATCATCTGTAAACATTGTTTATTTGACGCATTATACAAATCAGAACCTTCCAGCGTTGTCAAATCAACACCTGTTCCAGAATCGAATATTGATGTTCCGCCACCTTCACCCCAAACATCACCAATCTCAGTTGAAAAATCTAACGACATTACCCCCATAGATAATGTTGAATCCTGACGATTTGGCTTTCTTTTTCCTGACAACAAATCACCAATTTCGTTCAAGATGCTTTGTGCAGCACTAGTATCATTTTTAATTGCCGCTTCACCGATAGACGCAGAATACATTGCATTAACCTCAGCGGCCGTTTTATCAACCGCATTTAAGTTATTATCTTCAAATTTCTGCAATAGAACTTTGGCTTCATCCAACGCATCTTCGGTATCACGAAAATCAATAAAGCGTTCACTGCAATAGCAACGACGATAAGTATCACTGGCAGCCGCACAAAATTGATCCATACAGGTTGCATATGCATCACGACACGTTGAGTAGCCACCACCAATTTTTGAAACATCACTAAAAACCGCTGTTGCACGTGATTGTGCCGCCGCACGGGACAAACCGTATTTTGAAACATTCGACGAATTACGAGAACTGCCTAACACACCCGTATCACTCGCAGCACGAGCAACCGTCGCAGAGCGAACAGAACTTGCCCCCTGTGTTGTTCCTGACCGAACAACAGTATTCTGACGTGACGCAGTTCGTGCCACTGACGGCACTTTGACATCTGCAACATTTCGGCCTGCGACACCAGATTTTTGACGCACAGCACTGCGTCCTAAAACATTGACGTTATCGCCATCCCCACGCACGATTGAGCGTCCATCAATTCTCTGCGATGCAACATCAGAATTGACCACACTTCGTGGATTTGGGGCTTGTGCTGCCACTGCCGTTGACGCACCCAATACGGTCGCCAACAAGGCATAAAAACTAACAAAATTTGTCCAAGAACGTTTCAATTTAATTTCTCTCTTTGTTCAATTCTACCATTTTTACACAATCTAAATCAACAGCTAATTGCACTTATCCACAGAATCTTCAAAATTTTTACACAATTCCATCACAACCTTGTATTCTTCTGTCCCAATTCCTAGTTTATCAACCAGAATTTGTCTGGTGTTTTGCACTGTTTCAATCAATTCAGGACAATTTGTCCGCCGCTCAATTGCCAACAAATTCAGCAAAGCCGAAACGATATCCTGATTTTGAGTGTTTAATCTGTGCATTATCGTGCCTTTTTATTATATAATTTTCTTGACCCCACGCAGGTGAGCTGACCTGGCTCGTGGATTATTTTCAATTTCTGTCGCATCGGGCAGGGCAGTTTTTAACAATTCAAATGCTGCAGAATCCAAGGCCGGCAATCGTGGGTCACCTGGTGCTGTTGTCCAATCACGGAAAGTAGCTTTTACAATTCTGTCCTCCAGCGAATGAAAAGTAACACAAATACACTTTCCCCCGACAACCAACAAATCTGGCACCGCTACCAATGCCGCCTCTAATTCTCCCATTTCATCATTTACTGCAATACGCAAGGCCTGAAAGACAGGTGCAACATCCTTTGGGTTAAAAATCAAATCACGCAATTCAAATGTAGTCTGTGGCAACACCTTTTTCATTGCATTAGCCAACACAGCAGCCTTCTTTACATCGCCATATTTTTTTAATATCTGGGTCAATTCTGCAACACTTGACTGTGCAATAAGTTCTGCGGCCGTCATTCCGACCTGTGCCATACGCATATCCAGAGGACCATCTGCTCGAAAAGAAAAACCACGTTCCCTTACATCGATTTGCATTGAAGAAATCCCCAAATCAAACACAATTGCATCAACTGTCTTGTCCAGATTTGCAACATTTGAAAATGCCAGTGGCATAAATTCAAATCGTCCTGGAAAATCTTTCTTAAAATCATCAACATATCGCAACGCATTTGGGTCACGATCAAATGCAATAACATTTGCCCCACGTTCCAGAAAAGCACGTGAATATCCACCTGCACCAAAAGTGCAATCGACAATTGTTTTGCCCTGAACATCACCTAAAGCATCTAAAACTGCACCCAACAAAACTGGGACATGCTCAACCGCCATATTATTCCACCTCTACCTTCAATCCCAATGCCACCAAGTCCGCCACAGTTGTGCTTCCAAGTTCAACCCCACCAGGCAAGGCAACCGTTGCCGTTTTTTCTGCACCGTGCAGCACCAATTCAACTTTTGTATATCCACGTGGCAACGCAATAATAGCCTTTTTTACATCTTGCAAGACCGCTTGATCACGAATATCTAACGTAATTTTCTTAGCAATCTTTGCGACCCACTGTGTCAGCGGCACAATAGAATCAACAAACACCGAAACCCTGTCATCACGACAAGAAGTTTTTCCTGAAATCAAAACCACATTTTCGTTTGCCAAAATCTGAGCAAATTCAATAGCAGAATCCCCAAAAGCCACTGCATCAATATTACCTGAACTGTCGGACGCATTGATTGTAATCATTTCTTTGCCTGTCTTGGTCCGTCGCCGTCCAAAAGAATTGACATTAGCTGCAATCTGCACAGATTTTCTATCACCCACCGCCGCCAATGTCGCACTAGTCGCCAGATTTGCACGCTGAATCAAATGTTTATATTGATCCAACGGATGTGCAGAAATATAGAATCCCAATGCAGACAATTCATTTTCCAACTTTTGTCCAAAGGTCCACGGTTCTGTTTTAGGCAAATTTTTATGTAATCTGTCTTCGGCAACATCGTCTTCAATCGTATTAGCAAACAGCGACAACATATTAGAGCCATCTTTTGACTTTGCAGCATAAGACAAAATCGCATCTGCATTCAAATAAACTGCCGCCCGATTTGGTTCTAACGAATCCAGCACACCGGTCTTAGCAAAAGCTTCCAAAATACGCTTATTCATAATTGGTGCACAACGCTTTGCAAAATCAGTCAAATTCTTGAACTTTCCATTAGCATTACGTTCTGCAACGATTGCATCTGTAGCGACCGTTCCAACACCTTTCAAAGCAGCCAACCCATAAACAATCTTGCCATCAACAACAGTAAACAACGATTCACTTTGATTGATATCAGGTGGCACAATTTGAATACCAAAATTAGTCTTAGCATCATCAACAAATATCGCCAACTGGTCGGTATCATTTAAGTTACTAGACATCGATGCCGCCAAAAATTCTGGCGTATAGTTTGCTTTCAGATACGCACACTGATTTGCAACAATAGAATAGGCAATCGCATGCGACTTATTAAACGCATACTTTGCAAATTCCTTGAACTTTTCCCACAAATCCTTGGCGGTATCACGATCTAACGTGCCTTCTTTCTCACATCCCTCATAGAACTTACCTTCCAGTTCATTCAACATCTCAATCAATTTTTTACCCATTGCCTTACGCACGTTGTCTGACTGTCCACGGGTAAAGCCTGCCAATGCACGGGTCAACTGCATCACCTGTTCCTGATAAACGATAATTCCGTATGTTTCCTTTAAGATAGGTTCTGCTTTTGGATGAACATATTCAATTTTTTCTTCACCATGCATACGTGCGATAAACTGCGGAATAAAAGCAATAGGTCCCGGACGGTTCAAAGCATTTAACGCCGAGATTTCCAAGAAACTGGTCGGGTGCATTTTACGCAAAGTCTGCTGAACGAACTGAGCATCGAATTGGAATATACCTTCTGTCAGACCTTGTTGCCACAGTTTCATTGTTTTTTCGTCATCGGTTGGAATCTGATCCAGGTCTATATTGATTCCACGAGTTTGTTGAATCAAACGCACTGCATACTTTAACACCACCAGCGTTTCCAATCCCAAAAAGTCAAATTTAATCAACCCCGACTTTTCCAAATACTTTCCGTCAAACTGACAAGACGGCAACGGGTTGGCAGGATCACGATAAACAGGTGCAATCTTGGTTGTTGGTCTATCTCCAATAACAACACCACAGGCATGCTGGCCCAGATTTCGCAAACTACCTTCTAGTTCTTCTGCGACTGTCACCACCTTGTTCAAGTCTTCATCATTATTCAAAATATCTTGAATTTCCGCCGACATACCAACCGCTTCTTTCAAGTTTTTTGCATCTTGTGGAATCAATTTTGATAATCTATCTGACTTAGAGTAGGGCATACCATACACACGCCCAATATCACGAATTGCACCACGTGCCTGCAACGATCCAAATGTAATAATACGGCACACAGAATCGTGTCCATACTTATCACAAACGTATGCCAGCACACGTTCAATTCCAGTTGGTTCAAAGTCAACGTCAAAATCGGGCATAGAAATACGGTCAGGATTCAAGAAACGTTCAAACAGCAACCCATACTTTAACGGATCAACATTTGTGATACCCAACGCCCACGCCACAATAGACCCCGCTCCCGAGCCACGACCAGGTCCCGTCAAAACATCGTTATTTCTACACCAATCAATATAGTCAGCAACAATCAGGAAATACCCTGGGAATCCCATACCAATAATAACCCCCAGTTCAAATTCTGCCTGATCATAGTATGGTTGCGTATCTGTAATGCCGTGCTGTTCCAATCTGCGTTTCAAGCCGTTCATTGTATCATCACGCAGCATTTGACATTCTGTTTCTAAATCGTCACCGAAACGCGGCAACAAGGGTTTTTCATGAACATTCACCATAAATCCACAACGCTGTGCGATAACAACAGTATTTTCTATGGCCTCGGGCAGGTCAGAAAATATTTCCGCCATTTGTTCATATGACTTAAAGAACTGTTCTGATGATTTTCTTGGTCGTTCTGGGTCAATAACCTTGGTCTGTCCCAAAACACAACCCAACGCATCTGCCGCCTCATAATCACTATCGGCCGCAAAACAAACATCATTTGTCGCAACGATTGGGATATTTAGTTCCTGTGCTATCTTCAAAAAGCCAGGTTCTGTTTTAATTTCTTCTTCCAGACCATGTCGCTGAATTTCGATATAAAACCTATCCCCGAACAAATCCAGCAACTGCTGTGCATACTGCTTAGCCAAATCATCTTGCCCATTCAAGATTGCCATACCAACAGGCCCCAAATGTGCACCCGACAAACAAATTACACCATCGCTGTGCGATTTCAGTTCATCAAATGACACATATGCCCCCAAGTGATGATTTTCGCCACGCATATACATCACACGATTTAATTCGCACAGATTCAAATATCCCGTATGATTTTGTGCCAACAAAACAATCTTGGACAAAGAACTAGAACGCAAGATTTTTGGATCTGCATTATGGTGATTTAGTGTCAATTCAACACCAATAATTGGTTGCAATTTATTCTTGGGCATAACATCAGAAAACTCAGCACACCCCGACATTAAATTAGTATCCGTCAACGCACAGGCAAACATATCTGCCGCCTGGCATAATTTTGGAATTTGTTTGATTGTCAGTGTGCTTGCCCCCACAGAAAACCGTGAATGCGTCCGCAAATGAATAAATTGCCCCATAACCCCCTTCCTTTAACAAAAATCAATTCGAACAAAAAATAAATTTTCTTAACCAAAAACCGCAATAAATTGCACTAATGACTTAGTGCAATTTACCACAGCAATGTTTGAACTTTAATCCAGACCCACACGGGCAGGGTGCATTACGACGATTTTCCGCACTCATCTGTGGATTTAATTCTTCGTCGTGTTTTGCCCGTTGAGCTTCGGTTGCAGCAACATCTTCACGTGTCAGTTCCATACGACAAACATACGACACGGATAATATTTTGAAATTATTGACTGTATTTTTGAACAAATCCAAGGCTTCACGCTTGTATTCATACAGCGGATTTTTCTGTGCATATCCACGCAACCCGATGGCACTTTGCAGATAATCCATTTGCTGCAAATGTCTTTTCCAGACTGTATCCAAAGCCCCCAACATCATCTGACGAGATGCCATACGCATCAATTCTGGCCCATACTTTTTTGTCTGGTTATCATATCTAAGATTTGCCAGATTCAACAACGTTTCATACGCTTTACGTTCTGTGATATGTTCATCAGTTTTCCATTTTTCGATATCAGTGATATCCAGTGCGAACGCACGCAGCATAGCATTTCTAATTCCTTCCAGATTCCAATCTGCAGGCATTGCCTTTTCAGGAATATTTGTTTCGCAGATGATTTCGACAACATCAGCAATCATTTCACGAGCCAACGGTTCCAAATCTTCTGAAACCATCAAATCATCACGCTGTTTATAGATAACAGATCGTTGTTCATTTGCAACGTCATCATATTTCAACAGTTCTTTACGAGCCTCGAAATAGCGTGCTTCGACACGTTTCTGAGCCTTTTCTAACGCTTTAGTAATCCAAGGATGTGTAATTGCTTCACCTGTTTTCAATCCCAGTGTAGTCAACATACCCTGCAAGCGTGCAGCTCCAAAGATACGCATCAAATCGTCATCTAATGCCAAAAAGAACTTTGAATCACCAGGATCGCCTTGACGACCTGAACGACCACGCAACTGATTATCGATACGTCTTGATTCATGACGTTCTGTTCCAATTACATACAAACCACCAGCATCTAGAACTTGTTTTTTATTTGCTTCGATTTGAGCATAGATTTCTTTTTTCTTTTCTGCGAAATCAGGTGCTTCTGGGTCCAGCTGGGCAATCAATTCTTCTGCATTACCGCCCAATTTAATATCAGTTCCACGTCCTGCCATATTTGTTGCGATTGTAACTGAACCTGGGGCACCGGCCTGTGCAACAATTTTCGCCTCAGATTCATGCTGTTTTGCGTTCAAGACAGCAGGATTGATTCCCAGTTTCTTACGAACAATAGCCGCCAATTCTTCCGACTTTTCAATAGAAACAGTTCCAACCAACACAGGCTGCTTACGTTCCATACACTCTGCAATTTGTTTCAAGATTGCATCATATTTTTCATCTTTGTTTCTATAAATTTCATCATGATGATCAACACGTGCAACAGGGCGGTTTGTAGGTATTGAAACCACACGCAATTTATAAATTTCTTCAAATTCAGCAGCTTCTGTCATCGCAGTTCCTGTCATACCAGACAAAGTTGGATACAAACGGAACAAATTCTGATAAGAAATGCTCGAAACAGTCTGATTTTCTGGCTGAACTTTTACATGTTCTTTGGCCTCGATTGCCTGATGCAAGCCTTTACCAAAGCGACGACCACTCATCACACGCCCTGTAAATTCATCAACAATCAAGATTTCACCATCACGAACAACATAATTGACGTTCAACTGATATAAATGGTGTGCCAACAAAGACTGTTGGATATGCATAACCAATGCTGCATTTTCCGCAGAATACAGATTATCACCAACTAACAATCCTGCTTCTTTTAACAGACGTGTTGCAGTATCTGCACCAGATTCAGTCAATGTCACATGACGATCTTTTTCATCTTTCTTGAAATCATTTTCTGTAAATTGTGCCACAACTGCATCAACCTTGGCATACAGTTCGCTTGTATCTTCGGCAGGACCTGAAATAATCAACGGCGTTCGTGCCTCGTCAATTAAAATGCTATCGACTTCGTCAACAATTGCATAAAAGAATGGACGCAACACCTGTTGTTTTTTGGTAAACTTCATATTATCACGCAGATAATCAAATCCCAACTCTGAATTTGTCACATATGTTATATCACATGCGTATGCAGCCCGTCTTTCTTCATCTGTCATATCGTGCTGGATAATACCGACAGTCATTCCCAAGAACTTATAAATTTCGCCCATCCACGCAGCATCACGAGATGCCAAATAGTCATTGACAGTAATCAAATGAGCACCTTTTCCATGCAACGCCTTCAAGAACATCGCCAAAGTTGCGACCAGTGTTTTACCTTCACCGGTTTTCATTTCTGCGATTTGACCATTAGTCAACACCATACCACCAATCAACTGGACATTAAAGTGGCGTAATCCAATCGTTCTGATTGACGCTTCACGCACCAAAGCGAACGCATCAGGCAAAATATCTTTTTCTTTTGCCCCAGCTTTTAATTTTTCACGTAATTCGACGGTTTGCTGACGCAATTCATCATCACTCATTGCGTGATACTTTGGTTCTAAATCATTGATAATCGAAACTGTCTTATCATAACTTTTAACCAGTCTGTCATTTGCAGACCCTAATAACATACCTAAAATATTTTTCATACCCTTTTTCCTTATTTTATCACGAAATTTATAGCAATTTTGCGTCTTTCGGTCAAGATACTTTATGATATAATAACAAACTAGCAAATAAACAAGTAGAAATCACAAAAAAATATGATAAAATATTCATGAATTGTAAAGAGTAGGGGGGAAAACATGCAGCCGATTAAGAATTTAAATCCATCAGACATAACCAGTGATGTATTTGTGATTGCCCCGACCCAGATTGAATATATATCTCGTATGTTCGGCAACACTGTGGCCGACACAATGAACATGCGTCCATTTGCGTCAAAGATTCGCCAAATTGCGGAACAGGCCCTGCGTCATGCATTATCATCTGCCCGCACAATGGGTGAAAAGTAATTATATTATTCTACTGACAAGCAACCCTGGACTTATACCAGGGTGTTTTTTTAAGAATCACAGCCAAGGGAAACAACAACCCTGCGAGGCTAACAAAAAAAAACATCAACAAAAAAATTTTCTTATTCCATCATAATCAACCAATCAAAACAACAGCAAGAACAAAACATCCTTATCATTGCAAGACATATCGATAGCAATTCGGTCTATTATTCATATAAACCACAAACATCCCTAACAAATACAACTACCAAAGTCCCCATAAAAAATCCCCCAACCGGGGGATTTTTTATTACTGCCAGTCATTAACAACCGAATACTTTGTTCCGCCATTATTGACCTTTAATGCACCTGTTCTTGTTGTGCTCAACGCACCAAAGAACGTTGTATCACCAATTTTGACACGCAACGATGGTGTTGTTCGTGCAGCACCACGCAGATAAACTGTGCTGCTGCCATAATGCAACTTGCGTCCACAGTCTTCCGCTTCATTCGCTGCAGTTCCATAACCGATTGTTGTCAACCCGGTTGCACACGCTGTGCGGGTCAACGCATCATTTGCCGACCAATATCCCGCCCCCGCATTTATACACGCATTGGACTTCAAGTTAGCTATAGTTTTGTTGGTAAAATCATAATCCGAACTTGCTGAATAGTTCTTATTATAGTATCCACCATCACACGTCAACTTATTCCAATATACCCAACACCCCTTTGAAGTTCCATCAACACCGTATTCACCAGTTGTCGCTGCATCAGTATCCGCATAGCAATAATACAAACTCATATTACCATCATCCAATGGTTCATTTTCATAAGTTACGTTACAACCCACAACCGTCGTATGATCCCCATCTTTACCCGTATTCCAATATCCATATCCTGTCGCTTTTGAAGCGTTATTAGTCGCCGTCGGGCACACTGTACAGGCTGTCTGCTTTGTATTCGCCGCATACGTTGCACCCGTGCAAGCCGTCTGACTTGTTGCCGCCGAACCACCTACATAGTATCCAGCCGACGCATCAACACAAGATGTTTTACCCGTGCTTGGCTGATATGTTCCTGGGCTACATGCTGTGCGTCCCTGAACGCTTGTGCTATAAGAATATGTCTTCGCACTGCTTGGACAATAGTATCCAGCGGTGCAATCTGAACAAGCCGTTGCCTTGGCTGGAACATACTGACCGATTGCACACGCAATGTTGCTAATCAACTGACATGCTGCACTGGTCGTTGTTGCTGTGCCACCAACTTTACCGTCCGCTGTATATCCTGCGGAACATGCACATGTTGTTGATGTGTTCCCTGCCGCCGTTGACGAATTCGCACCACATGCCGAACAAGTGTTTGCATAACCTGTTGCCGTTGTCGCTGTGTAATATGTATTTGCATTACATGCTGTCACCTTACACAGATTGCTTACACTGTTTGCACTCCAACTTGGTGTTGCCCACGAATACACACCACTTGCATTATCGCATGTCGCATCACAGCTGGCCTTACCTGTGCCAGATGTTGTCTTACCAGCACCACACGCTGTGCATACACTCTTACCCGCTGCACTATATGACCCAACTGCACACGCTGTCTGTGATCCTGCACCAGCAGGGCAATAATATCCAGCACTACATGTCGAACAACTTGATGTAGAACCATATGCAACTGTATGCGACGCCTTGTATGTTCCACCTGCACATGTATCCCAGTTACTGCTGTTATCTCCAGCCGTGCCAATATATTTACCAGCACTTACTGTAATTATACATGACCCAGATCCAGCATGGCTCGATGCAGATGTGCCACTGTTCTTATAGTCTGTTGGACAGTTTGAA